>JAISCE010000020.1 GCA_031265765.1 Azoarcus sp.
CCCGCGCGGCAGGTATCGGCCCGGTCATGCTCGACCGCCTGACCCTGACCGAAAAGGGCGTCGAGGCCATGGCCGCCGGACTGGAACAGATCGTCGCGTTACCCGATCCCGTCGGTGAAGCGTGAGCCGGACGCTTTTCTTTCTCGCCCTGCCACTGGTTTTTGCCTGCGCGCCCTTGCGCGCCGAAGTCATCGCCGTGGATGCCGCCGGGCATACCGTGAAGCTGGCGCGCCCTGCCGAACGCATCGTCAGCCTGGCGCCTCATCTGACCGAGCAGCTTTTTGCCGCAGGCGCGGGCGGACGCATCGTCGGGGCGGTGGATTTCAGCGATTATCCCCCCGAAGCGCGCGCCCTGCCCCGCATCGGCAATTACACCAATCTCGATCTCGAAGCGATCGCCACACTCAAGCCCGATCTGGCACTGGCCTGGCAAAGCGGCAGCCACCCCGGACAACTCGAACGGCTGGCGGCGCTGGGCGTGCCGGTTTACGTCGATGAGCCGCGCTCGCTGGAAGATATCGCCCGCAATCTGGAAACGCTCGGCATACTGGCCGGCAGTTCCAGTACGGCGCGGCAAGCGGCGCGGGATTTCCGCGCCCGGCTGGACGATTTGCGACGGCATTATGCGGCGCGGCCCCGTGTGCGCACGTTTTATCAGGTGTGGAACCAGCCGCTCCTGACGGTCAATGGCCGCCATCTGATCAGCGCGGTCATCGACCTGTGCGGCGGGGAAAACGTTTTCGCCGCATCCGGCCCGCTCACGCCGACGGTTTCCACCGAGGCCGTGCTCGCCGCCCGCCCGGAAGCCATCGTCGCCAGCGGCATGGATGAAGCGCGCCCGGAATGGCTCGATCAATGGCGGCGCTGGCCGGAACTCGCGGCGGTGAAGGCGGACAATCTGTTTTTCATCCCGCCCGACATCATCCAGCGCCACACGTCCAGACTGCTCGACGGCGCGGCCCGCATGTGCGAACAACTGGAACAGGCCCGCAGCCGCCGCACGGGCGAAAAACCCAGACGGCGCGAACTATCTGTTAGTCGTATGCCGTTCGGGGATCATGTCCAGTACGTCGTCACAGAAGCGCGTCGCCTCGTCGAGATCGGCGCCGATGGCCGCCTTGTTGATCGCGCGGACGAACTTCAGCCATAGCCTGCCCTGCTCGCCCGTGGCATCGAGGACGCGCAGCATGATTACGCGATTACTGTGTTTGCTCAGGCGCACGATTTCCACGGGCAAGGTACAACTCTCGTGTTCGCCCAGATCCACTTCGGCTTCGCCGCGCATGCCCGTCCGCAAAGGGCGCTCGCAATGGGCGCAGAAAACCATTTCCGAGCACTCATAGACGACCAGCGCCACGGTATGCCAAACGCCGCCCAAATCGATGCGCAGGCGGGCCGGACACCTGACCGGAAAACGGCGGCTATGGGTCCGACCGCCTTTTTCGTCCGGCGCGACCGAGGATAGCGGCGGCAGGTAATGCTTGTATTCGGGCAAATCGTAAAGCGCGTGCAGTAATTGGGTTTCCCGCGTATTCAAGGTGAGAAACAGCTTCGTGCGCTCCCTGAAAAAATAGTCAATCAGTTCCGGAGTCATGACCGGATCCGTCGTGGTATGAAAGCGCCGGTGCGGGAACTGGCAATTGGGCAGCGAAGCCGCGGTGAAATAATGATAGAGATTTTTCTCGGCCGGCAAATGGCCATATCTTTTCTGGAATATTTCCTTGGCTTTCACCAGATCGAGATGGGCGCCGGCCGCGGGCGCGCCATTTACGAAATCATAATGCCCCACCCTGTGCGGAGAAAGCCGTCTGAAACACAGAATATCTTCATAAAACCCCATGTGGCGCGGATGGGCGGCAATGACCAGATGTTGTGTGTCGAAACGATATTCCGCATATTCATACAGGAATTTCAGCATCGGCATCAGAATTCTGTTCCTGACCATGCGAAACTGTTTGCTGATCGCCAGCGCCGATACTTCGGCTACATTGCCGCCTTTCTGGAAAACTTCATCCAGATCGAAGACCTGTTGCATGGGGAAACCCAGTTTGTTCTCGCGGATCAGCGAAACCGTCCCGATGACCTTCGATTCATGACGGCACATCAGCATCGATGTCGTCGGCAAAGCATGATGGAAGGTTACCCGCAATCCGGACGGATCGGGCTTCATGGTTCCCGCGTCGACATATTCGTCGTGCAGCAGCCGGAAACACGCTTCCAGTTCTTCTTTCGTTTGCGCAAGCTTGAGGACGAATTTCTTCGATAGCGGCTTATCGAGCCTCAGGCCATGGCCATATACTTTCGTTCGCAAGCCTTCCGGCAGGAAATCGATAATTCGACCGGCAAAGCTTTCGCCCATATCTTGCAGCATATTATTCATCGGTAAATCCAGCGCGCATTCCTGCGTATCGACCACGGCGCCGGATTCTGTTCAAGACAAGAAACAGCCCGCTGCTCTTGGGCAAGCCTGGCAATGCGTCACGGCTCCTTTCGCGCCCCGTTATCGGCTCTGGCTCTTGTTGTTATGTTTATGTCCTCGTCGGACATCCTTGTAGATAAGTTGCCAATCCGAACGCACGTCCTGCCACCAGACGCGATCGAACGCCCAGGCCAAGGGCAGCAGCAGCGGCGCGAAATAATGCGTCGCCGCCGAAGGCAAGTCTTCGGAAGACGTTTGCGGCAGTACACGCAGCGCGCTCAGGCGCTCCCTGGTCGTCGGATGCAGGGATTGCGGCGAATTGTCGCCAACCAGCGCATCGTCCCGCGCGTCGCGCAGAAAGCCGACCGCCATCCCCAGGCCAAGATCGCGGTATGGCCGTATCAGCGGTCTTGCCCGCACTTTGCTCTGGGCCAGCACCCGCGGCCAATAATCCCGCATCAGGAAGCGTTCCTTGAGCGAAACTTCGATCAGGGTTTCGCCAAGCAGGCTGGCATCGACGAGCCGCGTTGCCAGGGCGTCGGCCTCGAACTCCTCGATACGCGCCAGACGCGCCATGTTGCTGTAAAACCCGTGAAGCCACCGGTCGGCCTGCGCACCCAGGATAGGAAAGACCTCTCCTATTTTGTCGAGCGCCCGCAGCCACCAGGCCCGCAGCAAGGCGCCGTGTTTGCCGAATCCCTTGCGCTGCACGGCGAGATGGGCGAATTCATGCGCCAGCACCGCCACCAATTGCGAGCACGTCACGCTATGCGCCAGCGGCAGGCCGATCAGAAGATGCGTCTCGATCCGCCCCAGATAGCCCCAGCGGGAGCGTTGCAGGACGGCGGCGTTCATGTCGGGCGTCACCCATACATAGTCGATGCTGTCGGATTCGAGCGCCCAGGCCATGCCTTCGATCAGGCGGTAGAAATCGCGGGCGTCTTCCTGCGATATCCGGACGCCTTCCGGCGCAGGCAAGGGCACGAACAGCACGGACAGCAGCCGCACCGTCATGTATCCCCCGCCCGAGAACGCCAGAGCCGCGCAGCAGAACGCCGCCAGCGGCCATTGCGCTCCCATCCCCTTCCAAATGCCGAGTGCGGCAAACGCGCCGGCCCAGAATACCAGTCCCGCCAGCAGGGGAATCGAAAGCAAGGCCACTGCCGCAAGCATGGCGAGGCGCGACGCCAGCCGTTCCCGCAAGGCAAACAGCCGGGGGTGTGGCATGCGAAGAAGAAAAGCAGAACTATTCAAGGGTTCGACAACTCATATAAGAGTACGAGAGCGATTTTACGACATTACTTCAAAACGTCGACCACGCAAAGAAGACGAAAGCGGTCCGCCGCAACATCGCGCCAAGCCATACAGCCAAACCATGATCGCGTTGATAACACTATTTTCTTGCTTCCGCCACCACGGATATCACGCATAGAAAAAGGATGGCCATCGGCAAATAGCGGACATTCATCATAAAATCGCCTCCGGCATTTCTAATTTAAAGTAGATTCAAATAAATCGGGGCCGCTTCACGGGCTTTATCCTCGCAGCTTGTCTCCCAATCCGCTGAATCGTTCTCCGCGCGCCGCGCAGGCGGCGGTGAAAACCGGATCGACACCGGCGATCGTGACTCGCCGTGTCGCGCGGGTGATCGCGGTATAGAGCAATTCGCGGCTCAATACGCGCGACGGGCGAGCGGGCAGCAAGAGCAGCATCTCGGCAAATTCCGACCCCTGGCTTTTGTGCACGGTCAGGGCGAAGGCGGTATCGTGCTCCGGCAGCCTTTGCGGCGGCAAGGAACGATGACCGCTGTCGGCTGCGGGGAAGTACACCCGCGCCGCGCCGCCGGCATCGGGCAGGCACAGGCCGACGTCACCGTTGAAAAGCCGTGTGACGGGATCGTTTTCCAGCACGATGACCGGCCTTCCGGCCCAGAACGGCCCGGCGGCAAGGTCGACGCCGAGCGCGGCGCGCGCACGACCGGCGAGGTGCGCATTGATCGCCGCCAACCCGCATGGGCCGCTGTGAACCGCTACCAGTACACGAAAACGCTCGAAAGCGGCAAACACTCTGGCCACGCGCGCCGATGGCGGTTCGCCGGGAGGCATTTCCCGGAGCGCCGCAAAATAGGCGGCGTAACCGTTTTCCATCGCCGCCAGCGCGGCAGCGGAAGGCCAGGCGCGCGGCGTCGCATCTCCAGCCACACCGGCCTGGACGCTTTCGCCCTCGATCCAGACTACATCGGGGTCGACGCCGGTTCTCATCCACCCGAGCGCCGCCGCTCCCTCGCCAGCGTTGATTTCGCGCGCCAGACGGCCAATGCCGGAATCCGCGCGGAAGCGGTGGCTTTCGGTGAGCCAGACCACGCTATCGGCGAGCGTTGCGCCCTGCCCTTCGTCCGATCCTTGCATCAGCACTCCGACCGGTACATCGGTCAATGCCGAGAGGCGGGCCGCCCATGCCTCGCCGAAGCGCCAACCGGCGGAGAGATCGGCAAACACCGCCCCCGCTTCCACGGCGGCGAGTTGATCCTTGTCGCCGAGCAGCACCAGCCGGGCGTGCGCGGGCAAGGCATCGAGCAGCGCGGCGGCGAGCGCGAGATCGAGCATCGACGCTTCGTCGACCACGAGCAAGTCGAGGACGAGCGGATTGACGGCATGGTGGCGGAAATGCCCTTGCTCCGGGGTCGCGCCAAGCAAACGGTGAATGGTGTGGGCCTCGCCCGGCAATTTCGCGCGCACGGATTCCGGCAACCCGCGCGCGCGCGCCGCCAGCGCCTCGCGCATCCGCGCCGCGGCTTTGCCGGTGGGCGCGGCAAGCGCAATGCGCAGTTCCGGTTCAAGTTCGAGCAGGCAGGCGATGAAGGCGGCGACGGTAGTGGTTTTACCGGTGCCGGGGCCGCCGCTGATGATTGTCAACCGCCGGTTGGAGGCAAGCGCCGCCGCGACTTTCTGCCAATCCGGCCCGGCATCCGGACGCGACGGAAAACGGGCGTCGAGCACGGCCCGCAGGCGTTCGACCGGGGCGGTATCGACGGGCGGCGCGGCAGCCAGTGCTGCAAGCGCCGCGGCGAGGCGGGTTTCGAGATCGAAGTAGTAACGCAGGTAAAGGCGGTCGCCGTCGATGACCAGCGGCCAGGCGGCGGTAGACAGGACACGCGAACCGGCTTCGACCGCCACGCCGCTGGCGAGCAAGGCGCGCCGCGCGGCTTCCGGGTCCGTTCCGGGCAATTCCCGCAAAGGCAGGCAGACATGCCCGTCGCACGAAGCCAGGGCCAGTTCGCGCGCCGCATGCTTCAGGAATGCGATTTCGGCGGATGCCGCGCCTGTCCGTTCCGCCCAGTATCCGATCCGGACGGCAAAACCCTCGGCAAGCGCGTTGCGCGCGGCTTGTGGCGAATCGCGCGGGCCGACCGGCGAAGGCAAGGTTGCGCCCGCACTCATCGCGGCCCCGCGCCGGAGCCGACGCCCGATAGCAGCGCGTCGAGCGATTCAATGGCCGTTTTCGCGGCGCGGTGGCGGAATACCCCGGTCTGTTCGCCGTCGACTCGCCAGCCGGGCCGCACGCCGCGCACGAAAAGGTAGAGCACGCCGCCGAAATGGCGCTCGTAATCGTAGCCGGGGAGGGTGTCCGAGAGATGGCGATGCAGGGCGACTGTGTAGAGCAAATGCTGGAGGTGATAGCCGTGCCGCGCCATCACCGCCGCCAGCGCCGCGGACGCATAGGCCGCCGGGGTGTCGCCGAGGTGATTGGACTTCCAGTCGAGCGCCCAATAGCGCCCTTCGTGCTCGAACACGAGGTCGATGTAACCCTTGAGATAGCCGGTGAGATCGCGCTGGGCCAGCTTCGGCGCGCCGTAGCCATGGCCGGCGAGCCAATCGCCGAGGGCGGCGGCGGCAAGACGCGGCGTCGGCAGGTAAAAACCCAATTCGGTCAAACGCCGTTCCATGGGGACGGTTTCCAGCAGCAAGACCGCGCCATCGCCAGCGGCAAGCGGCGTGGAAAGTACGTCATCGGCGAGTTTCGCCAACATGCGCGGCAAAAGCGCGGGGTTCCCTTCCGTCGCGGGCGCATGAACGGCAAGCGCCCTGCCGATGGCCGCGGCGCGGGTCTCGTACCGGGTGAAGTCGATGCCCTCGAACACGGCATGCACGCAGTCGCCCGCTACGGGGCCGCGGGGAAAACGCAGGATATCGTCATCGGGCGGGGGCGACGTCGCGTCCGTCTCCACAATGGTATCGGCGAGTCCGGCACGGGCGTCGTGATCCCGCGCCGCGCCTTCGTGTACCGCGTCCGACATCAGGGCGCTGAAGCTGCCCAACCGCCAGCCGCCCGGCACTTTCGGCGCGCGCGGGGCGGAAAATGCCAGCCGCTCCGCCTCCAGGGCCAACGATTCACCCTCGCCCGAAGGGAGATCGTCCAGCGTCATCGCGCCGCCGCTCGCGGACGCCAACCTGCGCCAGCGCGCATCGACCTCGGCTGGCGAATAATCTTTTTCCTGCCAGGCAGCAACCGTGGCATCGGCGCCCGTCACCAGCCAATTGAGCAGGCTATGGGCGCTCTCCCTGTAATTCCCCCCGCTTCTCGCGCCTTTGTCGTAACAGCCGACGGCCAGATAGCAGCGATGCACGGCCCGGGTCAGCGCCACATAGACGAGGCGCAGCGTTTCGGCATCGCGTTCGCCATCCAGCTTTTCCTTGATGCGGTCTTCGCCGCCCGGATCTGCGCGCCAATCCGCCACCTGTCCGCCAGTTTCGTCGTGCCAGAATCGCATCGGCCCGCCGCGATGGCTCGCGGCATAGCCATCGAAAAGAAACGGGCAAAACACGATGCCGTACTGCAACCCCTTGGCGCGGTAAATCGTGACGATCCGTACCAGATTGCGGTCGGACTCCAGCCGCAGCAGAGCGTCGTCGCCCCCGCCGCCCTCGACGCGGCGGCGGGCGAGAATCCCAAGCAAGACGGCAGGCGAGGCGCGACCGGCGTCCCGTTGCAAAAGCTCGGTCAGGTGCAGCAGATTGGTCAGCCGCCGCTCGCCGTCATCGCGAGCAAGCAGCCGCGACGCCACCCCGGCATCGTTCATCCATCGCCACGACATGAAAGCAAAACCGTGTCGCAACCAGTCCTCGCGCCAGCCGGCAAAACGCCCGAGTTGTTCGACGAGTCCGTTATCGTCGCTCGCCAGCCGCGCCAGCGCGGCGGCATCCCACCCCATCAGACCGGTTGCTAGCGCGGCTTTGATCCGGCGTTCACGCGCCGGATCGGCTATCGCCAGCAAAACCCGCTCCAGTTCCCCGGCTTCGCCGGAAGCGAAAACGCTGCTTTGCGACAGTTCGACGCTGCCCACGCCCTTTTGCGCCAGCGCCGCTTTCATGCGTGCGCCTTCGTTGTGCGTGCGTACCAGCACCGCGACATCGCCCGGCGCCAGGGCGCACCCGCCGATGTGGATCTCGCCCCGTTCGCCTGCCGCGAGCAGGCGGGCAATCTCGGCGGCGCTCGCCGCCGCCGCACGGGCAAGCGCCTGTTTGCGGCTCAGGCGCTCGCCGCCCGCGCCGTTTTCATCGCTACTATCCTTGTCTCCTTCAATGCTCTCGCCGCGCGGGATGCGCCACAGCCGCAAACCGGCTGCGCTGCTACCCGAAGGCGTCCGGTCGTCCAAGCATTGCGACGGCTCATGCGCCCGCACGGGCCGGAAGTCCAGCCCGGCTTCCATGAAAGCCGCGCCATTCGCACCGAACAGGGTATTGCAGGCCACGACCAGCGCCGGCGCCGAGCGGCGATTGACATCCAGGGTGTAGCGCGCATCGGCCAGCGCGCGCGCATGAAGGTAGGTCTGGAGATCCGCGCCGCGGAAGCTGTAGATCGCCTGTTTGGGATCGCCGACGAGAAAGAGGCTGCCGTGACGGCCATCGCAATCGTAAATATGCTGGAAGATCGCCAGTTGCAGCGGATCGGTGTCCTGGAACTCGTCGATCAGCGCCACCGGGTAGCGCGCGTGCAATGCCTTGGCAAGCCACGGTTGACGACCGGAGGCGAGAGCATCGTGCGCGTTCCACAGGATGTCGTCGAAAGCGACGCGGCGCTCGCTTTGCTTGCGGCGGCGCAATTCGACGCCGGCTTCCTCTATGAAACGGCGCAACAGGCCCAGCCGCGCCGTATCCAGCGCCGCGATGAATTGCCGCCGCACGGCCAGCAGATTTTGCGCGGCGGTGAAAAAGGGATGTTCGGGCGGGGTATGCCCTTTATTCGTCCGGCCCGCGAGCGTCGCGGCACCGAGAAGATCGCGTTTGTCGCCATCGCCGGAACCGGGTTCGGCACGCGCATCGCCCGCCGCCAGCCACGCCGTCCATTGCCGGAACGCGGCATCGACCGCCGCGGTTTTGTAAACCCCCTTGTGAAGCCCGGTAGCGGCATCGAACGCCTGCCGGACGGCAGCGCCATCGCCCCAGAGGCGGCGGGCTTCGTCATACCCGGCATCGAGCGCCGCCAATAACGCGCCGGGGCCGCTCCCGCCGGTATCGCCGTCCTCATCCCACAACACTCGCGCCAGAGGACGCGCCTGCGCTTCCTTGAGCCATTGCGCCCAGCGTTCGGGACTATCGCGGCACGCCAGCAAATGCCCGGCCAGCGCCGCGTCGATACCCGCAAGCTCGCGCCGCCAGAAATCCCGCGCCGTTTCGAGGCGCAAATCGCTGTCGTCCTCGTCCACATCGAGCACATAAGGCAAGCCCGCGGCAAAAGGCGTATCGACGAGCGCGCGCTGGCAAAAACCGTGGATCGTGAAAATGGCGGCTTCATCGAACGCCGCCAGCGCCCCCTGCAAACGTCGGCGCATGGCGGACTCTTCCACGCCCGCCGCCCGCGCCGCGTCGATCAGGGCGAAAACGAAAGAATCGTCACCGGAATCGCCGCCATCGAGCGCCCGCAAAACAGCGACGATACGCTCCCGGATGCGGGCGGAAAGCTCTGCCGTGGCGGCGCGCGTAAACGTCACCACCAGCAGGCGGCCCACCGGCAAATCCTTTTCGAGCAACTGCCGCAGGTAAAGGCCGCAGATGTTCCAGGTCTTGCCAGTGCCCGCCGAAGCTTCGATCAGTGCAATGCCGTCGAGCGGACAGGCGAACACATCGAATGCGGACGACGCCAACTTCATCGCGTCCTCGCCGCATCAAGCCGCGCCGAGGCTTCCCATCGCCTCGCCCATGCGCACAGCCTGCCCCGGCATCCACACCGGCGCGAAACGCAGCGCGGGATAGGCAAAAAGCGCCACCACGGTCGAACCGAGCAAAAAACGCCCCATTTCCGCGCCCTGCGCCAGTTCGACGCTCGCTTCCTCGTACTGCCAGATACTCTTGCGGCGATGGCGCGGCGGCGTCACCACGCCATGCCAGGCAGTCGCCACGCTGCCGACGATCGCCGCGCCGACCAGCACGAGCGCGAATGGCCCCGCAGCCGACTCGAATACACACACCACCCGTTCGTTACGGGCAAAAAGCCCCGGCACCCGCCGCGCCATGACCGGATCGACCGAAAACAGGCTGCCCGGCACATGGATCATGCGGCTGAGACGCCCGGCGCAAGGCATGTGAATGCGATGGTAGTTGCGCGGACTCAGGTAAAGGGTCGCGAAGCCGCCGTTTTCAAAACGCGCCGCCAACCCGGCATCGCCGCCAAGGAGGGCGAGCGTGGAATAGTGATGCCCCTTGGCCTGGAAAATCTGTCCACCCGCGATAGCGCCGAACTCGCTGATCGCGCCATCGACCGGACAGACGAGATCCGCATTGGCAAGCGGCCGCTGGCCCGGGCGCAAAGCGCGGGTAAAAAAATCGTTGAAACAGGCATAGGCGCGCAAATCGGGCTCGTCGGCCTCGCTCATATCGACGCCATAACGGCGCGCGAAAGCGGAAATCGCCGCCGTCGTAACCGCTCCGCCCCGCCAGGAAGCCAGCTTGCCCGCCAAACGCGTCAGCAGACGCTTGGGCAGCAGATATTGAGACAAGACGGCGAGAGACTCGGGCATGATCGACCCCGGCAACGGAACGAACGCCGATTATGCCCCACCCCGATGCACGGCATGGCATTGCCAGACGGCAACAATACCGTTTCCCCGACATGATTTTCCCGGCAAGCTTCCAAAATGCGTAGGATTGGATGCTTCGGAACTCTTGATGGGCGAATCGTGCCGATACCCAGGCAGAATCATGCCTTGTATGGCATCTTCCTGCTGCTGGCAGCAGCAGGAATGTCCGCGCACGCGGCGGACTGCAACGACGACGCTCATACACAGGAAAGAGAAACGGCGCTGCCCGCGCGCACAGCGGACTGGCTGCTGGCCGCCCCCACCCCGAGAGTCTCGCCCGGACAGGCATTCGAGATCGTCGTAACCGGCGAGCCGGGCGAAGCGGGCTGGCCGCCCCGCTTATCCGCGCTGATCGAACTACGCGGCAACTGTCCGCGCATGGCGCTGGAACTGACGGCGATAGGCGCTCCCAGCCTGTCGAGGCAACGCTATCTCGGGCACTGGCCCATCGAAGCCATGGGCGTAACCAGACTGACGCTGGCCAATGCCGCCCATGCCAGCCTGCTGCTCGAAGCGGCCCCGACGCCTTCCGGGCCTTCCTTTTCCGGAGACGGCCAAGCCGGAAGCGCCGCCGACCCCAGCCTCATCTCACCCGCCGATACGGCGGACACCATCGTCGAGCCGACGGCGCTGGATTTCCATGAACCCATGTACATCGTATTCGGCGGCAAACACCCGAAATCGGCGCGCTACCAACTCAGTTTCCGCTACCGCCTGTTCGATACTCAAGGCATCGTCGCCCAAAACCTGCCGGTGACACAGGGACTCTACTTCGCTTTCACCCAGACCTCGATATGGGATCTCGAATCCGAATCCAAGCCATTCCGCGACACCAGCTTTCGCCCGTCGCTGTTTTTCCAATGGAAAGCCGTCAACCCGCCCCTTGGCGATTCCCTGACGCTGGCAGGCGGTTACGAGCATGAATCCAACGGTCGCGACGGGCCGGATTCGCGCAGCATCGACACCTGGTTCGCGCGCGCCGACCTGCGCTACCACCTGCCCGACGGCAAGACCTATATCGGCATCGAGCCGAAGATATGGCAATACATGGACAAAAGCGATAACGCCGACATCCATCGCTACCGCGGTCATGGTCAACTCGGGCTACGCATCGGGCGCGACTCCGCCCTGATGCTCACCGCAATCCTGCGGCGCGGCACCGCCGGGGTCGGCAGTACCCAGTTCGACCTATCCTACCCGATACGGAAAAACATCTTCTCGGGGGTCGGCACTTTCATCCACTTGCAGTATTTCAATGGGTATGGGCAGACCTTGCTCGAATACAATGAATCGAGTTCGCCGCAATTCAGGATTGGGGTGTCGCTGGTGCGGTGAGAGCCTGTAAGCATGATAAACAGGTGCAATCGCCCTGGGAAATGGGCGGGGTGATGACCCCGCGCGCCTTACGCCACTTGCCGGGCTGTTACACCGAATGCGCTTCCAGCCATTCGCGCATGGTGTCATTGACCCTTGTTTGCCACCCCCTACCTGTGGCTTTCAGCCGCGCCAGCACATCCGGATCGAAGCGAATGGCGGTTTGCACCTTGGGGGAAGCCTTGACGCTTCCAACGGGTCTGCCACGCCGTCTGGCAACGATGTCGGCAGGCGTGGAAACCCGGGCGTATTCGCCGCGCCGCGCTTCCTCTACTGAACGCAGTAGCGCCTGCTCGAAGGCGTCCATTTCCGGATCGGGATGGGGGGGAAGTTCAGACATCGTAACGCTCCTTCAAGTGCCGCAAGAACTCCGGGCGCAGATTGTCGAATTTGGCCTTGGCATACACTAGCAGCAAGACAACCAGCCCTTCCTTGTCGCGCAGGTAATAAATCACTCGCGCCCCGCCGCGCTTGCCCATGCCTTGCCGGGAAAAACGCACCTTGCGCAACCCGCCTGCATGCGCAATGACATCCCCGGCATCCGGGTGTTGGGAAATCCAGTCGACGAAGGCGTCACGCTCATCGTCCGACCAGACGTGCGGATACCAAGCGAGGAATTCAGGGGCTTCGACAACAGTCAACATGAATTAATTGTAGAACCAAATAAATCGAAAAACAAGTCGCGCGCGCCGTCCGCGACACGCGACACAGGAGACGGTCGCCTTTTCGAGATATCGCCGTTTCAGGCTCGCCTGATAGTATTGACGTCAGGCGGTACAAGCAACGGCACTCTGTATTTGCGAGCGAAGGTAAAAAGACTTTTGAGATGTGTCCGTCCAGCCCAGCTAAAAGGGCCAGACGCGCTTGAACGTTGATGGTGATGGACAAGACGCGCGCCCGGCACACACACTACACGCGATCCTGAAGACCATACGCGAGCACATAAATCTACGTCTTCCATATAAAGGAAATATGAATCATCCATCCCCCCTATACGCTGAAACAGATCGCGCCGAATAATGAATCCGGTACCCATGACCCAATCGGCATCGAAAGGTTTACCATCTTCCCAAGACGAAATCATCATGTGCTTATCCAGCCTCCCTTTCATCGGCCAATAATGCCCAATCGGCGAGCGGCGGCAGATAATATCGAGGATGCTATAAAAACGTCGCGCGGAGAATTGACGGCGGCCATCCGGATATATCAGATCGAGGCCAATCAACCCGACATCGGGTCTTTCGTCCAGCACCTGAAGGGCTAGCTTGATAGTGTCATCTATAAAGTAGGTATCGGGATTGAGTATTAATAAATACTGTTCTAGCGTCTCCTTTACTCCAATATTAACGCCATAAGAAGCGCCACCGTTACGTCCGGTATCCAGCACTTTTATTCCACATAACTCTGCACGTAATTGCGCAAACGAGCCGTCTGGAGAGGCGTTATCCACAACAATAATTTGATCGTCACCTGCGACCTGCCAATCACGCAGCGACTGAACGCACGTTTTGACCAACTCCGGCGTACAATAGTTAACAATTACTACGCTTACTTTGTTTTGGATATCCATGTCAATGTACAGCCTCCAAAGAAATCGATCACTCGGCCCAGCCCCGACCGTTTCGTCGCTTCACAAAGGAGGAGACAGCCGCCGTTTCATTCTGAATGCTAAAACAACTTCAGCTTCCATTCACTGCGAAGGTTTAGCCAAATAATGACTATTTTTAAATAAAAATCGTTTTTCAACAAGATGCCACATCAAATACCCCCCGAAAATAACAAGGACTGTAGCCACCAACAAACCGCCCCATCCAGAATACCTAAACATACCCAAGCTGATCAGTACTTGTAAGATAGGGAAATGTACAATATAAACCCCATAAGAAAGATCACCAATTTTACTCAGATTAATGGCAGGAAGACAGAAAGCGAAAAAGCAAAGCACCAAAGCCAAGGAAGCTGGATATAGCATGTCGCTTACTCCTGTATAATGTAATGAAAATCCTAAAGCCACGACTACCAAGCAAAGCCGACCGGAAGCTATAACTTTATCATAAAAGTAATAAATCGCCATTCCAGATGCAAAAAACTGCAACTGCCCCGGCAGTTGCTTCGCAAAGATTGCAGCATGTGTCCAATTAAGGTTTTTCATCAAAACAGAGTATAAAAAACCAGTTATATATAAAAGCAAGAGGATGAGTGCAGGGCGACTTCTTTTACACAACCATGCAACAATAGGGACACATACATAGAACATAACTTCTATCTTAATAGTCCACATGGCACCATTGACTGCGGGGATAAGATTATTTTCAAAGACCCCGGGGATAGAAGGCGTGATAAAGTTTAAAAATACAGCATTGATGGCCAAATATTTTATATAGCCCAAAGAAGTGAAAACTCCATAGGAAGTGCACTCAATTATAGGAAGCAGAATTGCAAAAAATAAAAGGGATGCTATATAAGCAGGATATATTCTTCTAATCCTTTTTCGTGCATAACTCGACAAAGTCTTACTTCTCTCATAACTCATAATAATCAAGAAACCACTAATCACAAAAAATGATTCGACAGCAACTTTAGACGACAAGAAATACGTAAGCGACTCTAAATCATTTGAATGTGATAAATCATACGAATGCACAAGAAATACTATAAATGCCAATATCAAACGAATAATATCAAAATTATTTTCCGATGACCGAACATATGTCTTGGTTAGATCAGGTGTATGATAATTGACAACAATGGCGCTTAACTTTTGCACGCTCATAATCTGCATTCCTCTAAGCGCGGCTCAACGTTCAACAATGCACTCTCAAGCGCTTTAAGAGCGTTCTCCCAAGTAAATTTAGACAGCCGCATTTGACCCATTTCCATGCAATTGTTTACTTTCTCAGGCAAAGACAGCAATCGGAATGCTTCGGCCCAACTTTGTGGATCACCAAGCTTTACGAAAAATGCAGCATCACCCAACACCTCACGATGTGGCGGAATATCTGAAGCAATTACTGGCGTACCACACGACAGCGCTTCAAGCGGGGGGATACCAAACCCCTCCCAACACGAAGGGTATACTAATGCACTCGCACTTTGATAAAGATACAGCAATGCTTCACGTGATACGTAATCCTTAAATTCAACCCTGTCATCAAGCCCAAGATGACGAACTTTCTGTGCGAGCGCTTTCCGGTACGGGCCATCGCAAGAAGTAATGATTAGTCTATAATTCTCTTGCCAACATGGAGCCATATCCAACACTTCATGCACATTCTTATGTGGATATCGCGCTCCGACCATCAATAAGAAACGACTCCCTGAATGTGCACCAGAAGCAGGCGGAAAGGCGCTCTGATCAACTCCATTCGGCACAACAAAAATACTTTCCAAAGGGAAGGCATAAGTCTTGGCAATATCATGGCGTGTAGTTTCAGAGACCGTAAAAACCGCGCGGCACTTTTTTAATAGGTGTGGCAAGCCAAAACGAAAAAAAAGGTATTGCGAAAAATGCTGTGCAGGAAATCTCAAGCTGATAAGGTCATGCACGGTGATGATCTGCCCAACCTGATTAGGCAGTCCGTGATGGGTCGGCGAATACATAACTTGATCAGAATTAAATTGCACAGAACGTAGCCACCATTGCCGCCGCAGCGCAGCAAGTTTGCCACTACCAATAGCAACTGAATCAGGTGCCTTAACCACTACTTCGCCATCTGGAAGGTATCCATTTCCGGCAATCAATCCAAGGCGAAAGCGCTGTGCCAAACCTGAAACGCAGTGCTCGGCGTAAACACCCAAACCTGTGGGATGTCTACCAAGCATAGAAAGATTACAAATCAGCTTCATCACGTATGGCAAAGCTTGTCTACTTACCAGCACACGCGCTTATATAACAAGTTGAGGTTGAATGTGATGACCATTTTTTTTCACCATTTTTTGCATATACAACAAGCTCACCATTATCTTCCAATGTGACTCTGTCGCCACTTGTACGTGGTATTGTATCCCATTTGAGCGCCCAAACAATCTGACCACTACTGTCGTAGCAGCGTGCATTTCTATCCTGTCCCAACACTAACTTGAATCTACTATTTTCAGACACCAACTGCTGACCCGTTTTTACGGTATAAGGGAGAAAGTTCTCTCCAAAGTTTAGTGTCGAACCAGATTGTAGCCATTCGACAGTTTCAATTCGGAACCCCAACTTACCAGGGTGACCAGCATAAAAAGCACCTCCTATCAATATCCTGGTAACGTCTATTAAATCAAGCCTTTTATTTCCAACTCCACCTTCTAACTGATTTTTTACATCCCTGAAAAGGCCGATATAGCTACCATCTGCAGTTTTGCTAAGGTTCAATAGCCATTTCTCACCAGATGGCCATTTCTCCCAGAGTGTCACTTGCAGGGGAGCACGCAGCCCCCCCCAACCAAGAATGTCATTAATCCTTACACGTATGCCACTTCGAGTGGAAAGCATAGTCTGCGGCGTTATCGCCAACCAGGGGAAAATCCAAATATTGCCTATTTCTTTGAACTCACTTTTCACTGTAACTGCGCATGTACCATTTTGTTGATAAATCTCTGTCAAAGCTTTACTAGAAGCCAACTTGCTCCATGTACCACAGAAAGATTTAGCAACCGGTGGATAAACCCGCAAGGCTACCCGTACTGTATCGGACTTATTGCCTGAATAAGCATTAATCGTAGCGTAGCTACCACCAGCAAGCGATGAGCCAACAGTAAAATGACAGGAATATTGATCATCTTGCCAACCTTCATAACTTACATCAAGACTGGGCCCCGGTACACATTGAAATTTGTAAGCTTTACTGTTGGTGGAATTACCATCATGAGCGCGCACGGCAAGCTCCATAACCTGTCCAGCTTCGACTATAACCTCGGAAAGCGATTGATGATTTCTAGAAAGAATTTCTCGGCCAGCGACTTTCACACGCGCCTCTAACCATAGAGGATTTTTTGGTAAAGAAATAGATTTAGGCAAAGTCACAGGCATAACCGCTGAAGGCAGCGCTCTAATATTTGAAACTAACAGCGGCATTTTTTCTGAATCTGTATTTGGCAATGTTACCTCACGGCCAAAAATATCGCGCACAGTAATGCTTGGCAGATTGAGCACATTGGAATTACCCCCCCAAGTAACAGCAACTATAGATGCATCTGCACGGCGAAAATAAACAGTGCGCCCCTGAGCGCCATGCTTTTCGACACCTACAATGGATGCACCGTTCAAATGTCTAGTTAGCAGAGCAAGGGCAAAATACGCCGGGCGAGGAGAAGCATCACAACGGGTTATACCCCATATTTGATATTTCTTTTGCCCCTGTGCTTCTTGTTGTTCTATAGGGGGAATTCCGATACCGTTAATACATTTCCAATTAGTAAAATTCTGTTTCTTCCCTCCAATATAATATGGCATTGCATTTTCAACAAGATACGGCCAAAAAAAGTAGAAAACACGTTCATATCCACTTGCGAATCCCGTGACATAAGTCCTAACAAGATATTGCGCCTGTAAAATCTCGAATTCTCTATTACCATCCTCACCAGTAAAGAATCTATAACCAGTTTCAGTAAGCCAACCTGGACGGTCATTTATCATATATTGACGTTCAATTTCCGCAAAATTCCTGCTGTAAAAGGTATCGAAAAGCGTCAACTCGAGCTTTTTTCCATACGCTTCTTTTCTATCACGGTAGTAATGAGCATTACGCAGGTCAAAAAAATTTGCGACATTATTAGCAAAAGTTTCTTCTTGAAATAGCAAAGATTGATGATCATCAACACCAAGAAAAGGGTCACCAGCAGCGAGTGAACCAAGAAGGATTTTTATTTTTGGATCAACAGATTTAACACCGGCGCTAAATGCTTTGAGACCACTTGCATATTGAAAAGGATAACCGTCAAAATACGTATGAAGGTTTTGCTCGTTCCAATATTCGACACTACGGGCCTTTCTACCTAAACCAAGTGCATACTGACGACCGAATTCAAATACTTTAGCATAATCCAATGGTGGAGCCGCTTTGTGGTCCATTTTCAATTCTGGATATATCCAAAAAGGTGCTGCATCAACTATTTGTACAAGATCAAGACCTTTTGCTAAAGCTTTATCTGCCATACTGCTAAATATCCCCCAATTGATAGGAGTGTTTTCATTTTTTTGCAGTTTCCACCATCCCATGCGGTCGCGCACGCTCCGGATCCCGGCAAGTTTCATCATATCAAATGATCGATCAGCAAGGATAGATGGATCCTGGCTGTACTCGCCACCGAATTTCCAGCTAACCCCAGCGTCCATTCCAAAGCGTTCTTCCTGCGGAGGATCACCGTCTGGTAAAACGACCAAAGAACTTTTCCACAAGAACTGCGTTTCAGAATAAAGCTCTAGATCATAATAACCGACAGACAATCCATTTGCAGTGATAATTAACGATGAGTCAGTATCGTCAAGCTGCGAAATTTTTTTCACTATCTCCCCTTTCAGGTTGCGAAAAACAAAATTATATATGCTTTTTTTGCCGTCTGAGTTGATCTTGAAATGCCAAGTGGCACTTTCAACACAGGTAATTACTTTAGTGTTGCGCTCAATTGTATTAATAAGTATAACTTCGTCGGCAAGTGCCATTTGTTGAATACATAACATATACAAGGCAAGCGCAAGCACAACGATTCTATGTAAATCATATCTAACGCATGGATTCATATCATTCACCCCCCAATAGGTAAAGTAAAGGTCTGTGACCTGCCCCCAAATGGAGTAGCAGATGATAGTAGAGTCTGCTCATGCCTGACACTCCAGATTTTCCGGAAAAACACCTCATCTCTTGCTTTGCATTGATCTCATGCAAACATAACCAAGCAATATTCCTAGAAAAAATGATGACCCAGGCAACTCAAAACCAGTTTCCATTGAGCCATAAATCGCTATAAATACAGATAAAGTTGGTATCAAATAGCTTTCTGTACATTTAACCCTTGCGGCTTGTACAAGTACAACGGAAAATAATATGATAGGAATTACACCTCCTATCAGGAAAGCGTATACAGCCCAATTATCACAAAACCCGCCACCTAAATGACTCCATGGGTCAAACATAATTTGCGAACCACCAACTGCCCCCAATCCCCCGCCCAACAAATATGACTTATTGCTCGCAAAGGCATGCGGCCAAGTATCCATTATTCTAATCGCGAAAGAAGCAAAGGGAGAATTTAAAAGATTTTTTATATAGCCCGAGTATGACACTGAACCAAAAGAAAGAATAAATGGCAACCCCACTCCAAGGGCAACAAATATAGTTGTTGCACAAACAATAATTTTTTCCCATACATACGGCAAAAACCTAAATATATCACACAAAGAAATTATTATTAAAGCCAGCAAAATGCTTCTTATACCAGTCAACCAAATCGCTATAAATGTCATTATTAGCAGCAGTAATTTTGCAAAAGACCACTTCGCATAAGAACATGAATATAATAAATAAAATATAATAGAATACGATGCTGCCGGATTAGGAGCCAAACTAAACCCATGATGACGCATACGTTCCCCCAAGACTTGCGCCGTCTTTCCAATTGCTTTTTCGTGTCCCCCAACATTGATTACCATATTCCTCCAAGGAAAACCCAAAGTGCTATCGACGACTAACCCAACAAAAATCAAGAAAGATACAATATAAAATACCCTCCTCCAATGAATCGCGCATTCGGTAAAATCTCTCGAATACGCAACACCCAATATAAAGAGAAGAAGTATTTTTACTGCAAAAAGAACCTGAATAATACTCTCAGTAAACACTGAATAGAAGAATAAAAATCCAAAATAAATCCACAACAATATACCGTTCGCATTAACTTTACAGCCTGTCAGAAACCTTAAAACAGGTCTCATAATCATTATTATAACAAGCGGGTCTCTGATATAAATCAAAAAACCCATACCGATAAGCGAGAGCAGCCAGCGTAGCAGCCCCTCAAAAACATAACTACACGCACATACTAATAACGCTATTCTTATCCACAGTGGGAAAGGGTCTTTGAAATATTTATTCTTATAATCAAATATATACATATTATTTATAGTAGGGCAGCTTCAACGTCAAAGCGCAACACGTTGATGCCGACTATCCTATTAACCTGGCAATATAATATCGAACATGATGAGTTTACAAAACACTGTTATTTATTAACCCGGCAATCAACTACAATATAAAGAGGCGTATTGAACATTGGCATGTTTGAAATAGGAGATGACCACTCCGCCTGGCTCTCAAAAAGTAGTTACACAGTTTAATTTACAGACTCAGTTTGATCCGCCCAGCCTAAAATTCATCAACGGAAAACGGCATAATAGTGTCCTTTTCTGAACGTCCACCCCAACATCCCCTCTAATCTCCCCACAAATCCCCATCCTCCATCTAAGATTTCATACTCTGGATGACGAATACCTTTAGTAGCGCCACCAATCAATGTTTTTAATTTCCACCAAAATGGATAATTATGCTGGCGCGCCACCCAACCTAGACCACGACTATAAGCAAGAAGTTTTTGCCGCCTTTCAGCTTTATTTAGGCCATATGTTTCAGTAACACCACCCAAAGCAATCGAATTTGGCAACCACAGGAATTCATGCGCAAGTGATGGACTCTCGGCAAGAGCGCGCAGAAGCAAATCGGCAGCCTCACCGGATTGCCAAGGCGTACTAGCTCCTGTACCAATACTTGGATCGAAACCACCAAGTCGTGCAAAATCACTGCGGCAGACCAGCAACCCCATTTCTATAACTTTCCATACAGTGAATTTGTTCAGCAAAGAACTAGGTGGAGGAATGACGAATTTTGAACCTTCTTCATCAATTACCGTCATCCCTCCGAAGCGAAATTTTATGGGCGCAACCGCCGAACGCATATGCGAGACAACTCCATCAGGAAACCAAGTTGTGTCGTTAGGAAATTGCAAAACAAAATCACCTTCCGGCAATGTTTGAACACCGACATTCCGCCCAAGCGCTGCGCCTCTATCAGATGTAGTAACAGTTATAGGCAACAAATTAAAGCTACCCACTAGATCTTGAACTTGGTCAACATTTCTTTGCGTAACAATAACAATCTGATCGCCAAGAATAAGCTGACCTATCAAAGAAGTCAGTAATTTATTAAGTGCTTGGACTCTACCCAAGGTGGTAACAACAAAGCCAATATTGCGCATTTTAACCTCATTTATGGATATAAGGAGAGAGATCAATACGCAATATCGCGTGGTGAGAGTAACGTTTATCAGGCGGCGGAGGTATCATATAATCACCATAGATTCCTTTAAGATACTCATCATATCTCGCCGGAGCATTAACTTCAAATGTTTCAAACTTAAGTTTTATTGACTCATCAAACAGATGTTTTCTGCAAATTTCTTTATATCCCCATGCACCAACAAAATTACCTATGTAACTTGCATTACCAAATTTTTTAATCTTAAGAATCATCGTAATCAAAAAATTAAGCATAGCTGAAGAAATTGGAATAAACTTATGAATTAGCCACTTAAATTTTCGTTTAATCAAATTTTTAGGTATTGGGAATCCTCCTGATTTGATAGCACATAAAATAATTAGTCTTCTTATTATGTTGAAATGTATTTTCCGCAAAAATGGAGTGGTAAAGGTTGCATCTAATGGGAAAATATCAACCCAGAGCCCGCGTGTAAATTCATTTATAAAATTTTCTGTCACCGTAGTTTGCGTATCATAAGATTTTGCGAACTGATAAAAATAACCTTCATCATTACCGGTATGGCAAATTTTATAGCGCCCATTAGTTTTATCGCAGAACTTATCGGCAAGTTCAAGTAACCGATCATAGTCTGGGCGTGGTATCCCAATATCAATATCGTCGTCCCAAGGAATGAAACCTTCATGCCTGACAGCGCCAATGAGTGTACCGCCTATAATGTAGTATCTTATATTATTGTATTCACAAAACTGATGCAAAGCATAAAAATTTTGTAAAATATTTTGCTGAATCTCTATTAGAGACGGTGAAGAATTTGATATGTTTGTTGGCATGCTTTTATTCCCTTCAGGCTGCAATAGCATTTTCAAAAATACTCAATAAAAATAAAGTTAACCAAAATACTCCGAGTTAGCACGTGCTGTTTCAATGATACCGGCTATGGCTATAGATTCTTCGGGACGGAGCTTGAAAGATTCCAGAACTCCATTACGAATCATCCACACGAATTCGGCTAATTCATAGCGCAGGCCGTCACCATCGAATTTGTAGTAATAACGCTTGTTCTGCCGGCTGTCTTCAAAGCGTGTTTCAAAATATTCTGTCAACCACCAAGGAGCAGGGACATAAACATAACCTTTTTCACCTGCAACGATCAGTTCCCCCTCGGCTTTTACCCCGATGCCAGTGCGCGCAGAGGCAACACTGTGTAGGTAGCTAAGGTCGATGCGAGAGAAAATCTCAACCTCATCCCCTTCGCGTTTGAGTGAGTGAGTGCAGATACGCGAATAATCGGTGCCAACCAATTTCACTGCGGCAAGCAATGGGTAAGTAGCCAACTCCGAAATGCTGCCACCATCCAGACCTTCGAGTTCTCGACCAACGTTCACCAGCTTGGTAAAGGTAGCATCCACCGAACGGATACGACCGATAAAACCCATGCGAGCCACAGCTACCATGCGCTGAAAACCAGGAGAAAAGGCTGTTTTTACCGCTTCGAGTAAAACTACTCCGCGCGCTTTAGCCAAACTGAAAAGTTCCTCCGTCTCAGCCTTGGTGAGCGTCATCGGTTTTTCGCACAAAACATGAACCCCTGCTTCAATAGCTCGCTTAGCGTAATCAAAGTGAGTAGTATGTGGGGAGGCAATGTAAATCGCCTGGACATTCGAGAGCAACTCTTCGTAAGTCGTCACGGCAGTCTCCAACTCCAAGCGCTGGACAAATGCTTGGGTCGACTCAAACCGCCTAGAGTAAACGGCTTCGATGGAAACTCCGGAAACAAAACGCGCTTCGGCAACAAAACGGGCTGCGATGCGCCCAGAGCCAACGACACCGAGTTTGATTACTCCGCTTTCATTGCGTAGTTGGGTAGACGAGACCCCCTTGGTACGCTCCAAATAAACCACTTTACAATAGTCGTTTAGATAGTCGAATTTGCTTACCCAGTCAGAGCCAATAGCAAAAATGTCTACACGGTATTTTTGAATGTCGTTAACTTTCTGCCCTTCATACTCTTCGATGATAACTTCGTCCGCCAAGCCGGAACTTCGCACGTTCTGGATGCGCTCCATCAACGGCTGCATCACATTGAGCTTACCCCTGGCATCATCGAAATTTTCAGTGGTGACTGCAACGATCAAGCGATCACCAAGTGCTTTGGCTCGCTCCAGCAGGCGGCGATGCCCTTCATGGAATAAATCAAATGTGCCGTAGGTAATAACAGTCGTCATGATTCGTTACTTGCCGCCAGTCTGGATTAGAGTCGTCTGACTTGGCACAGACTTAAATGGTGCCGAAACCAGCTTTTTAAAATACGGAATCGCATATTTAATACGATATAAAAATACGCAGATTTCGGCTATAAGGACTGTCGACACAACAGCGACCGCCGAAAACAGGCCCATAGAATACAAAACGATCATGGCAATGATTTGTATACCTCCGGCGAGAAGAACGCTACGATTAGCCGCTGTCGCATTACCCATGGCACCCAAGAATGGATAACCCAAAAGAATTGAAGGAATGGCTACCGCAAGCGCAAGCATAAAAAACAAAAATACGCTCACACTGTCTGTATACGCTTTTCCGAAAATCAGTTCGATCAACCAGCTGCCGGAAAGCAGGCCTATCACGATTCCAGTAAATGCCACTAATAGTGCAACCTTAAAGATTTTTTTGAAAAAGAACACATCCCTGTACCTTGCCATATGGGGGTACAGTACCGCAGTCAAAGGGGCATACACCGCGAGCGCAGCACGATAAAACTGTTCTGCAACAGAATATGTGGCAACTTGGGCAGGGGTCGAGAATGTGCCAAGAAAAAACACAGCGCCGGCTCCATAGGCAGCGGCAGCTATTCGTGACCAAAAATATTCGGTGGAGGATTTAAACACATCGCGGGCATAGCGGATGCTTGACCATTTTGGCCATACCCCGACTTTGTGAACGAAATGAAGCCCTAACCCCGCAGCCAGTAGATGCGTTATTCCATTGAAGAAAGCAGCGTATTCCAGATCATCCTGGTTTTTTACAAAGATCAGCGTTAGGAAAACATATGATAACCGGGATGCAACAATGCAGACGGTTATTTTCCACATTCGTTCCAGCCCCTGGAACAGCCAAATCGGTTGCAATGTCATTCCAATGACTGAAAGCGACAATATCCAGAAATAAACTTTATTATCTGCATAATCCTGATTCAGAGATGGATATAGAAAAAGAAATAATACAGCAAAAATGCAAATTAGTATTTTACAGATATATACTGCTCCAACAATTTTCCGAATTTCCAACATATCCCCATCAGCGCGAGCTATTTTATAAACAGCGGAAAGGCTAAAGCCATAATCGGTAAGAATGGCGGCAATCTGGATAAATGAAAGGCCAAAAGCATACAGCCCGTAATTTTCCATACCCAATGTGCGCGCAAGATAAGGGGTGAGCAACAATGGCATTAACGCCAGTGCAAGCTGACTTACCAACATTGCACCGGCATTGCCGGAAATTTTCTTCAGAGCCGTATCTTTCATATAAAACTATTATAAACAGATTAACTTTTTGTGGACGGACTATAAGATAAGGAACCAATCAAGGCTTTCCTTGTTTCCAAAGGAATATGATTTAATAAATCAATTATAAATTCGTCTTGCAAAGTAAAAGATTGCTGTGTGTCTGCGTTGACTTCAGACACACGAACCAGAACCCCATCCGGAATAATGCCTTGCAGGCCGTAACGAATGCGTGCAAGTGATTGTTCAATGGAACCCCTTATCATCGTGTCTCCAAACCGTATCCAATAGGTAAGAGGCTCGTTACGATTGCCTGCTTTAGCAACAAGCCGCATGACTGGCATATCCATGCCTCCCTTATTGATTACGTCTTTTCTTTGGCTAGTCAGCGAAAAACCTTGGGCGGGATAACATACCTCCGGCCTGTGGATGCGATTTTCATTGGACTGATCTGCTCCATAGGCAATGGACAACATGATGCGCCGCCCTTCACGATTGATATAAGTACGTGACAAAGTTTGTGAGTATATACGCACCAAAGTTTCTTGCAATCGTGGATTAATTATCTCAAGAACAGTACGTTCATCCATATACCATTCGCCGAATTGGCGTGGTATAAGGTCTTCGAGATCAATAGAACCCGCCTGTGTCGAATCCATCCTTGTTGTGATTTTGGGCGTTAACAAGTATGCCAGAATGGCAGCAGTAAACATCAAAACCGTCATAAGGGAAGCACGACGAAGCAGAACAGGAAAAGTGCATGCGCTCATGCTGTTACCCTGATCTCTTTGCGTATAAACATCGTCCTGGTAAGCGAATCAAATCCGATGATCAATATCAGCGCGCTCAAGAAAAGCACCATGCCGGCAAAGCCATGTAAAAAACCTTGTCCGACCTCGTCACCCCAATAGTACGTAATCAGGACAAGCAGCATCACACGGATAACATTGGCAGTATAGGAAATCGGCACAATGAGAATTGCCAGAATTGTATTGCGCATTATCGATTCATGCCGTACAAGATTGAGGTATAAAAGTCCCAATGATTCAAGCGTAAAAAGAGTCTGCAATCCAGCACAGGCATCCGCTACAAGCAGCTGATATTGGCCAATTTGCAAAATGACGCCAGAACGAGCTATCGGGTAACCCGCACTATATAGCAAATGTTCGACAGCCCAAGAAACCGCTATCTTCATCGGCATGGTAATGCTATCCACAATCACAGCGGGGATTGGAACCATGAACAGCATGAAGAAGAGCGGAAACCAGACAAGCTTGATGGCTTTCTTGCCTAAAAGACCCAAACCCAGCGATACCAGAATCAGGATGACGGATACTACTTCAAACGGAACGACTGACTGCGAACGCCCCACAATGTAAAATAGCAACCCTATTGGCAGAATTACCCACCCCATGACAGTGCGCGGAGCTTCTTCACGAGCAGCCATGACTTCCGGCCATTTGCGGTAGAGAAGCCAAAGCGCAACAAACAGCACTATCGGGCCATGTTCTTCACCAGAACTCCACGATCCATGGAACAAGCTCCAAAGAGTAGGGACGTACATGACGCACAGCCCCGCCAACACGATGATCCATGGCGCCCATTTTCCGATTTTGCCCGGAACCGGGTTACCGCTGCCAGCCGGGCACGAAGCGACAGCCGTCGCGTTATCTTCGGTCATGGCCGGACACCCTGGCAGTCACAATGGCGGTCTAACGCCTGTCCCAGCACAATGTTCTCAACAGGCTGCGAACGCCAGGATTCGACAAAATCGGGATTCAACAAAATCCCAGGCATGCTACCGCCCTGCAACGTCGCAAGCAGACAAGCGTATTGCATAAAAATAGACTACTATGGAAGTCGACACAATTAAATCGGTGCAGACTCTACCAGCTAAACCCAAAGCAAGCTATCCAGTTTTGCAAAGTTTGTTCCGCCTGGTTGAGCAGTGCTACCCATCCAGTGTCCGCCTTGGCTCCGGCGCATCCTCCATGAATAAATTCAGCAGTATGGAGGTATGCGTCATCACATTGAAAAACAAGGCATTCATCCAGCGAACCTCGATTCAACTGGCGTTACCCCTGCCCCCATAGCAAAATGCAAACTCCGCACACGAGCCCCGGTATTACGCCATGCTTTCAACCGATGCCCTCCTCGTCCTCACCACCCTGCCCGACGAAGCCCACGCCCGCGCACTGGCGGAAAAGCTCGTCTCGGAACGGCTGGCGGCATGTGTGAACATCCTCGCGCCCTGCACGTCGGTGTATCGCTGGCGGGACGCGGTGGAAAGCGCCACCGAAATCCCGCTGCTCGTCAAGACCACCCGCGCCCGCTATCCGGCGCTCGAAGCGGCGGTGCGCGCCGTTCATCCGTATGAACTCCCCGAACTGATCGCAATTTCCATCAATCACGGACTGACGGGCTACCTCGACTGGCTGGCGGATTCGGTTACGATCCCGGTTTCGTCCGCGCCCGACGCTTCCTGAGCCATGCCGATCTCTGCTTCCTTCCGCTTGCCGTCCATTCTTGCCGTGCTCTTGCTGGCGCTGTTGACGATGCCCGCACGCGCTGCCGACCCAATGGAGGCGGAAAAGGCTTTCGCCATGCGCGCCCGCGCGATCGGCCCGAATGCGGTCGAGCTCGTCTTCGATGTCGCGCCCAAGTACTACCTTTATGGCGAACGCTTCCGTTTCGAGACGGAGCCGCCCGGAATCGAACTCGGCGAGCCCGAACGCCCTCCGGGCGAGCGCAAGACAGACCCTTTTTTCGGCGAAGTCGAGACCTACCGCGGTCAGTTGCGCATGCTGCTGCCCGTCCAGGCGCAGCCGGAAACCAAACGCTTCACGCTCATCGTGACCAGCCAGGGCTGCTGGGATGGCGGCGTATGCTATCCGCCCACGACGCAGCGCGCCAGCATCGACCTTACAGCCAGTTCGGGCGATGCCGCCAACGGCCTTGCCGGACGCCTGCTCGAGATCGCGCCCGATTCGCCGCCTCCAACCGCCACGCCGACGCCCAATGATGGCGACGAGAGCGGGCGCATCGCCAGGCTGCTTTCCGCCGCCAGCACTCCGCTGGCGCTGGCGGTTTTTTTCGGTCTCGGCCTTTTGCTGGCGTTTACACCCTGCACGTTTCCGATGATCCCGATCTTGTCGGGCATCATCGTCGGCACGGATCGCCCGGTGTCGCGCGGACGCGCATTGGCGCTGTCGCTCGCTTACGTGTCTGGCATGGCATTTACTTACGCCGCAGCCGGAATCGCCGCCGGGCTTACCGGAACCCTGCTCGCCGCCGCGTTGCAAAACGCCTGGGCGCTCTCGGCATTCGCCCTCCTTTTCGTGTTGCTGGCCTTGTCGATGTTCGGCTTCTTCCCCTTGCAATTGCCGTCGGCGTTGCAAAGCCGGCTCGCCGATACCGCCAACCGGGAAAAAGGCGGCCATCTCGGCGGCGTGGCGGCGATGGGGGTCTTGTCGGCGCTGATCGTCGGTCCCTGCGTAACGCCGCCGCTGGCGGGAGCCTTGCTTTATATTGCCCAGACCGGCGATGCGGCGCTCGGCGGCTGCGCATTGTTCGTTCTGGCATTGGGCATGGGCACACCGCTCGTTGCCATGGCGCTGGCGGCGCGTTCGGCGCTGCCCAAGGCCGGACCGTGGATGGAAGGGGTGAAAAAGGCGACGGGCGTGCTGTTGCTGGCTGTGGCGCTGTGGGTGGCAACGCCGGTACTGCCCGCGCTCGCGGTCATGCTCGGGTGGGCGGCATTGCTGCTGTTTTCGGGGGTGTTCCTCTCCGCGCTCGATGCTTTGCCTCACGCGGCCCAAGGCTGGCAGCGATTCTGGAAAGCCATGGGGGTGATGTTGCTTTTCGGCGGGGTGGCGATGTTGGCCGGGGCGCTGGCCGGGTCGCGCGATCCGCTTCAGCCACTCGCCGTTTTTCATGCCCGCGCCGCCCTTTCCACGCCCCCCGCTTTCGAGCGCATCGGCTCGATGGATGAACTCGATGCCCGCCTTGCCGCCGCCGACCGGCCAGTGATGCTCGATTTCTACGCCGACTGGTGCGCGACGTGCAAGGAGATGGAACGCGATACATTCAGCGATCCGGCGGTGGCCGCGCGCATGGGGCGGATGCTGTTGTTGCAGGTCGACGTCACCGCCTATGGCGAGGCGCACCGCGCGCTGCTGCAACGCTTCGGCCTCGTCGGCCCGCCGGGCATCGTGTTTTTCGACGCCGCCGGCCAGCTGCGCCCCGGTCTGCGCGTCGTGGGTTTCATGGCCGCCGATGAGTTCGCGGCCTTGCTCGATCGCGCGCTGTAGACGCTTTCGGCATACAATTCGACTTTTTCCAACCTGGCTCTTTTTCCTCCCATGTTCTCCGGCATCGTGGCCGCGGTCGGCCATATCGAACAGACCGAGCCTTTGGGCGACGGATTGCGGCTCACTGTCGACGCCGGCGGCCTCGATTTGAGCGATGTTGCCATCGGCGACAGCATCGCCAACAGCGGTGTATGCCTTACCGTGATCGAACGCGCGGGCAGGCGGGTGAAGTTCGATGTGTCGCGCGAAACGCTCGATTGCACGATCGGTCTCGACCGCGTCGGCAACGAGGTCAATCTCGAAAAGGCGCTCGCGCTCTCCGACCGTCTCGGCGGACATCTCGTCACCGGGCATGTGGACGGCATCGGCGAGGTCGTCAGGTTCGCGCCGGTCGCCGAGAGTTTCGAGCTGGCGGTGCGCTCGCCGGAAGCCATCGCCGGTTATATCGCGCGCAAAGGTTCGATCACCGTCAATGGCGTAAGCCTGACGGTCAATCAAGTGCGCGGACGCGAGTTTTCGATCAACCTGATCCCGCACACGATCGAGATCACCAACCTCAAAAATTTGAAAGCGGGTAGCAAGGTCAATCTCGAAATCGACCTCATCGCCCGCTATGTTGAACGCATGATGGCGTGGCGCGGCGGAGAAGGCGCGGTTTCTCCCTGATGGGGCAGTTTTCGCCAATCCGCCTGCCTCCGCCGTTCTTCCATGGTCGAAGCTCGGTTTCCCCATCGGCGCATCGATGTTCGTTTTTTCTTGGAGAGCCAAGTTTCAAACAGGAGCCTGTTCCACGATGAGCGCACAAGCCCAGTCTTTTCCCATCCCGCTCGCTCTCCAGACGCCGGAATGCAGGAAATCCGCCACCCTGGCCCCGATCTCCGAAATCATTACGGAAATCAAGGCCGGGCGCATCGTCATCCTCGTCGATGAGGAAGACCGCGAGAACGAGGGCGACCTGTTGATGGCCGCCGAATTCGTCACGCCGGAAGCCATCAATTTCATGGTCACGCACGGACGCGGCCTCGTCTGCCTGACGCTCACCGCCGAACGTTGCCAGCAACTCGGACTAGAGCAGATGGTGAGCGACAACCGCACCCCGCACGGCACCGCGTTTACCGCCTCGATCGAAGCCGCCACCGGCGTAACCACCGGCATCTCGGCCCACGACCGCGCCCGCACGGTACAGGTAGCCGTCGCTCGCCACGCCAGGCCGGAAGACATCGTGACGCCCGGCCACATTTTTCCGCTCACCGCCAAAAACGGCGGCGTGCTGATCCGCGCCGGCCACACCGAGGCCGGATGCGATCTCACCCAACTCGCCGGGCTGGAACCGGCTGCGGTGATCTGCGAGATATTGAAGGAAGACGGCACCATGGCGCGGCTGCCCGATCTGGTCGATTTCGCCCGCAAGCACGGTCTCAAGATCGGCGCCATCCGCGATCTCATCGAGTACCGCGCCGCCACCGAACGCCTGGTGGAGAAAATCACCGACAAGGAAATCGACACGCCCTATGGGCGTCTGCGCCTCGCGGCGTTCCGCGACACGACCTCGGGCGATGTGCACTTCGCGGTCTACCACGGCGACATCCACCCCGAACGCGAGACTTTCGTCCGCGTGCACGAGCCGGTTTCTTTCGTCGACTTTCTCGACGCCACCAACGCCGGTCATACTTTTCCCATCGGCCAGGCGCTCGCCGGGCTGGCCGAGGCCGAAGCCGGCGTGATCGTGCTTCTTTACCGCCCGCAAAGCGGACAGGAATTGCTCGACCGCCTCACCGGCCAGGGCATGCCACAAGCGCGCTGGGATGCGCGCCTGTCCGGCGTCGGCGCACAAATCCTGCGCAGCCTCAACGTCGGCAAGATGCGCGTACTGGCAAGCCCGCGCAAGATCCCCAGCATGGGCGGTTTCGGCCTCGAAATCACCGGCTTCCTCGCGCATCTGGCGCCGGAAGACGATAAAGAGACCATCGTCCGGATCGATCCCGCCAATCCGGGCAAATCCGCCTGACCGCATCCACTCTTTCTCTGCACGGAACATCATGGCTCATCACAACGGCATCGCCGAATACAATATCGACGCCAATGGCCAGGGGCTGCGCATCGGCGTGGTTATGAGCCGCTTCAACCGGGAAGTGGGCGACGGATTGCTGTCGGCCTGCATCGACGAATTGCTCGCCCTCGGCGTTTCTTCCAAATCGATCCTCACCGCCACCGTTCCCGGCGCACTCGAAATCCCGCTGGTGTTGCAGCGCCTTGCCCGCAGCGGCAAGTTCGACGCCCTTGTCGCGCTGGGCGCGGTGATTCGCGGCGAAACCTATCACTTCGAGTTGGTTTCCAACGAAGCCGCCGCCGGCATCACCCGCGTCTGCCTCGATAGCGGACTGCCGGTCGCCAATGGCGTGCTGACCACTAATGACGACGATCAGGCGCTTGCGCGAATGCGGGAAAAGGGGCGCGATTGCGCGCGCGCGGCAGTGGAAATGGCCAATTTGCAAAAGGTATTGCCATGAGCCGCGCGGGATGGCGGGAAATCGCAGCCCGACGCCGGGCGCGCGAACTGGCGCTGCAAGGGGTATATCAATGGCTGCTGCACAGCGCGCCGGCAAGCCGGACCCGAACGGCGGCGGAGACGCCCTCCCCTGCCTCGCACACTTCCCTGGCCGGACAGCCCCCGCAAGTTCAACTGCATGCCATCGAAGAACTCCTGGCCAGCGCCGCGCCGGAAGATAAAGAAGAAACCGGCGCGAGCACATCGGCCGACGCCGGTTTTTTCACCACTTTGCTGCAAGGCGCGGCCAACGAGGCCGAAGAACTGCGCGCGCTTTTCGCTCCGCTACTCACACGCGCCGTTACAGAATTGTCGCCGGTCGAACATGCGCTCCTGCTCTTGGGCGCTTTTGAATTGCGCCACGACATCGAAACGCCTTACCGTGTAATCATCAACGAAGTCGTCGAACTGGCGAAAAAATACGGCGGCACCGACGGCTACAAATTCGTCAATGGCGTGCTCGACCGGCTGGCGGCCGGCATCCGTCCCGAGGAAGTGAGCGCCACGCGCACCGCCCGCAAATAAATTACCCCAGCCATTTCCGCGCATTCCGGAACATCCGCAGCCATGGCGAAGCGTCCGGGCTTTCGTCGACAAGCCATTGCGGCGCCCAGGACATTTGCAGGGTGCGCGCCGTGCGCTCGGGGTGCGGCATCATGATCGTGAAACGTCCGTCGGGCGTGGTAAAGCCGGTCGCCCCCCCGGGCGAGCCATTGGGATTGGCGGGATAACGGATCGCTGGCGCACCATGGTTGTCGATGTAGCGCAGCGAAACGAGCGCCGCCTGTTGTACGGCGTCATCGCGGAAGACCGCCCTGCCCTCGCCATGGCTCACGACGATGGGCAGACGGCTGCCGGCCATGCCGCCGAGAAGGATGGAAGGGCTTTCCAGCACCTCCGTCATGACAAAACGCGCTTCAAACCGCTCGCTGCGGTTGTGCCGGAAAACCGGCCAGTTTTCCGCGCCGGGAATGATCGGCGCAAGGCAGGCCATCATCTGGCAGCCATTGCACACGCCGAGCGCAAAGGTGTCGCCACGGGCGAAAAAGGCTTCAAACTGCGCCCTGAGCGCCGGATTGAACAGGATCGACTTCGCCCATCCCTGCCCCGCGCCGAGCACATCGCCGTAGGAAAAGCCGCCGCAGGCCGCGAGTCCCTGGAAACCGGCGAGATCATGCCGCGCCGCTTGCAGGTCGGACATGTGTACGTCTACCGCCTCGAAGCCCGCGCGGGTGAAAGCCGCCGCCATCTCGAACTGCGAGTTCACGCCCTGCTCGCGCAGGATCGCTATCTTCGGACGCACGCCGCCAGCGATGAAAGGCGCGGCCACGTCCTCGCGCGCATCGAACGCGGCGTGCAGCGAAAGGCCGGGATCGGTCACGTCGGAAAGCGCATCGAATTCTTCCTGCACGCAGCCGGCATCGTCGCGCAGACGGGCGATGTGGTAGCCGGTTTCCGACCAGGCGCGCAGCCATGCGGCGCGCGGCGCGGCCAGCATCAACCGGGCATTGCGGCGGAAACGGATCTCGTCCTTGTCGTTGGGTTCGCCGATGAAGTGGTAATCCAGCCCGGCGCCGTTCAGGATCGCGCCGACCGGCGAGCGGTCGCGACGGCGGATTTGCACCACGGCGCCGAGTTCCTCGGAGAACAGCGCGCCAACCAGGCGATCGTCGAAACGGCCCTGGAGTAGTTCCGGGTTCTTGTCGAGGCCGTCGGCGTCATTCATCGCGGCATCGAAGCACACGGTATCGAGCACCAGCGACAGCCCGCAGCGGCTGGCGAAAGCCATTTCGCATATCGTGGCGAACAGGCCGCCATCGCTGCGATCGTGATAGGCAAGGATCAGACCGTCGCGGCGCAGGCGCTGGATCGCGCCGAAAAACGCCGCCAAGTCTTGCGGCGAAATGTCCGGCGCATGTTCGCCGACACTGCCGTATACCTGCGCCAGCACCGAGCCGCCAAGGCGGTTGGCCCCGCGTCCGAGGTCGATGAGGATGAGTTCGGTTTCCTCGCCTTCCGGAAATTGCAGTTGCGGCGTCAGGGTGCGGCGGATGTCCGCGACCGGCGCGAAGGCGGTGACGATCAGCGACAGCGGCGCAACGACCTGCCGCGTCTCGCCGCCTTCCTGCCATGCCGTGCGCATCGACAGCGAATCCTTGCCCACCGGAATCGACAGCCCCGCAGCAATACAGAACGCCGAAACCGCCTGCACGGTTTCGTAAAGCCTGGCGTCCTCGCCGCGGAATCCCGCCGCCGCCATCCAGTTGGCCGAAAGCTTCACTTCGCCGAGCGTATCTATATCGGCGGCGGCAAGGTTGGTGACGGCTTCTCCGACTGCCACCCGTCCCGAGGCGGGCGCGTCCACGCAGGCAAGCGGCGTGCGCTCGCCCATGGCGAAGGCTTCGCCCCGATAACCGGCAAAGCTCATGGCCGTCACCGCCGCGTCGGCCACCGGCATCTGCCACGGCCCGACCAGCTGGTCGCGCGCAGTCAGGCCGCCCACGCTGCGGTCGCCGATCGTGATGAGAAAACGCTTGCTCGCCACCGCCGGGTTGTGCAATACCCGAAGCGCCGCCTCGGACAGATCGAGCCCGGTCACATCGAACGGCGGCAGATGCACGGCGCGGCGCGATGCCTGCCGCCGCATCTTCGGCGGCTTGCCGAGCAATACCTTCATGTCCATGTCGACCGGCGCGTTGCCGAAATGGCGATCGCTCACCACCAGCCGTCCGTCGGCGCTCGCCGCGCCGAGCACGGCGAACGGACAACGCTCGCGCGCGCAGATCGCGGCAAAGGTATCGAGATCGGCGGGCGCAACCGCCAACACGTAACGCTCCTGCGCTTCGTTGCTCCAAATCTCGCGCGGACTCATGCCGGGTTCTTCAGTCTTCACCTCCCGCAATTCAAAATGCGCGCCAAGTCCGGCATGATCGGCAAGTTCGGGCATGGCGTTGGACAACCCGCCCGCGCCGACATCGTGGATGGCGATGATCGGATTGGCCTCGCCGCGCTGCCAGCAGGCATCGATCACTTCCTGGCAACGGCGCTGTATTTCAGGGTTGCCGCGCTGCACCGAAGCGAAATCGAGATCGGCGGCGTTCGTCCCGGTCGACATGCTGGAAGCCGCGCCGCCGCCCAAACCGATCAGCATGCCGGGGCCGCCGAGCTGGATCATCAGCGTCCCCGGCTGGAACCTGGGCTTTTCCGCCTGCCGCGCCTGGATGTTGCCGATGCCGCCCGCGACCATGACGGGCTTGTGGTAGCCGCGCACCTCGCCCGCGACGGTTTGCTCAAAAGCGCGGAAATACCCGGCAAGGTTCGGGCGTCCGAATTCGTTGTTGAACGCCGCCGCGCCCAGCGGCCCTTCGATCATGATGTCGAGCGCCGAGGCGATGCGCGCCGGCTTGCCATAGGGTTTTTCCCAGGGTTGGGGAAAATCCGGGAACGCGAGATTGGAAACCGAGAACCCCGCCAGCCCTGCCTTGGGCCGCGCCCCGCGTCCGGTCGCGCCCTCGTCGCGTATCTCGCCTCCCGCGCCGGTCGCCGCGCCGGGAAACGGCGAAATCGCGGTCGGGTGATTGTGGGTTTCGACCTTGGCGAGAATATGGGTCGGCTCCGGGTGAAAGCGGAACACGCCGCCCGCATCCGGATAAAAACGCTCGGTCTCGCAACCCGCGATCACCGAAGCATTGTCGGCGTAAGCCACGACCGTGCCTTCCGGATGCGCGCGATGGGTGTCGCGAATCATGGCGAAAAGCGACTTCTCCATCGGGCGCGCGTCGATCTCCCAATCGGCGTTGAAAATCTTGTGCCGGCAATGCTCGGAATTGGCTTGCGCGAACATCATCAGTTCGACATCGGTCGGGTTGCGTCCCATGCGGGTGAAATTATCGTCCAGGTAAGCGATTTCATCGTCGGAGAGCGCCAGCCCCAGATCGGCATTGGCCGCCAACAGCGCCGCGCGTCCGCCGCCGAGGACATCTACCGCGGCAAACGGTCGCGGCGCGTAATGACGGAACAACGCGCCGGCTTCGTCAAACGCGGCCAGCACCGATTCCGTCATGCGATCGTGCAGCGCGGCGGGCGCAACCGGCAAGGCGTCGTCGCCGCCTTCGATGAAATACGCAATCCCGCGCTCGACGCGCGCCACCTTGCCGAAACCGCACTGGCGGGTAATGTCGGTCGCCTTCGACGACCAGGGCGAAATCGTGCCGGGCCGCGGCGTCACCAGCCGCAATGTCCCGGCGGGAAGATCGTCCCCCGGCGCGCGGGCGTCGAGCAGTTCGCCAAGCCGCGCTTCTTCTTCGGCGGAAAGGTCTTCCCGGATTTCGATGAAATACCAGTATTCCGCGACGATGCGGCGAAGGCCGGGCAGGCCCGCGGCAAGATCGCGGGTCAACCGGTCGAGACGGGAAGAAGAAAGCGCGGATGCGCCGCGAAATTCAAGAATCCGGTGCATATTGGTCAGGGAAACGGGCGCGAGCGGCGGATGGAAAGGCCATGGATTATACCCGGCTCCCGCTAGCCGTCCCGCCAGCGGCAAACGGCGATGCCGCTGCGGAACGCCCATATAACGCCAATGCAACCGGCATTGAAACGAATTGCGCGGATACCCCTCAAACGATATGGAACCGAAGGACTTCACAGCAGTCCGGGAGACTTCCCCAAATTCCCGGCGGTCGTTCGCGCCCGCTTTTTCGCCTGTTTCATCAAGCGGATTTTTTATCGTCGCCCACCCAATTTGCTGTCATCTAGCGGCACTGAAGGTGTTTTCTCGTATTAAACTACCTCCCGTAACAGGGCGAATCCCGAAACGGCTCGTACACGCTCGTACACCACAATGACGCATACCGCACAAAGGTAGCGCGAACCAAGAGGAGAAAGGGATGGAACGCGAATCAATGGAATTCGATGTCCTGATTGTCGGCGGCGGCCCGGCGGGACTGGGAGCGGCAATCCGGCTCAAACAACTCGCCGCCGAGCGCAATCATGAAATCTCCGTATGCCTGATCGAGAAAGGCGCGGAAATCGGGGCGCATACGTTATCGGGCGCGGTGCTCGACCCCAAATCGATTGCAGAGCTTTTTCCGGACTGGAAAGAGCGCGGCGCGCCGCTCATTACGCCGGCAACCGAAGACCGCGTCATGTACCTTACGGAAACAAAGGCTTATGTCTTTCCCAATGCCATTTTGCCGGACTGTTTCGACAATCACGGCAATTACATCGTTCGCATGGGCAACATCACCAAATGGATGGGCGAACAAGCCGAGGCGCTGGGCGTGGAAGTCTATCCGGGCTTTGCGGGCGCGGATGTGCTGTATGACGAAAATGGCGCGGTCAAGGGCGTCGTCACCGGCGACATGGGCGTGAGCCGCGATGGAACACATGGCCCCAATTACCAGCCGGGGATGGAACTGATCGCAAAGTACACGTTCTTCGCCGAAGGCTGTCGCGGTCATTTGGCCAAGCGCCTCGAAGCCAAGTACAAACTGCGCGAGGGAATCGACCCGCAAACCTACGGCATCGGAATCAAGGAGCTATGGGAAGTGCCGGTCGCCAATCACCGGCCCGGGCTGGTGGTGCACACGGCTGGCTGGCCGCTCACCAGCGATGTCTATGGCGGCGCTTTTCTCTATCATCTTGAAGAAAACCTTATCGAAATCGGTTTCGTGGTAGGGCTCAATTACACCAATACTTTCCTGTCGCCGTTCGAGGAAATGCAACGGCACAAGACCCACCCCGAGATTCGCAAATTCCTCGAAGGAGGCAAGCGCCTGGCCTATGGCGCGCGCGCGATTGCCACCGGCAATATCCAGAGCCTGCCGCGGCTGGTATTCCCGGGCGGGGCATTGATCGGCGACGATGCCGGTTTCCTCAACGCCGCGCGGATCAAGGGCAACCACACCGCGGTCAAGTCGGGGGCGCTGGCCGCCGAGGCCGCATTCGAGGCGATCGCCGCCGGACGCCAGCGCGACGCGCTCACCGCCTTCCCGGTCGCGTTCCGCGAATCGTGGCTCTACACCGAACTTTACAAGACGCGCAACTTCAAGCCGCTGATGAAAAAATCCTTCTGGCTCGGCTCCACCCTGTTCGGCGCGGATCAGAAACTGTTTTTTGGCAAAGGGCCATGGACGCTCCACAACCACAGCGACCACGACAAGATCAGGCCGGCGGCGGAATGTCAGAAGATCGACTATCCCAAGCCCGACGGAACGCTTACATTCGACCGCCTGTCGTCGGTTTTCCTCTCCAATACCAACCATGAAGAAGACCAGCCCTGCCACCTGCGGTTGGAAGACCCTGAAGTGGCCATTGCCATCAATCTGGAAGTCTACGACTCGCCCGAACAGCGATATTGCCCGGCCGGGGTATACGAGATCGTGCACGACGGCGAAGACGGCAAACCGCGTTTGCAGATAAACAGCCAGAATTGCCTGCACTGCAAAACCTGTGACATCAAAGACCCGAAACAGAACATCGACTGGGTTACGCCGCAGGGTGGCGAAGGGCCGATTTATCAAGGGATGTAGCCGTTCCAACCCAAGCGGCGGGATTCCCCCGCCGCTTGGGCGTTTCACCGGCGACCGAGAAATCGCGGAGATATTTACCGCCGCTCCACCATATAAAGCATCACCGCCGCCGCGGTCAGGAACAGCAGGCTCGGCGTAACCGCCGCCATCAGCGGCACCCATGAATTGATGACCCCGAGACTGGAAAACAGTCCGTTGAGCAAATAAAAAGCAACGCCAAGCATCACCCCGAGGAATACCTTGACGCTCACCCCGCCGCTACGTTCATGCGTGAGCGCGAACGGCAGCGCCAGCGCCAGCATCACCAGCGAAGCAAAAGGGGCGAGGAGTTTTTTCCACAACGCGATTTCATAGCGATCCGCGCTTTGCTGATTGTCGCGCAGGTGCCGGATATAGGCCCATAAATTGGCGACGGACATCCGTTCGGGCTGTACCATCAGCACGCTCAATACTTCGGGCGTCAGCGTCGATTTCCAGACCAGTTCGGAGGGCGTGCTCAACGCAGCGTGATCGTCGAAAAAATCGGTCTGCGTCACATCGGTAAGGCGCCAGTAACCGCCTTCTTCCCTGATGTATTTGCCATGCATGGCATCCGAAATCGCGCGCAGCGCCCCGTCGTCATCGAAGGTATAGACTCGTACTTTCTCCATGCTGCGATCCGGCAGCAGAGTGCGCACATTCACCATGCGCTGGCCGTCCTTGACCCACAGCCCCGAACGCAATTGCTGCGAAACCGTCGAATTGGTCGCGGTGAGCCGCCATTGCTGCGCCGCGCTCTCGGCGGGCGGCGCGATGTATTCGCCAAAGACGAACGTCAACGCCACCGGCACGCAGCCGACCAGCCCGAGCATCCACAACATTGTCACCGTCGACAGCCCGGAAGCGCGCATGACCGTGATTTCGGAATGGCGGGCGAGCGTGGTCAGGGCATAGAGCGAACCGATCAGCACTGCCACCGGCAGCAATTCGTATACCCGGCCAGGCACGATCATCGCCACGTAGAGCAAGGCATGCTGAACCTGGTAGCCGTCCTTGCCGATACTGTCGAGTTCATTGACGAAATCGAAAAAGGCGAACAACCCCAGGAAAGCCAGCAACACCATCAAGGTCGCGCCGTAGATTTCACGCGCAAAATAACCGAGCAGGATGCGATTCATCACAAAACTAACTTCCGGCGGCAGTGAGAATGTTGCATTGACCTGCCCCCATCTGACGTACCACTGATAACCAGAGTCCAAGGTTAAGATTACAGCACATCGGGCGATGCAACGCGGCGAATTGCGCCGGGGGAATACGCCCCACGGAACTGTGGGGACGCACTTCGTTGTAATCGCGCCGCCAGCGGGCGATTTCCTGCCGCGCCTGGGCCAGCGTCCGGAACCACTGCTCGTTGAGGCATTCGTCGCGGAATTTGCCGTTGAAGCTCTCGATATAAGCGTTCTGCGTCGGGCAACCCGCTTCGTTCAACAGGTGTTGGACGCCATGATGCGCCGCCCGATCCAGCAGGCGCGTCACGTATTCACCGCCCATGCCGTGATCGACGGCAAGCTCCACACATTCGCGGCTGAAATCGTCGACTACCGTCAAACACTTGATGCATCGCCCGTTCGAGAGAGCATCCATCACAAAGTCGGCGCTCCAGACTTCGTTTGGCCGACGACTGCACGCCAGGGATTGCCGCTCTACCGCCACCCGTTTCGTTTTACGACGTTTGCGTACAGACAGACCCGCCTGTTTGTATAACCGCCAGATTCGTTTGTGATTCACTTGCCAGCCCTCCCGCGCCAGTAG
>JAISCE010000033.1 GCA_031265765.1 Azoarcus sp.
ACCGGCGGGAATGCTCAAACCGATGTTCTCCCGAATGTTCAGACCGCTCAAATCCCGCCGGACAAATAAATGGATACGCCCGCCCATGCGCTGATCTCCGCTGCGCAACAACTCTCCACCGCTGTCGACGCGATGCGCTTCGCAGCGCCCATCACCCACATCTACAACCCGCTCGATTATGCTTGGGCCGCACACGAAGCCTATCTCCAGCGTTTCGGCGGCTCGCGCAAGAAAGTGGTGTTCCTCGGTATGAATCCGGGGCCTTTCGGCATGGCGCAAACCGGTGTGCCGTTCGGTGAAGTCGCCGCCGTGCGCGACTGGCTCGGCATTGAATGCCCGGTCGGCCAGCCCGCGCAGCCCAATCCCAAACGGCCCGTGGAAGGTTTTGCCTGTACACGCTCCGAGGTGAGCGGCCGCCGCCTGTGGGGCTTGTTCCGCGAACGTTTCGGCACGCCGGAAGTTTTCTTCGCCGATCACTTCGTTGCCAATTATTGTCCCATCGCCTTTTTCGTCGAAGGGCGCAATTTCACGCCGGACAAACTGCCGGGCGCGGAGCAGGCCGCCCTGCTCGCCGCCTGCGACGAGCATCTACGCGCGCTCGTGGCGGCGCTCGAACCGGAATGGATGATCGGCATCGGCGCATGGGCCGAACACCGCGCTGCCACTGCCCTGGGGACGGGCGGCGCGCGCCTTGGGCGCATCCTCCACCCAAGCCCGGCCAGCCCCGCCGCCAATCGCGGCTGGGCGGCGGCGGCGGGCAGGCAACTTGCCGAACTGGGCGTCTGGCCGGACTGAGCGCGGTTTCCTTTCTTCCTCAGGAAGGGTCGGCAATCGGCAGGTTTCGCTGCCGGCACATGGCAAGCCCTTGACAAACAAGCATTCGGTCGATTTAATCATGGGTTCGACTTTATCTGTACAGGCAACGGATCATGAAACGTACCTATCAGCCTTCCGTCGTTCGCCGCAAGCGCACACACGGTTTTCTCGTCCGCATGAAGACCCGCGGCGGTCGCGCGGTGATTCGCGCCCGCCGCGCCAAGGGGCGGCATCGTCTCGCTGTTTGAGGCAATGGCTGCGGCGCGCGCCGGTCATGGTTTTCGCCACGCTCACAAATTGCACGGAACGGATGAGTTTTCATCCGTTTTTGCTTTCAGGCGAGTCCTGCGCGGACGGTTCTACACGCTGCATTACCGTCCCAATGGACTGGAAACCGCCCGGTTGGGGCTTGCGGTGGCGAAGAAAATAGTCAGGCGCGCCAGCGGACGCAACTTGCTGAAACGTATCGCGCGCGAGGTCTTCCGGCTTCAGCGTGAAGGTTTGCCTGCCTGCGATCTGATCGTTCGCGTGCACGCTCCGACGGCCAGCGCCAGCCGCGCCGAACTCCACCAGGATTTGCGGCAGTTGTTGAGCCGTCTTCCTTCCTTCCCGCTAGGCATTGCCATCTCCGCTTGAAAGTGGCCCATTTCCGCGTTTTTTCGGAGCATGCCGCCATCCGCGGGTATCATTGCCGCTTTTATCTTTCCGCAACCCGCGCGATTTTCCAATGGATCAACGCCGTTTCATCCCCTTCGTTATTCTCGTCCTGTCGCTGACCATGCTATGGACGAACTGGACCGAATACAACCGGCCCGCGCCCGGCGCCAGCGTCCCGGCAAATGCCGCCGCGCCTTCCACGGTCGCCGACGATACGGTACCGACGCCGACCGGCGCCGCCGTTCCTCAAGTCGCCACGCCGTCATCCAGGGCGGCGCGGATAACGGTCGTCACCGATGTCGTGCGCGCGGAGGTTTCCGCCGAGGGGGGCAACATCGTTCGCCTCGAACTCGTGAAACACAGGTCGGACAATAGCCCCGAAAATGATTTCGTCATTTTCGATAATGACGGCGAGTATGTTTACGAAGCCGAATCCGGCTTGCTTGGCACGAATCTGCCGGATCATCACACACTTTTTGCGCTGCCTCAGGGCGACCAGGCGCTCGCCGAAGGCCAGAACAAACTGGTGTTGAGGCTGCCGGCCCCAACAGTCGATGGCGTGACCGTCACCAAACTCATGACCTTCACCCGTGGCAGTTATTTGATCGGCGTCGATTACGAGATTCGCAATGAGCGCGGCGAACCGCTCGCCGCGCAAGCCTATTTCCAGTTCCTGCGCGACGACAAACCTGCCGAGCAGTCCCGTCTTTTCGGCGTCCAGACTTTTACCGGCCCCGCTTTTTATACCAAGGACAGCAAATTCCAGAAGGTATCGTTCAGCGATATCGCCGAAGGCAAGACGAAGTTCCCCGCCAGCGCCGATAACGGTTGGGTAGCGATCGTACAGCATTATTTCGTCGGCGCATGGCTGCCGCCGGAAGGTGTCGATCGCAACTATTTCACCAAAAAGACCAAGAGCGGGCGCTATGTTGCGGGCGCCATTCTTGCGCCGGTCACAGTCGAAGCCGGCACGACGGGGACGGCCACGGCCAATCTTTACGTCGGCCCGCAAGATCAGGACAAACTCGAAAGCATCGCGCCCGGTTTCAAATTGGTCGTCGATTACGGCATATTGACGGTAATCGCGGCGCCGCTGTTCTGGCTGCTGTCGTTGCTGTATTCGTTGATCGGCAACTGGGGCTGGGCCATCATCCTGGTGACCGTCATTATCAAGGCGTTCTTTTTTCCGCTTTCGGCGGCGAGCTACAAATCCATGGCCAAGATGCGCGTGCTCGCGCCCCGGTTGCAACGACTGAAGGAGTTGTACGGTAACGACAAGGCCAGGATGCAGCAGGAGATGATGAATCTCTACCGCACCGAGAAAATCAATCCGCTCGGCGGTTGCCTGCCGATCGTCGTGCAAATCCCGGTATTCCTCGCCCTGTACTGGGTGCTGCTCGGCAGCGTCGAGATGCGGCAAGCGCCATGGCTGGGCTGGATCCAGGATTTATCGGCGCGCGACCCCTATTTCATTTTGCCGATCATCATGGGCGCTTCCATGTTGATCCAAATGAAGCTCAACCCCAATCCGCCCGACCCGATGCAGGCGAAGATCATGATGGCAATGCCCATCGTCTTCACGTTCATGTTCCTGTGGTTTCCTTCCGGACTGGTGTTGTATTGGGTGGTCAACAACATCCTTTCCATCGCGCAGCAATGGCAGATCACGCGCATGATCGAGCGGGGCAGCAAAAGACCTGCAAAAGCCGCCAACGATCCCACGGGCTGATTCGGACATTTAAACTCGCCATGCCATGCTCGACAAGCCAGGGCCGAATCGGGTGATACAACGCGGAAGGGGTCGCGCCCTTCCCGCATCGGATCATCCCCTTGAAGGGGAAGGTTTCCAACCGGAGATAGTTTTGATGAAAAAACATTTCCATTCTTTCCTTCTCTTGTGGATGCTCGGTATTGTCCTGCTGCTCACCGGATGCGGACGGGAATTGCAACAGCGCCATGCTTTCGCCGGTTTTCTGCAAAAAGAAGTGATTCCACGCAATAGCGGTCTCATCATCCCGACCAAAGCGATGCGCAAGAAGTTTGGAGAATATGCGACGCAGTACGATGTGATCGTCGATTTCAACAATGCCATGCATGAGAAAGTCGGCAGACCGCTGGACAAACTGCAACGCGATTTCGCGGAGGCCATGAAGCCCGAGGCGGGAGTCGATGAGCGTAAAGCCGCCACTGTCGAATATATGAAGATCCTTGCGGAAATCGAGAAAGCCCTCGATGCGGAACTCACGCGGACGGAACAAAGAATCGCGGTTTTCCAACAGCCTGCCGAATTGCAGGCCGTTTTTACACAGGCGGTCGATAAGCATGTGCGCCTTCCGGCCCAGACGCTCAAGCTCATGATTCCAGCCACGAATGAGATGTTGAAAAAAAATCTGGCTCTGCTCGATTTTGTCGTTGCCAATAAAGGCAAGATTCTCATCAAGGACGGCATGATACAGGTCAAGGATCAATCGACGCTTGCCCAACTCAACCGGATGCAAGCCGATATCGCCAAGACGGCCCAAACCATTCAGACGCAACACACCGAATTCACGCAGCAGACGCCCAAATAAGGGCGCAATGGCCAGCATCTGTATCCCATGTTTCACGTGGAACATGAGATCGGCAGGAATCGCCATGTCTTGCATCGAACAAGAACTTTACCCGAAGCCCCATAGTAAAAACCGTATTGCGCTTCTTGACGAGTCCGGTATATAGAAGGTTCTTGGTTTTTCTTATATTGCCTGTTCCACGTGAAACATTTGCCACGACATCCTCCTTGTAAACACATAAAGCGGACACCGCCGCAATCCGACACTGCTGAATTGCCGTTGGATAGCCTTGCCCATGCCTTGTTTCATGCCGCCAGACTGGTTGCCGCCGTGATCGAGGGCGGCAATCTCAGTTTGCGTTATGAGTCCCTGATACGAGAAAACCCCGGCTGGTCGGACAGCGCCCGAGGCGCAATCCGGGACTTGGCATGGAATACGTTGCGCGACTATGGCCGGGGCGACCTCACGCTCGGTCATTTCCTGAACAAGCCGCTTCCCCTGCCGATTCACGCATTGCTCCTGGTGGCGATTCAACGTCTCGAACAACGCCCGGAACAGGCACATACCGTAGTGAACCAGGCCGTGAAAGCGGCAGCGTGCCAAAACGCGGGTTTGAAGGGTGTAGTCAATGGGGTATTGCGCAATATCCTGCGCCGGAGCACCGAGTTGCCCACATGGCGGGCGGCGGATACTGCCGCGCATTACGCTTACCCGGCCTGGTGGGTAGCGCGCGTCCGCCGGCAGCATGAAAACGACTGGGAAGCCATACTGGCAGCCGGTAATCTGCATCCGCCCATGAGCTTGCGGATCAATCGGCGTCGCACCACGGTCAATGGATATCTTTCCGAACTGACGGCAGCCGGCATCGAGGCGCGGCGTCTCGCCAACGATGCCCTACGCCTTGAGCGGCCCTTGCCTGTATCGAGATTGCCCGGTTTCAATGAAGGCAGGGTATCGGTGCAAGACGCCGGGGCGCAATGGGCCGCCATCTGGCTTGAGGCACACGACGGTGAACGGGTGCTCGACGCTTGCGCAGCGCCCGGCGGCAAAAGTGCGCACTTGCTGGAACTGGCCGACATTGCGCTTACCGCGCTGGAAGTCGATCCCATGCGCGCCCGGCAGATACACGCCAATCTCGCCCGACTCGGTCTCGACGCCACGGTGAAGGTCGCCGATTGCCGCATCCCCGCCGACTGGTGGGATGGACGTCCCTTCGACCGCATCCTCGCCGATGTGCCCTGTTCGGCTTCCGGCGTCGTCCGCCGCCACCCGGACATCAAGTGGTTGAGGCGCGAAGCCGACATCGCCTCTTTTGTTGTACAACAGGCAAACATCATCAATACACTTTGGCATACGCTGGCACTTGGTGGCACAATGCTTTATGTCACTTGTTCGGTTTTCGAGGACGAAAACCGCCATCAAATCGAGCGCTTTCTTGCCCGGCATCCGGATGCCGAGTTGTCCGCGCCACGGATTCGGATACATTCCATGCTGCCGACAGCTGACCACGACGGCTTCTACTATGCACGTTTGCGCAAGAAACCCAGGCATGGCTGACTTTCTGCGCCGCCTGTTGCTGCTCGTCGTCTCCCTGGCCTTCATATCGGCGAATGCCGGCGATAGCCGGTTAACGAATGCCGAAATCGTCCCCGCCGAGGAAACCTACGTCCTCAATGCCGACTTCAACTTTGAACTCAACCCGAAGCTTACCGATGCCCTGGCGCACGGATTGGCACTGCACTTCATTGCCGAACTGCGGGTCAAACGGCCACGCTGGTACTGGTTCAACAAAACCGTAGCCAACCGTCGCATCGAATATCGCCTTTCCTACCATGCCATCACGCGCAGATACCGGCTCACAGTCGGCAGCCTGCACAGGAGTTTCGAGAAGCTGGCAGACGCCGTGCACATCATGCAGCACATCCGTCATTGGTACGTCGCTCCCGCGGAGGCTTTCGCGCCCGGCATCCGTCACGAATCCGAACTGCGCTTCTTCCACGACACCTCCCAACTCCCCAAGCTGTTCCAACTCTCCGCGGTGGCAAACGGCAGTTGGGAAGTCAACACGGGTTGGATAGAATGGACTTTCCTGCCCGGCGCGGCGGAGTCGCCATGAAAAACTTCGCCGTCGCCCTCGTCGCCCTCCTGGTCGCCGTTTCGCTCTACCTGCTGGCGTCGGCCAGTGCCAATACCGATCTGTTCAGCCATTCCTACCCTTATCTGATTACGATAAACGGGGTATTCGTCGTGGCGCTGGCGGCGACGGTCGTCTATCAATTGATCCGCCTGCGGCGCGAATACCGCGCCCGCCGGTTCGGATCGCGGCTCAAGCTTCGCCTGTTGATGATGTTTGCATTTATGGCGCTCTTGCCCGGCCTGGCGGTTTACGCAGTATCCTTGCAATTCGTCGTCCGCAGCATCGAATCCTGGTTCGACACGCGGGTCGACTCCGCCCTCGAAGGCGGTCTCGCCCTCGGCCAGAACGCGCTCGACTATCTCGTCGAACAGCTCAGGGACAAGGCCAACAGCATGGCGCTGGATATCGAAGGCCGGGACAGGGTCTCACCGGCGCAGATCAACCGCATGCGCGAATGGATGGGCATCGGCAGCCTTACCCTGCTCGGCATGAACGGCCAGGTGCAGGTCACCGCGATCGACGACGGCACCGCCCGCCTGCTTCCGGATACCCCGCCGATCCAGCAATTGCGGCAGGCATACCAGAACCGCGGCCTCAGCATGGTCGAAAGCGGCCCCGGCGGACGCCTGGTCATCCGCCTGCTGATACCGATCGAGGGACGCAACCTGGCCGACGAACCCCGGTTGCTCCAACTGATCCAACCCGTTCCCGAAGCCTTCGGCAAACACGCCGAAGCGGTGCAGGAAGCTTACCGCGATTACCAGCAACTCACTTTGGGCCGCGCCGACCTCAAACTCATATACACATTGACACTCACGCTTGCCATGCTGCTGGCGCTCCTGACCGCCATGGCCGCCGCCTTCATCCTTGCCCGGCGGCTCGCCGCGCCGCTGCGGATACTGGCCGAAGGCACCCAGGCGATCACCCAAGGCGACTTCAGCCCGCGCCGCGTGCTGCCCGCGCGCGACGAACTGGGAGTGTTGACGCAATCCTTCCGCCAGATGACCCGCCAGCTCGAAGAAGCGCGCGCGCAAACCGACACAAGCCGCGCCGAGGTGGAATCCGCCCGCGCCTATCTCGAAAGCGTGCTTGCCAATCTATCGACCGGCGTACTGGCCTTCACCCCGGCTGGCGCTTTGCGCGCGGCCAATCGCGGCGCGCTCGACATTCTCGGCGACGATCTCGACGGCTTCGAGGAAATCGCGCTTGCCGACTGGCCGCGCCACACGATACTGCGAGATGCGCTGATCTCGGGCTTTGCCGCACACGAAAGCGACTGGCATACCGAAATCGAAATTCCCCGCCCCGACCGCACACCGCTTACCCTGCTCGTCCACGGCTCGCACCTGCCCGAAAGTACCGGAGGCGGGCTTGTGGCGGTATTCGACGACATCTCCCGCCTCATCGAAGCGCAGCGCACCGCCGCCTGGGCCGAAGTCGCCCGGCGGCTCGCGCATGAAATCAAGAACCCACTGACGCCGATCCAGCTTTCCGCCGAACGGCTCGCCGTCAAACTCTCCACGCAACTCGACGAAACCGGCAAGCAAATGCTCGAACGTTCCACCACGACTATCGTCAATCAGGTGGAAGCCGTCAGGAACCTGGTCAACGCTTTCCGCGATTACGCCCGCTTGCCCGCGCCCACGCTCGCGCCGCTCGATCTGGGAGAACTTATACGCGAAATCCTCGTCCTCTACGAAAACACGCCGGTAAAAATCGGCCTGCAAGCCGCCGCCGATTTACCATGGGTACTTGGCGATGCTTCCCAAATTCGCCAGATCGTCCACAATATGCTACAAAACGCACAAGACGCACTGGCCGGACGCGACAATGGCGAAATCGTATTGGCTGCCCGCACGGATGGCGATCACGTATTATTGTCATGCATCGACAATGGCCCCGCGTTTCCGCCGGAAGTCCTGGCGCATGCGTTCGAGCCTTATTTCACGACCAAGGCCAAGGGTACCGGCCTGGGCCTGGCCATGATCAAGAAAATCGTCACCGAACATGGCGGCGAAGTGAAGATTGCCAATCGTGACAATGGCGGAGCGGAGTTGCGCATTCGTCTGCGCACGGTAACAACCAATGGTGAAGTTTAAAAATGGCAAAAATACTTATTGTTGACGATGAAATCGGTATCCGCGAACTCCTCTCAGAGATCTTGCGCGATGAAGGTCATGACATTATCCTGGCCGAAGACGCCGCCGCCGCGAAAACGGCCCGCAACGCATCCTGCCCGGACATGGTATTGCTCGACATCTGGATGCCAGATACCGATGGCATAACATTGCTCAAGGAATGGGCTGCCGAAGGACAACTCACCATGCCCGTGGTGATGATGTCCGGTCATGGCACCATCGATACCGCCGTCGAAGCCACCCGCATCGGCGCCATCGATTACCTCGAAAAACCCATCTCGCTGCAAAAACTCCTTTCCGCCGTCAAGCGCGGCCTGCAACGCACGCCGCCCACGCTCACATCGACGCCGTTGACGCTCACGGCCTTTCCCGAGTCGCCCCAACTGCGCGAACTATACCGCCGCCTGCGCCAGACCGCCGCGCAATCGCGCCTGATCCTGTTCCGGAGCGGGGCGGATCATCTGGCCGAACTCGCCGCCCGCAGCTTGCAGACGCCGGGCGCGCCCTGGCTCGCCTTCGATGCGCGCAACGGTCTGCTCGACCCGGTACGGCTAGCTTCGTGCCGAGGCGGGCAAATCTATCTCACCGGCCTGGAGCATCTGTCGCGCCCCTTGCAGAAAAATCTTGCCTACATCATCGAAGGGTTGGAGCGCCACGACATCCGGCTACTCATCGTCAGCGGCGCCAGCCGCGAAGACCTGCTGGCCGCGGCCTGGGATGCCCCCCTCGTCGAGCGCCTGTTCGCCCACGTCCTGGATTCGCCCACACTCGCCGACATTCGCGCCGACCTGCCCGAACTGGCCTGCCGCATCCTGCGCCACCTCGTCGAAACCAGCGAAGTGCCGCCGCGCCGTTTATCCGCGCTGACACTGGCGCAGTTGCAGCGCCGCGACTGGCACGGCGGCTATGGCGAACTTCATGCCGCAATCCGCGGACTGGCGCTGGCCGCGCCGGAAGAAGAAATCGCCGTACCCGAAAATGGCTTGCCCCTGCCGAGCGCCGCCGCCGAATCCTCGGCCATGGTTTCTTTCGACCAGCCCTTGCGCGAAGCGCGCGAAACATTCGAGCGCATCTATTTCGAGCATCATCTGCGCCTCGAAAGAGGCAATATGACCCGGCTGGCGCAAAAAACCGGACTCGAACGCACCCATCTCTACCGCAAGCTCAGGCAACTCGGCCTGCATGGCGGACGGCGGCGCGAGGAAAGCTGAAAAATCGCTGTGTGCAGCCCAATCCGGCACACAAGATTTACCGCGCTGCAACATGACATCTCCGCTTCCGCCCGTAAGCGCGTAAAATCGCCGTTCTTCATTTTTCCATGGCTGCCCCGATGAAAATCATCATCCTGGGCGCCGGCCAGGTAGGCGCATCCGTCGCGGAAGGGCTGATTTCGGAAGCCAACGACATCACCCTCATCGACACCGATCCGGACAGCCTGGCCGAATTGCGCAACCGTTTCGAGGTACGCACCGTTTGCGGCAATGCCGCATCGCCCTCGGTGCTGCGTGAAGCCGGGGCCGAAAACGCCGACCTGCTGATTGCCGTCACCCAGTCGGACCAAACCAACCTCTGTGCCTGCAAGATCGCCCGGACGCTGTTCAACCTGCCCACCCGCGTCGCCCGCCTGCGTTCCACCGATTACGTCGACCATCCCGAACTCCTCGACAACAGCAATTTCGCGGTGGATTTCTCCATCTGCCCGGAGCAGATCGTCACCGACTACATCCGCCGCCTGATCGACTTTCCCGAAGCACTCCAAGTGCTCGACTTCGCGGGCGGACAAGTCAACCTCACCAGCGTCATCGCGCAGGAAGGCAACCCCCTGGTAGGCCGCCCGCTCGCCGGCCTGCGCGCCCAACTACCGGACGTCGACGCGCACATCGCGGCGATCTACCGCAAAGGCAACCCCATCCTCCCGGTAGGCGATACCGTGATCCAGCCGGGCGACGAAGTGTTCTGCCTCGCCGCCACCCCCTATATCCGCGCGGTAATGCGGGGCCTGTGCGGCGCCTCGCAGCCGATGCGGCGGATCATGATCGCGGGCGGCGGCAATATCGGCCTGCGTCTGGCGGCATCGTTCGACGATAGCTACAACATCAAAATCTTCGAGATGGACGCCCGGCGCGCCGAAAAACTTGCCACCGGCCTGCGCCATGCCCTGGTGCTGCACGGCAACAGCACCGACGAAAAACTGCTCGAAAACGAAGGCATCGACGAAACCGACCTGTTCGTCGCGCTCACCAACGACGAAGAAGACAACATCATGTCGGCGATACTGGCCAAGCGCATGGGCGCGCGCCACACCCTGGCGCTGGTCAACCGCAAGAGCTACGTCAGCCTGGTCGAAGGCGGTCCCATCGACATCGTCATCTCGCCGGCGCAAGCCTCGATCGGCGTACTGCTCACCCACGTGCGCCGGGGCGATGTCGTCGCCGTGCACAGCCTGCGGCGCGGTTCGGCGGAAGCACTCGAAATCGTCGCCCACGGCGAACGGGGCAGTTCCAAAATCGTCGGACGCAGCATCGGCGAAATCGGCCTTCCCGAAGGCGTCACGATCAATGCCATCGTGCGCGGGGTTCCCGGTTTCGCCGAAGATTCCGTGGTACTCATTCCGCATCGCGACACGGTGATCGAAAGCGAAGACCACATCATCCTGTTCTGCCCGCACAAGAACATGGTGAAAAAAGTCGAAAAGCTGTTCCAGGTCGGCTTCACCTTCCTCTGATGCACACCCTGTTTCGCGCCTACGCCGCGCCGCTCAACGCACTCGGCCTCATCGTCGCCATCTTCGGACTGTTGATGCTGTTTCCGCTCGCGGTATCGCAATACCTGGGCGACGGCGCGGCCAAAGCCTACGACATGGCCTTCCTCGCCACGCTCCTCAGCGGCGTGGCGCTCTTTGCGCTCACCCGGCGGCATCGCCGCGACCTGCGGATACGCGACGGCTTTTTCCTCGTCGCGGCAACCTGGGCCATCCTGCCCGTCTTCGGCGCCCTGCCGCTCTTGAGCTATCTGCCCGGCCTCGCGCCGATCGATGCCTATTTTGAAGCCGCCTCGGGGCTTACCGCCACCGGCGCGACGGTGCTTACCGGCCTCGACGGCCTGCCGGTTTCCATCAACCTGTGGCGGACTTTCCTGCACTGGATCGGCGGCATGGGCATCATCGTACTCGTCGTCGCCATCCTGCCGCTGCTGGGCATCGGGGGCCGCCAGCTTTTCAAGGCCGAAACCCCCACCCCGATGAAAGAAAGCAGCCTCACCCCGCGCATTGCCGAAACCGCCAAAGGGCTGTGGGTCACCTACATCCTCCTCACGCTGGGGTGCGTCCTGTCCCTGTGGCTGGCCGGACTCGACGGATGGGATGCGGTCATCATGACCTTTTCCGTCACGGGCCTGGGCGGTTTCGCCAACCACGACGCCTCGCTCGCCTGGTACGGCAATCCTCTGGTCGAATTCGTGGCGATGATGTTCGCGCTCGCTTCGGCGATGAACTTCGCCACCCACTACCTCGCGCTATCGCGGCGCTCGTTCGCGCCCTATTTGCGCGACCCGGAAATTCCCTTCTTTTTCGGCGTACTGGCGCTCAGTATCGTGCTGCTGCTCGTCTACCTGATGCACGGCGACATCCAGGCCGACTTTTTCACCACCCTGCGCCAAGTGAGCTTCCAGGTCGTCTCGATGTCGACCTCGCTCGGACTCGTCGCCCACGACTACAGCCAGTGGCCGATGTTCGCCCAACTCTGGCTCCTGTTCCTGGGCAGCTTCGTCGCCTGCTCCGGTTCGGCCGGCGGCGGCATCAAGATGATGCGCGCCATCATCCTCTACAAACAAGTATTGCGCGAAGTCATCCGTTCGCTGCACCCCAACGTCGTGCGCCCGATACGCCTGTCCGGCCAACCGGTGGGCGAAGGCGTATTGCACGCCGTGCTGGGCTTCAGCTTCATGTACATGGTGAGCATCGTCGTACTCACCCTGATCCTGTCGGCAAGCGGCCTTGAACTCGTCACCGCTTTCTCGGCGGTAATCGCCTGTCTCAACAACACCGGCCCCGGCCTTGCCGCAGTCGGCCCGGCGGGCGGCTTCCAGGCGCTGGACGATTTCCAGACCGCCGTACTCGCCTTCACCATGATCCTGGGGCGACTGGAAATCTTCACCCTGCTGGTCGTCTTCACGCCGGCATTCTGGCGGCGCTGAAACAAAGGGAAGCGTGACTTCCTCATACTCCTCTACGGGCAAATCCAGGGTGGATTGCAGGAAATCCGTAAGAAGGTTGACATCGCGTCCGTCGCCGAACAGTATTTTATCAGGTAGAGACAGGCCATTACTAGCCCATCCCCCCCTAACCTGACTATGTCACAAACATCTGTTACAATAATTTCATCAGATTTCTTCACGTAAGGGATGATGGACACGCCAGATCGGTTTGATGAGTATTTGGAGCATTTGTCGCAGGGTCTGAGGCACGCAGACCGGCATGATGGGCTCAAAGCTTACTGCACGGGCTTGATGCTGCCACTGGCGCGCAAGAGCGTTGAGCCGATGGCCGCGCGGCTGGACCCGCTTCATGCCAGCGCCCGGCATCAGGCGCTGCATCACTTTGTGGCCAATGCCGACTGGTCCGATGCCGAAATTCTGCGCCGTATCCGCCAATGGGTGGTGCCGCAGATGGATTTCAGCCGAGGGGGCTGGTGGATCATTGACGACACGGGTTTTCCCAAGAAGGGCAAGCACTCGGTAGGCGTCAGCCGCCAGTACTGCGGTCTGCTGGGCAAGCAGGACAATTGCCAGATGGCCGTGAGCGTCTCGCTGGCTTGCGAGCAGGGCAGCCTTCCTGTGGCGTGGCAACTGTATTTGCCTGAGGAGTGGGCACAAGATGTTGAGCGGCGCAAGCGCACAGGCGTGCCCGCGTCGATTCGCTTTGCCACCAAGACACAGATCGCCTTGCAACAGTTACGGACCCTGCTGAACGAGGGGGCGCCCCGGCACTGCGTGCTGGCAGATGCCGGCTATGGAGTGGACACCGCGTTTCGACAGGCGCTCTGCGACATGGGCTTGCCTTACGCCGTGGGCATCACCTCGACCGTCGTCGTCTGGCCCCCTGGCATCGACCCTCTACCGCCCGAACCCTATCGAGGAAAGGGACGCCCCCCGGTGGTTCCACGCCGCAGCGTCGAGCGCCAGCCGATCAGTGTCAAAGCCCTGGCGCAGTCCTTGCCGACAGATGCCTTCCAGACGATCAGTTGGCGCGAGGGGAGCAACGCGCCCCTCACCGGTCGGTTTGCAGCCCTGCGGGTGCGTCACGCAGGGGGCAATGCCGGCAAGGCGCGTCTGCGCCCGCAGCAATGGCTGCTCATCGAATGGCCGGCAGCGCAAGCTGAGCCGACTAAATACATCCTGTCGACACTGCCTGAGAATACTCCACTCAACGACTTGATTCGTTGCGCCTACCAACGATGGCGCATTGAACGTGACTACCAGGAACTCAAGCAAGATTTCGGCTTGGGGCATTATGAGGGGCGCGGCTGGCGAGGATTTCATCATCATGCGAGCCTGAGTATTGCAGCCTATGCGTTTTTGATGACCGAGCGACTGATCGACGACAAACGCGCGGGCAATGAAAAAAACTTCATCGAACGCAAAATGCCTGCCATTCCCAAGGATTACCTCCCCAGAGGCTCTGCTTCGCGCCCAGCGTCATGTGGCTCACTCAATCACCACGCTACGCCACAAACTCAGCTATGCACTACTCCTTCGCATCCCGCTGTGTCCCTGCTGCGGACGAATAAACAAAATACTACTTTTGTGACACAGTAAGATTAAGGCTCCTGAAATGGTCCAAGGTTCATCATTCAAAGATCTAAGCGTGGCGATAATCCCCTATCCGGCGTTGGGAGACGTTACGATAGGTTTGCGTCTGGCCTGGATTTTCAGATATGCGGGATCACGGGTCTGCTTTTATTCCAGTTTGATTTGGTCCGCGCGCGAATATTTCCCCTGGCTGGACATCCTGCCCGATGAAAATCTGAGCCTTCCGGACTTGTCCCCAAAGTATGACTTGTTGATCGGTCATATCATCTGGTCATCGCAGTCCGATGAATTGGCAGCCGACTGTTTACAATTGAACAATATTGCCTATTTGAAGAGCAAGAATTCGAAAAACGGCCTTGGATTGGATAAGCGAAACACTTTTGTTCGGGGACGTTCGTATCCTGGCGCCAACAGACCCATTTGTCTCGATTCAAAAGCTGGATTGTCCATGGTGCAATGGATCGACAAATACGCTCATGAAGTATTTGATCTGGATTGTCCCGAACCCGTACCTGTGCATAGCTTTGTCAGCCGAGAGTCACCAAACACGAAGGTCGCCATTTTTCCCACCTCGGCCTTGGCAAAAAAGGATTATCCGTTACGCGCCTGGTTGTGGCTGGCCAATCGCTTGACAAAAGATGGATGGACGGTCGATTTTGTCTGTCTACCCAAGGAACAAGCCGCGATTCAGAAAGTTTGTGCGAATTTTGCGGTACGCAGTTTCCCGAATATCAAGGAGCTGATGGACTATTTGTCAGACCGCGCCGCAGTGATAAGTAACGATTCTGGCGGCGGGCATCTGGCTTCGCTGATGGGAAAAAAGACTTTTACGATTACGCGTAGGAAAGGAAGTTTTTCCTGGCGTCCTGGTTTTAACGAACTCAACTACGTTTTAGCTCCCTTGATCGGACTCAAGCTATTTGGTTGCTACATTTGGCGGCCATTCATTCCGATCTGGCGCATTCCAGCAAGGCTTGGAAAAGCTCCAGATAAGTCATCAGCGTATCGGCACCAACAACTTTGAAGTTTGGCGTTTTATTTTCACCCCTGGTAGCCACGCTTCCGCTCCCAAGGAATCTCTGAACAATCGCCGCGCTATACAGAGCTTCCCTAGCTGCGGATAGTCGACCCTTATGAATAATGTGTCTCCGGCAGGCTATGCTGCTCAATATCTTCCGGTAGCGCCGAATGTTTCAAGAGTCTTTCAAATACCTGCAAGGTTTTCTCGAGGCCTTGTGATCCATGTGCAAGATGAAAAAGAGCAAAAGCTTTTGCATTCTTGACATGAGTTGCGAAGTTCCCTTCAATTTCCGATATCCGCGATTGCAAATCTTTCAGGTTGGTGACCAATTGGCCAAGGAATCGCTCCTGATGGAAAATATCATAGTCATTGCTCAGATTGCAATAGACTATTGGTCGTGCCGCCAGTCCGGCCTCTATTACCGCATTGGACATGATGTTTACCACCACGCTGGTTTGCTCCAGAGCTTGTGCCAGCGAACATTCCGATGGCAGCACCTTGACATTTTTCAGCGTTTGTTCGGCTTCCTGCCAGAATGGTACCGAACTACGCGGATGGCGTTTGATAAATACCTGGTATTGTGACTGTTCGCGCGCCCACTGGCGAAGCAGATCGTAGGTGCGTCGATAACCGGCTTCCTTCTCCTTATCCGGTCCGACACCGAGAATCAGTAAGGTCCGCATCGCCGGACTTGCCGGAGGGAGGTCGAAGCTTTGGTCGATCATATGGGATCCGGTCAGAACGACAGTCGATGCTCCAAAACGCAACTTCCGAGCCTGCAAAGCTTCCAGGGAACTGGGACCAAATAATAAGTAATAATCGTAGTCGTTCATGCTCAGGCGCCGGGAATTCTCCACCGTCGTGGCATGCGCCAGATGCACGAGAGGACACTGCCTGTTCATGAGCGCAAGACGTAAAAAAGGTGAATAGAGGCTCCCGTTGCGGTCGTTCAGTAATACGCAAGGCTGGTATCGTTCAACGATCCATGTAGCATAAGCAGCATAGCCGAAATAACGTAGTGGAACCGGATATGGAGGCGGGGCGAGCAGGCGGTTGGCGCAAATGTCGCGCGGCTTCTGGAGAGCAGTTTCGATCAAATGGTAACCACGCTGGCGCAAGGCATCGATCAATAGCTTTTTGCGATGTAAGCCGATGACCTTGGGAGTCGCTTGCAGCAATAGAAAATCACAGAATTCTGTGACAATGGCAATATTCAACCTGAATTTGGCTTGGAGACCGAAGCATGTATCGATAATTGCGTTTCGGACGAAGCGTAAAGCACTGCCAAGCAAGCCATGACGATCGCGCAGCAGCGTCCAGCGGAAGCGATCCAATGCTATTGTTTTTGCCTTCCAAGGATTGTTGTCAGTATCATGCATATTCTTCTTCATCTCCGCTCTTCAAGTATAAGCGGATTCTACTATCATCTGGTACTCCAGTTGGGGGGCAGGCCGGGCGGTGCGATGTCGTTGATTCGAGAAGGCGATGAAAAATGCAAACATAGCAAGGGTATCCAAAAAGCAAAACATTCAATACGCCATGGGTAAGTCAAGAGTAGTCTGCCGTTTGTTAATAGGCATAATGTGCCGAAAATTAGCCAAAGTAGAAAAAAGAATCCGGCTGACGTGAAAATGAAACGATTTAGCATAAAAAATAACATAATACAAAACAGGCTAGCACCTATGATGCCACCTACTCTGATTATTTCAAGAACAAAAGAGTGAGCATGACCTGCCGTCCAATCGGGAGAGATTGGTATGTTGGCATTGTGACCGAAGCCTTGTCCTATCCAGAAATGAGCTAGAAATTGCGCAATAGATTCTTTCCAGATGTGTATCCTGTAATCGGGAGTAGATATCCTTGTATTAATATGTTCGTCAATGTTTGTAAAGAAAAATAATATGACAAACAAAATGCAACCGGAAAGCATCAAAACTATATCGCTTCTGTCTTTCCTGATGAGTGTTACGATTAGCAAAGTAGCACCTAAGGCCAATATTGGGCCGCGGCTTTGAGTGAAAAATATCAAGATAGTGCCACATATTATCAAGAGCAATAGTAATGTTCTGAGAGACCAATTTTTCATAGGAAAAAGCCACCAAGCGGAAATGATGGGCAATCCTAGTATTATGGCAGAATCAATGGGGTTGCTACGTCCCCATCCATATGTGGTGTCCAGAGAAAATCTGTTGGACATGATGTTGGAAAATTCGGTATTTGATAACAAACTGACAAAGCCATGTGTGCAAATGGCGGCTCCCCCAATTATTGTAATGAAGTTTGCTAGAAATTTTGTATTGAATCGATGTACGGTCGTTTCAACTGCTAATAATAAACAGAGAAGAAGAACTCCTGATTTGATAGCTTTATTGAATTCTCTTTCCCCCCAGAAGGAACTAAAAGAGAAATATACAAGGAATAAAATGAGTGAAACTATAGTGCGAGTATCGTTTCGGAGGAGTTGATATAAACGTGTTGATAAAAATAATGTTGGTAAAGCAATTAAGAAGTAAAAAAAAGTTTCCTGCTGGCTAGTTCTCAGGAAAAACCAAGTAGGTAGATAGATTAAAAAACAAATAGGCATCCATTTGTACAAATGTTTTTGCATTGTAATGCAAATGCCTGAAAGGTAGTGTATTGAAGCTGAGATCATATCTCTCAAAGCCTTATTTTATTATGACAATAGCTTTCTAAAAAAGAGGCATCCAGAATGGGCGATTCCAGAAATGAGATATGTAGTATGTAAGTCATGGAAATATTTTCCTTTATTTTTTATAGAACAATTTTATTTTCAACAAGTTTTCTGACAGATTCAAGTCGCCAGAAAGTTTCGCGGCCTGCCTGGTCAGAAAAATGTTGCTGCAAATGTCGTGCCGTATGTGCCGGATAATCATCTGGCGTTTTGTTTGAAGCCATGTTTACAAGGCGCTCTGCCAGGACGTCAACATTTTTAAAAGGAAAGAGATCGCCAATACCAGCAACCACTTCGCGTCCGCCGCCACAGTCGCTACAGATTAAAGGGACGCCTGCTGCCATAGCTTCCAGTAATACCATGCCGAAAGGTTCATGATCGGATGAAAGAACAAAGGCATCAAATGCTTTGAAATAACAGCGAGCATTGGGTACATGTCCGAGAAATTGGATGGATTTCACGACATTTAGTTCACGCGCCAAGGCTTTGAGGGGGGCTTCCATTTTGCCATTGCCCATGATTGCCAACAGGCTGCCTGGGGGCAACTGTGGCAAAGCACAGGCGAAAGCGCGAATCAGCGTAGTTTGATCTTTATCAGGATGGAGACGTCCTACATTACCCACTATCCAAGCATCCTGGGGTAATTTGAGCGCGGCACGGGCCGTTTCGTGGGTAAGTTGCTCGGACTGTACCACATCTATATCAATACGGTTATATAAGGTTTCGATACGGTCATGGGGCCAGGAGGGTAGGGAAGCACGTATATTGTCGCGCACGGCGTTGGAGACGCCAAGCAAGGCAAGGCGATGACGAAAGATGTGTGCGAATATGCGGCGAGGGACGCGCTGGTAATCGTTGAAGGCATGGTGCACGCCGATAACGGGTAGGCGCGTTGCCAGAAGGGCGACGTAGATGGGCTTGAAACGATGGGCAATGCAAAAGCTGAACTGCCGTGTCGCGGTTACTCGATGAATATCGCGGATTGCTTGCCACTTGAGACCGCGTATTTCAATGCTATTGTAGTTGAGAAAAATGACTTCATTGGATGCGGATCCTTGTATTGCTTCATTATTGGGTGCGCCTGTCATATAAACGGTCGTGACTCGATATGGGGTATCATAAAAAAGGCGAGCGTATTGGCGAGCACAATCCAGAAACGGGCCATCATAACCATGACAAAATTGTAAAACTTGGGGTATGCTGGGTTTGTTTACTGATCTCTCACGCATGCTCATGCCCGTGTATGCTAAATAAATATGCAACATTGTCAGATGATACATCAATGTCTAAAATTGTCAAATATCGTCTGCGAGACATCTCCTCTCCCTTCGTTTTTTGCGTCGGGCAGCGTAGATTGTGTCGGCATGGCTAAATATGTAATTTATATAAATGATGGCGCGTAGTACTTGAGGCAGCGGTATCCCGGATTTCGTGGTTAAGTGTAATGAGGTGTCGTGTATGTTATTGGAGTTTATGTGCACTGCCACGATACTCTGCTGTGTGGCGCGCGCCGAAAATATCTGAAGACCGCAGCGGGGGCGGTTAGAATGCGCCCCTTCACATTCCGGTTTCTCCTCGATGTTCTACGAACTGTTCGCCGGTCTGCGCTACACCCGCTCGCGCAAGCGCGCCCAGGGGCGCAACCGCCTCGTTTCCTTTATTTCGCTGGTATCGATTCTCGGCATCGCGCTGGGCATTACGACGCTCATCGTCGTGCTTTCGGTGATGAACGGTTTCCAGGAGGAACTGCGCGACCGCACGCTGGGCGTGGCTTCGCACATCGAGGTGGAATCGGTCGAGGGCAATGCCCGCGTCTTCGCATGGCAGCAGGTCGTAGATGACGCGAGCCTCCATCCGGAAGTGGAGGCGGCGGCGCCTTATGTAAACGAGCAGGGGATGCTGGTTGCCGGCGAGGCGGTGCGAGGGGTGCAGGTGCGCGGTATTCTTCCCGGGCCTGAAAGTACGGTGGCGGATTTCAGCAAATATATGCGGGCGGGCAGTCTCGACGAGTTGCAGCCGGGACGTTTCGGCATCGTGCTCGGGCGCGATCTAGCGCGAGCTCTGGGCGCGGGGCCGGGCAGCAAACTGACTTTGGTGGCGCCGCAAGGGCTGGTGACGCCGGCTGCGGTGATGCCGCGGGTGCGGCAGTTCGAGGTGGTCGGCGTCTTCGAGGCCGGGGTGATGCAGTACGATTCGGGGCTGGCGCTCATCCATCTCGCCGATGCCCAGGCGCTTTACCGGATGGGCGATGCGGTGAGCGGCGTCAGGCTGCGGCTCAAGAACCTGTTTGCCGCGCCTGTCGTGACGACTGAACTGGCCCAGATCATCGGCGTGCCGGGTCTCGGGCTGCGCGACTGGACGCGCATCCATGCCAATTTTTTCCGCGCCGTGGCGCTGGAGAAAACAATGATGATGTTGTTCCTGTTCCTGATCGTGGGCGTGGCGGCGTTCAACGTCGTCGCCAGCTTGACCATGACCGTGCAAGAGAAAGCCGCAGATATCGCCATTTTGCGCACTCTGGGCGCGCGGCCGGCTTCGATCATGGCAATTTTCGTCATTCAGGGGACGATCATCGGCGTCGTCGGACTGGCCGCCGGGCTGGCGGGGGGACTGGGGCTTGCCTGTAATCTCGATGTCGTGATTCCGGCGCTCGAAGCACTGACCGGCGCGACTTTGTGGGACAAGAATATTTATTTCATCAGCGAGTTGCCATCGAAGGTGCTGGCAAGCGACGTGGCGACCATCCTTACCGTGTCCTTCGCGCTGACACTGGCGGCGGCGGTTTACCCGAGCTGGCGCGCGTCGCGGGTGAAACCGGCGGAGGCGCTGCGTTATGAGTGAAACGGTATTGTGTTGCAAAGGGTTGGAAAAGCGTTTCCGCGAAGGCGCCGATGCGGTGCAGGTGTTGGGCGGGGTCGATTTCCAGGTGCGGCGCGGCGAGCGTCTGGCCATCATTGGCGCTTCGGGTTCGGGCAAGAGTACGCTGTTGCATTTGCTTGGCGGTCTGGATATGCCGAGCGCCGGAACGGTGAGCCTGATGGGGCAGGATTTTTCGACGCTTTCCGAAGCGGCGCGCGGTCGTTTGCGCAATGCTTCGCTCGGCTTCGTCTATCAGTTCCATCATCTGCTGCCCGAGTTTACCGCGCTGGAAAACGTTGCGATGCCGCTTTACATCCGGCGCATGAGCAAGAAAGAGTCCAATGAGCGCGCCGAGGCCATGCTGTGCGAGGTTGGCCTTGGTCACCGGCTCGGCCATACGCCGAGCGAGCTTTCCGGCGGCGAACGCCAGCGCACCGCGATTGCGCGGGCTTTGGTGACGCATCCCGCCTGTGTGCTGGCCGACGAGCCGACCGGCAATCTCGACCGCCATACCGCCGAAGCGGTATTCGACTTGATGCTGGCGCTCAACGAAAAACTGGCGACGAGCTTTGTCGTCGTCACGCATGACGAGACGCTGGCACGGCGCAGCGACCGCACGCTGCGGCTGGTGGACGGCGTGCTGGAGTAGGGAGACAGGGAGACCGGCAAGGATCGCCCGCGCCGCCCTCAGTTGTCGTGGAGCGGCATGGCTTCGTCGGCGAGTCTTTGCCGGGCGGCGCTGGCTTGGTTGACGATTTTTTTCAACTTGGGATCGGCATCGAGACCGAAGCGGCGGGCGATTTCGTCGAAACTGGCATTGGCCGCGTCGATCTCGTTTTGCCTGCCATGGGCCAAGCCCTTGCGGAAAAGCGCCGTGGCGGCCAGTACGCGGGAAACCGGAGAGTCGTCCTTGCCGAAGCGTTCGACGATGTCGTCATAGACGGCGATGGTTCCCTGATTATCGCCCGCGAGTCGCAAGGCTTCGCTTTTCTTGAGCAGGGTGCCGCCAACTGCATTGCGGATGGCGGGATCGCCGTCGCGCCCGAAGCGTTGCACGATGTCATCGTAGACGGCAATGGCCGCGGCGCTGTCGCCAGCCAGCCTGTCGGCAGTGGCCGTGGGCCAGGCGGCGTCGGTTTCTTCGCCTGTGCCTTGCTTGCCCAGAAGCGCGCCTTTGGCGAAAAGCGCCCGCACGGCCCGCTGGCGGAAGCTTGCGTCCCGGTCTTCTGCGAAACGCTGGCCGATTTCGTCGTAGGCGCCGATGGCGTCCTTGATGTTGCCAGCCGAGGCCAGGGTTTCGGCTTTTTTATATAGGGCATCGGCGACCAGCGGGCGGATGGCGCTGTCGCGTTCTTGTCCGAAACGCTGGTCGAGCCGCTCGAAGGCGGCGGTAGCCGCCTTCGCATTGCGTAACTGGCGCTGGAGGTCGCCCTGGTAGAGCAGCGCCCAGACAGCCCAGGATTTATCGTCGCCATAGCGTTGTTCGATTTCCTCGTATATCCGGACTGCCGCGGCGAGGTTGCCTTCCCGGCCCAGATTTGCGGCATTGTCGAACAGGGCGGTGACGATCTGGTTGCGCAGGACAGGGTCGATATCGTTTCCGTAGCGGCGGTCGATCTCACTGTAGACGGCGGCGGCTTCTTGCGCGTCGCCCTGCTGGCTCAAGGTCTGGCCCTTGTCGAAAAGCTCTTGGGCGGCTTTTCCCGCTTCAGGCGAGGTTTGCGCTGTGGGCTGCCGGCTCGTGCCGGCAACGGGGCCGGTGGTCGTACAAGCGGCCATGGCAAGCGCCATGCAGGCCAGCGTCGCCATGGGCAAGGCGGCGCTGGCGCGCTTTCTTTCCGCCCTTGCCGACGCTTGTCCGGGAAGCTTGTTGGGGAAAATGGTTTTCATGAGCGGTTCCTTGCGTCTGTCGAAACGAACGAGAACGCCATGGTAGCAAACCGGTTTTCAAACCCTGTATCCGCCGCGCCACGGCGGCGGGGATTTATCGTGTCGACGAAAGCGCCGTACTGTCGGCCAGTATCTCGGCGGTTCGCCATTTCGTGATGGCGATCAAATGCTTGATGAAAGCACTGTTATCGTTCGCAAATCGCTTTCCGAGCTGGCTGTAAGTGGCGATGGCCGTTTTGTGGTTGCCTTGTTTATAGAAAGCTTCGGCCTTGGAAACGAGCGCCGAGGCGACTACTTCACGAACCGCTGGATCTTTGTCCTGCCCGAGGCGCTGGTCGAGTTTCTGATAAGTGGCGATGGCTTCCTTGATGTTGCCTTGTTCGCCGAGGATGGCGCCTTTGTTGAGCAACGCCTTGGCAAACAGTACCCGGATGGCGGGCGGATCGTTCTTGTTGTATTGCTGTGCGATCTGCTCGTAGGCGGCGAGAGCCGCTTTCTCGTTGTCCTTGTTGGCTGCGGCGACGCCGCGATCGAAAAGCGTCCGGGCGGCTTGTATCCGCGCGGCAGCGCGCGCGCTGGCCTGTTCCTGGTGGCCGGCATGCTGACTGCGTTTTTGCGCGTGAACCGGCGCCAGACCGGCGATGAGAGACAAAGCCGCCGCCGCAACGATTTTGACGGCGGTATTTCTGCTGAATGCACGTGTTCCGCGCGAATCGAAAAGGCGAAACATGGTTTTCATGGACGACCTCTGATGCGATGGCGAGACAGACAAAACGGTATCACAGCATTTTGTCACAGAAAAAACGCCGGCGGGCGCACGTCGACAAAACTTTATTTATGGATTCCAGCGTGTTGCAACGGCCTTGCCGGCGTTTGGCGGACGGCGGGGCGAAGCGCGCGAATATCGCTCAGGCGTTGTCGCAGCGCGAGCGTTTTTTCCAGCGCCAGCCGCGCTCCAGCCGCCAGAGGCCATGGACGGTGAAATATCCGGCAAATGCGAGTCCTGCGGCGAGCAGCAGCAGGCCGAGGGCAAGCGGCCTGCCCATTCCGCCCATCCATTCCAGCAAGGCTACGCACCAGCCGTGCAGACCCTGTCCGTCGAATTCGGGGGGCCGGACGAAAGAAGTTCCAGATGCGCCGAAATCGCCGAGCGCCCAGTTGCCTAGCAGAAAAGCGGCGAAATAGAGCGGAACGATGGTAAAGGGATTGGTATATAACGTCGTGACGAGCGCCAGCGGCAGGTTTGCGCGCAGGGCAATACTGAACGCCGCCGCGCCGAACATCTGGAAGGGCCCCGGAATCAAGCCGCAAAACAGCCCGACCGCGACCCCGCGCGCCGCCGAGTGGCGGTTGAGATACCACAGGAAAGGATGGAGCAGGTTTCCCGCGAACGGACGCAACCAGCTGTGGCGGGCGATAAGGTCGCGGTCTGGAAGGATGCGGCGGATGAAACGCTTCATCGTAAAAAAGGAGTGACGGTCTGCTATGTTCAGGATGGCCAGGACGGACGGAAATCCAGCCGCGAAATGCGATGGCATGCGATGGCGTCGAAGCCTGCCGCCGCATCGAAATCCGCAGGCTGCGCGACCGGCGCGGGAGAGCGTATCATAACGGCAGCCTTTTCACCGTCAGGAACGCCCATGTCCACAAGCAATGACAGTTCTGCAACTCCGCCGCCCGGCGTCCAGGAACCCCGGAAGCATGCTGTGGAAAGCCCGCTTGCCGACGCGCCGAAGCCTTCGCGGCCCCGGCGCGTCAAACAGGGCGACGTGGCGGTCTCATTGACCCAGGACGGTATAGAAACGTTCGAGGTCGATCAATCGCTCGATGCCGCGCACGATTCCAAAGTCGTAGCCGTGACCGACATCCTTGAGTCTAGGAGCGGCGATATCCGGACGGCGAACAGCGCGCTGGCGGCAATTCTCAAAGGCGTATCTCCCGACGATCTGGAATTGTTGCGCGAAACCTTCCTGCGCAAGACACCGGACGGCAAGGTAAGTCTCGCCAAGCCAGCGGTCAAACCCGACGATGAGCTTGCCGACGATTGGCGCACAGGCGGTTATCCCTATAAAAACCTGATGTCGCGCAAGAATTACGAAAAGCAAAAATACCATCTCCAGGTAGAATTGCTGAAACTGCAAGCGTGGGTCAAAGAAACGAAGCAAAGAGTCCTCATCCTTTTTGAAGGACGCGACGCGGCGGGCAAGGGGGGCACCATCAAGCGTTTCATGGAACATCTCAATCCGCGCGGCGCCTCGGTCATTGCGCTCGAAAAACCCTCGGAAATAGAACGCGGACAGTGGTATTTCCAACGGTACATCCAGCATTTGCCGAGCGCCGGAGAAATCGTGCTTTTCGACCGCTCCTGGTATAACCGCGCCGGGGTGGAAAAAGTCATGGGGTTCTGCTCTGCCGACGAATACGCCGAGTTCATGCGGCAATCTCCGGAACTTGAACGCAACCTCGTTCGCAGCGGCGTTCATCTCATCAAATTCTGGTTTTCGGTGAGCCGTTCCGAGCAGCGGCGGCGCTTCAAGGAGCGGGAAAACCATCCGCTGAAGCAATGGAAGCTTTCGCCTATCGACATGGCTTCGCTCGACAAATGGAACGAATACACCAAGGCGAAGGAAGCCATGTTCTTCTATACCGACACGGCGGATGCGCCCTGGACGGTCGTGAAATCCGATTGCAAGAAACGTGCTCGCCTCAATGCCTTGCGCTATGTGCTGCACAAACTGCCTTATACCAATAAAGATATCGGCAGTATCGGGCCGCTCGATCCCTTGATCGTCGGGCGGGCCAACGTCGTTTATGAAAAGGGAGAGCAGGAGGGAATCCCTGTGCTGTAGATGCCGGACGCGCCCGGTTGTGGACGCCGGGCGCGCGGAGAGCCGGCGCATCGGCGGCTTGTCTTCGGAACATTTTCGGCTTCGCATGAATGTCCGCGCGTTTTCGCACGAGCCTGCGTGGATAAATCGTCCATGGAACCGTTTTTTTCATGTCGGCGCGCGGGGCGGTTCATTTTTCTTCCGTGTTTCCCGCCTGAGCGTATTGCGCGATGTTGCCGATGTTTTCCAGAATGAGCGAAATGTCCGCTTGGCGGTCATGGGCGTTTTCCTGAAAGGCCGGACAGGATGGGGCAGTTGATCTTGTTGAACAAGCCTCATGGCGTGCTGTGCCAGTTTACCGGGGTGCAGGGGCGGCCCACGCTGAAAGATTATGTCCCCGTGCCCGGCGTCTATGCCGCGGGCCGGCTGGATGCCGACAGCGAAGGCTTGCTGTTGCTGACCGACGATGGCCGTTTGCAGCATCGCATTGCCGATCCGCGCCACAAATTGCCCAAGCGTTATCTGGCGCAGGTAGAGGGCATACCCGGCGAGGCGGCTTTGGCGCGTTTGCGCGCCGGGGTGGATCTGGGAGATTTCACGACCCGGCCCTGCGAAGCGGCCTGTGTGCCGGAGCCGGATTGGCTATGGCCGCGCGAGTCGCCGCTGCGGTTCCGGAAAACGGTGCCGACCGTCTGGCTCGAAATCGTGCTGTGCGAAGGGAAAAACCGTCAAGTGCGGCGGATGACGGCGAAAGTGGGGCTGCCGACTTTGCGTCTCGTGCGCGTGGCGATTGGCGGTTGGCGGCTCGACGGCCTTGCGCCGGGGCAGTGGCGGGAAGTTTCTTGGGAAGGCGCGCTCCGGCGCGGATCGGGAAGGAAAAAGCGATGAAAAAAACGGCGGCAAGGCGGGTGGCGGCGGTAATGGCGGCGTTTGCGCCATGGACGGCAGGCAATGCGGCCGCGCAGATGCCACAGGCGAGTTTGTACGCGGGAAAGCAGGACATCGAAGCCGAAGTGGCGGCAAACGACGCCGACCGCCAGCTTGGCCTGATGTATCGCGGCAGTCTGCCCGAAGGGCGCGGCATGGTGTTCGTCTTTCCGTCCGATGCGCATATTTGCATGTGGATGAAGAACACGCTGATTCCGCTGTCGGTAGCGTTCATCGATCATGAGGGGCGCATTCTCAACATCGAGGACATGGCGCCGCAAAGCGAGGATACGCATTGTGCGGCGAAGTTGGCGCGGTATGCGCTGGAGATGAACCGGGGATGGTTCGCCAGACATGGCATCGAGGCGGGCGACATGATAGAGGGCATGAAATCGCTGCCGCCAGGACGCTGAGAGCCTGTTCGTAGCAATAACAGGATGGGCGACGCCTTCCCCGTGTGATGCCAATGCGTCTTCGATGAGGCATATCTGACTGGCCCCGGAGGATACGTTTGGCTTCCAGCATGGCTCCTGTCCCGGTCTAGTAGAATGCTTCTTTCCTCTGGCGCATGCCGTAAAGGAACCCATATGGAACGCTTTTTCAACACCGCCGGCCCCATCATTGCGGAAGACCACTACCACATCGACATGCTCTCCCGCATCGATTGGGAAGAAGTCCGGCAATTGATCGCCGAGAAACGCTATTTCGTCCTGCACGCGCCGCGCCAGACGGGCAAGACCAGCACGCTCCTGGCGATCATGGAAGTCCTGAACCGGGAAGGCCGTTACGCCTGCGCCTACGCCAACATCGAAGCCGCGCAGGCGGCGCGCGGCGACGCGACGCAGGGCATTCCCGCCGCATGCAGCGCGATTGCGAGTTCCATTGCCCTGTACCTCAGTGCGCCGGAAATCGAACGCTGGTATCGCACCGAAGGGCAAGGCATCGAACCCCAGGTGCGTCTGATCCAGTTGCTCGCGCATTGGGCCAGTGCATCGCCCAAACCCGCGGTGCTTTTTCTCGACGAAGTCGACGCCCTGGTCGGCGATACGCTGATTTCCCTCCTGCGCCAGATTCGCGCGGGCTACGCCCAGCGCCCGCAGAGTTTTCCGCAAAGCATCGTGCTGTGCGGCGTGCGCGACGTGCGCGACTATCGCATCCACCAGGGCGACGGCGAAGTCATTACGGGCGGCAGCGCCTTCAACATCAAGGCCGAGTCCCTGCGCATGGGCAATTTCACCCGCGAGGAGGCCGAGGCGCTGTGGCGGCAGCACACCTTTGAGACCGGGCAGGCGTTCGAGGAGGCGATCTTTCCCGAACTGTGGGAAGACAGCGCCGGCCAGCCCTGGCTGGTCAATGCCTTGGGCTACGAGGTGACGCGAAAGATCCGCGCCAACCGCGACCGGACGAAGCGCATTACCCTGGTCAGCTACATGCAGGCCCGCGAGCAACTCATCCAGTCGCGCGCCACCCATCTCGATCAGTTGTCCGACAAGCTGCGCGAGCCGCGTGTGCACAGCGTCATCAGCGCCATCCTCGCCAGCGAACAGGAAAGCCCGGACGTGCCGCCTGCCGACCTGGAATACGTGGCCGACCTGGGCCTGATTACCCTTCGTCCGCAGATCAGGATCGGCAACCGTATCTACCGGGAAGTGATTCCGCGCGAATTGACATGGGCCAAGCAAGTAACGATCGCCAATCAGGAGCAGTCCTGGTATGTGACGCCCGACCACCGGCTCGACATGCCGAAACTGCTGGCGGCGTTCCAGCAGTTTTTCCGGGAGCACTCGGATGCCTGGAGCGAGGGGTTCAGCTACAAGGAAGCCGCCTCGCAATTGCTGATGCAAGCCTTCCTGCAACGCATCGTCAACGGCGGCGGGCGCATCAACCGGGAGTACGGCCTGGGCCGCAAGCGCACCGATCTGTTCATCGAATGGCCGCTCGATGCGGAGCAGG
>JAISCE010000097.1 GCA_031265765.1 Azoarcus sp.
GAAGTGCTATCTATCGACACTGCCTCAATCTTGAGACGGATGATCCGAGCGCGTTGCAGCCGCTCGAAAACCCGCTCCAGCACGCCGGCTTTTGCCCAGCGGCTCATCCGGGTATAGACTGTGTGCCAGCGCCCGAACTGACTGGGCAGACCACGCCATTTGCAACCATGCTCGGCTACGTACAGGATGGCGTTCAGAACCTGAAGATTCGACAGCCTGACGCGTCCCCACAGTTCGGTGGGGCGCATTCCCCCGGCGCAATTCGCCGTGTTGCATCGCCAGCATGTTGGCGATGCAACGCCATCACCCGATGTGCTGTAATCTCAACCTTGGACTCTGGTTATCAGTGGTACGTCAGATGAGGGCAGGTCAGCAGTCAACACCACCCACAAACAGGTTCTTCGCTTGCGTATTCCATTGGTCACAACTATAGTGCCCCATTCTGGGAATTCCTTCCATTTTCAAGAGAATGCATTTGGACATGCTCGTACTTCTCGCGGTCGCCATCGTTTTCCTGCTTATTTTTGGCTTCGCGGTATATGGTTTGCTTGCCTTGATTCGCTTCCGGCGGCGCTTGAACGCCCCCGCCAACCCAAGCGCATCGAAAGACACTGAAAACGCAGAGCCTCCTTCCGAGGCCGACTGCCGGCGGCTTTCCCTGCCCGCTTTCTCTCCAGTCGCCGGAGCTTCCAAAACCTTCGGTTCAAACCCCGTGCACTGCCTGATCGTCGTTCTCCTGACCCTCGGCCTGCTCGTCCCGCTCGGCTTCGTGACCGACCTCGTCCGCGAGCGATCCTCGATGCACCAGAGCGCCATCCGTGACATTTCCGCGCACTGGGGCGAAACCCAGCACGTGCGCGGGCCGGTTCTGGTCGTTCCCTACATCCGAAAGTACGTTTCCTATGTCGAAAACAGAGGAAAAATAATCGCCAACGAAACCTTTGAACGCGAATACCGCGTCCTTCTTCCATCGTCCGTCGATTTTTCAGCGGACATCGCGCCGCAAACGCGCGCGCGCGGCATTTACAAATACATCGTCTATACGAGTCCGGTCACCGTCACCGGAACCTTCCGGATTCCGCAAAACGCCGCCGAATTCGGCGAAAACGTCCAACGCATCGAGTGGAACAAAGCGTGGTTCGCCGCCGGCGTCGCCGATCTCAAAGCGATCGCTTCGATCGAAGCACTCGTCTGGAACGGCCAAGCTTCCGCGCCTTTCCAGCCCGGAACCGAGATTGCGAGCATCCTCGGCCCAGGCTTCCATACGCCTATCCCGCTCGACCCCGCGAAAGACGCCGGTGAAAAACGCAGTTTTTCGCTCTCCGCCGTCGTCAAGGGAAGCGGAGGAATCTATTTCACGCCGGTTGGCGAAAACACGCGGATCGCGCTCACCGCCGCGTGGGCGCACCCAAAATTCGCCGGCGCCATCCTGCCGAAGGAATACACGGTCGACGACAAGGCCGGTCGATTTTCCGCCGTCTGGGACATCCCCCACTTGAGCCGCACTTACCCGCAGGCGGCCAACGTATCCATGCAAATCGTCGACGAAGCCGCCGTCGAACGTTCCCCGCGCGAGGGCGTCGTTTACGCGGAAACGGCCAACGCGCGCCCGCATGTCCAGATGGTTCGGAACGAATTGTCCGAACTCACGGATTTCACAGTCGGCGTCGAGCTTTTTGAACCCGTCTCGCTTTACACGCAGGCCGCGCGCGCCGTCAAATACGCGATCCTTTTCATCGGCCTCACTTTCGTCGCCCTGCTCTCTTTTGAACTGGTTTCCCGCAAGCGGCTACACTTCATGCAGTATTGCCTCGTCGGCGTCGCAATGGTTCTTTTTTACCTCGTCCTCCTGTCGCTCGCCGAGCACACGGCCTTCTTCAACGCTTTCCTGGCCGCTTCCGCCGTCTCCGTCGTCATGAACAGCCTGTATATGACCGCCGCGTTCCGAAGTCTCGCGCAGGGCGGAATTCTTGCTGTGCTGCTCGCGGCCTTGTACGCAATTCTTTACGCAATCCTCCAGATAGAGGAATACGCCTTGCTTGTGGGAACGGCGCTCCTCGTGGTGGTGGTCAGCGCCCTGATGTTCCTGACGCGCAACCTGTCGGGCAGCGCGAAAACGGCATAGCCGAACCAGGCATCGACGCCATGCCAGAGCATTGGCATGGCGGGCTTCTGGCGGCGCTCCCCCCGCGTCAGCGTTGGATCGGCGGCAGCAGGACGACCCGTGTTTTCGCCAGGCGGTCGTGCAAAAAAAGTTTGTCGAGATCGAACAGCGCCCAGACGATGCCCGCTCCGCACAGCAGTATCGAAGGCCACGAGAGCGCGTAACGCAGGCAGGCGCGTTGCCAGGAAGGATTGCGCCCATCGCCGGCGGCGACGACTTTCAGCCGCCAGGTTCGCATCGCCAGGGTCTGGCCGTGGCGATGCCAGTGCCAGATGAAATAGCCGCCGGCGATGGCGAAGATGTGGAGCAGTTCCAGCCAGCCCAGCCATGGCGGCGGATTTCGCGCCTCCAGCAGCCACAATGCAAGCATCCAGGGCAGGATGAAGGCGGCGGAGAGCACGCCCAGAAGCAGGAACGACTCGTACAGCATGCTCGCCAGGCGGCGGCGCAGCCCGGCGAGTTCGGCAACGACGGGAGCCGCGGGCATGGCGGACGGGGCGTCTTTCGGAGAATCGTTATGGGACATGCGGAAAAATCTTCAGGCCCGCGCCTTGACCAATGCACGGGCGGACGGTAACGTAGCCGGTTTGTTTCCTTGAACGTTACATTACAGGGCGGTTGCGATGGAACTGACTGGGGCGGAAATTCTAATCAGGTGCTTGCAGGAAGAAAAGGTCGAGTATGTGTTCGGTTATCCGGGCGGGGCCGTCCTTTTCCTGTACGACGCGCTTTTCCAGCAAGACGACATCCGCCATGTCCTGGTTCGCCACGAGCAGGCCGCCGTTCATGCGGCGGACGGTTTCGCGCGCAGTACCGGCAGGACGGGCGTTGCGCTGGTGACTTCGGGGCCGGGCGCGACGAACGCCGTCACGGGCATCGCCACCGCGTATTACGATTCGGCGCCGCTCGTGGTCATTTCCGGACAGGTGGCAACGGCCTTCATCGGACAGGACGCTTTCCAGGAAGTCGATACGGTGGGCGTCACCCGCCCTTGCGTGAAGCATAATTTCCTCGTGCGCGACGTGCGCGAACTGGCTTCGACGCTGAAGAAGGCTTTTTATCTGGCGGCCAGCGGACGCCCCGGCCCGGTGGTGGTCGATATTCCCAAGGATGTGTCGATGGCGCGGTGCGAGTTTGCGTATCCGGCGGAAATTTCGATGCGTTCCTACAATCCGGTCATCCGGGGGCACCAGGGCCAGATCAAGAAGGCGGCGCAACTGTTGCTCGGCGCGCGGCGGCCCATGATCTACGCGGGCGGCGGAGTGATCCTGTCGAACGCCGCCGAAGAACTGACCCGGCTCGCGCGCCTGCTCGGCGCGCCGGTCACGACCACCTTGATGGGACTCGGCGCTTTTCCGGCCAGCGACCGCCTGTTCCTCGGGATGCCCGGCATGCACGGCACTTATGAAGCCAACATGACCATGCATTATTCCGACGTGCTGCTCGCCATCGGCGCGCGTTTCGACGACCGCGTGATCGGCAACGTCGATCATTTCACCGCGGAAGAACGCAAGATCGTCCATATCGACATCGACCCGGCTTCGATTTCCAAGCGGGTGAAGGTCGATATTCCCATCGTCGGCAACGTCCGCGATGTGCTCGAACAACTCATCCGCCAGATCGAAGGCGGGTCGCGGCCCGATCCGGCCCATACCGCCGGGTGGCGGGAACAGGTCGAAGGCTGGCGCGCGCGCGAGTGCCTCGCCTACAAGCCCTCCAAGGATCTCATCAAGCCCCAGTTCGTCATCCAGAAGCTGTGGGAAGTCACGGGCGGCGAGGCCATCGTCGCCTCCGATGTCGGCCAGCACCAGATGTGGGCGGCGCAGTACTACCGTTTCGACAAGCCCCGGCGCTGGCTCAACTCGGGCGGTCTGGGCACGATGGGCGTGGGGCTGCCCTATGCCATGGGCGCGCAGCTTGCCCACCCCGGCGCGCAGGTGGCTTGCGTCACCGGCGAAGGTTCGATCCAGATGAATATTCAGGAGCTTTCCACCTGCCGCCAGTTCCGCCTGCCCATCAAGGTGTGCTTGCTCAACAACCGTTATCTCGGCATGGTGCGGCAGTGGCAGCAGATGTTCCACGGCCAGCGTTACTCCGGCTCCTACATGGATTCGCTGCCCGATTTCGTGAAACTGGCCGAATCCTACGGCCACGTCGGCATCCGGGTCGACAAGCCCGGCGATGTCGAAGGCGCGCTGCGCGAGGCTTTCAGCACGCACCACAAGAACGATCTCGTCTTCCTCGATTTCCAGATCGACCGCTCGGAAAACGTGTACCCCATGGTGCCAGGCGGCAAGGGACTCACCGAAATGGTACTGCCTTCCGAAGACCTGTGAGCCAGAGAGCCGCCCGTTCCGCATTCCGACCGCCTTCGCCGAAACTCCAGGAGCGCACACCATGCGTCACGTCATTTCCCTGCTGATCGAAAACGAATCCGGCGCCCTCTCCAGGGTGTCGGGGCTTTTTTCCGCGCGCGGCTACAATATCGAAACCCTCACCGTGGCTCCCACCGAGGACGAATCGATGTCGCGCATGACCCTCGTCACTTCCGGCTCGGACGACATCATCGAGCAGATCACCAAGCAATTGAACAAGCTCGTCGATGTCGTCAAGGTCATCGACCTTTCGGATGCGCCGAACATCGAACGCGAACTGCTGCTCGTCAAGGTGCGCGCCACGGGCGCGGCGCGCGAGGAGATGAAGCGCATGGCCGATATCTTCCGCGCCCATATCGTCGACGTGACCGACAGTTCCTACGTGATCGAACTCACCGGCAATGATCGCAAGCTCAATGCCTTCGTCGCCGCCATCGATCCGGCGCTGCTTCTCGAAACGGTGCGCTCGGGCACCTGCGGCATCGGCCGCGGCGAGCGCGTGCTCAAGCTCTGAACCCGGCTTTTTCCCCGTGCGTCCAGCCATGCCGGTATGATGCCGGACGCAAGCGCCCCCTTCCAACCCGAAAGGATCAACATGAAAGTATATTATGACAAGGATGCCGATCTCTCCCTGATTAAAGGCAAGAAGGTCGCTATCGTCGGCTACGGCTCGCAAGGTCACGCCCACGCCCAGAACCTGAACGATTCCGGCGTCAAGGTCACGGTCGGCCTGCGCAGGAGCGGCGCTTCGTGGAAGAAGGCCGAAGCCGCCGGTCTCAAGGTGGAAGAAATCGCCGCGGCCGTGAAGGACGCGGATGTCGTCATGCTGCTCCTGCCCGACGAGAATATTCCGGATGTCTACAAAAAGGAGGTCGAGCCTCATCTGAAAAAAGGCGCGGCGCTCGCTTTCGCCCATGGCTTCAATGTCCATTACAATCAGGTCGTGCCGCGCGACGATATCGACGTTATCATGATCGCCCCCAAGGGTCCCGGCCATACCGTGCGATCCGAATATCTCAAGGGCGGCGGCGTTCCCTCGCTGATCGCCGTTTACCAGGATGAATCCGGCAAGGCGCGCGACATCGCCCTCTCCTACGCCGCCGCCAACGGCGGCACCAAGGGCGGCGTGATCGAGACATCTTTCCGCGAAGAAACCGAAACCGACCTCTTTGGCGAACAGACCGTGCTTTGCGGCGGTCTCGTCGAACTCATCAAGACCGGCTTCGAGACTCTGGTCGAAGCCGGCTACGCGCCCGAGATGGCTTACTTCGAGTGCCTGCACGAAGTGAAGCTGATCGTGGATCTGATCTACGAAGGCGGCATCGCCAACATGAACTATTCCATCTCCAATAACGCGGAATACGGCGAATACGTCACCGGCCCCAAGGTGGTGAACGCCACATCGCGCGAGGCCATGCGCGAGGCGCTCAAGCGCATCCAGAATGGCGACTACGCCAGGGATTTCATTCTGGAAGGCCGTACCGGCTACCCCTCCATGACGGCGCGCCGGCGGCTCATCGCCGAGCATCCCGTGGAAAAAGTCGGCGCGCAACTGCGCGACATGATGCCGTGGATCAAGAAAAACAAGCTGGTGGATCAATCGAAGAACTGAGAAGCCGCGCCCATTGCCGATGCAGGAGCGCGCAGCGCGCGCCTGCATCGCCTTGGTCAGTCCATTTCGCTGGCTGTCGGCACTGGCTTCGCCAGAGCGCCGCGCGGGCGAGCGACGTCAGGCTCAAGTAGTCGGATGCCATCTGCGCCTCGTTCTTGAGAACTCCCTTCCGGGCGTTCGATTCGTCGAAGCCGAGGGCCATGCCGATCTGTTCCCCACTGCGCCTTGGCGCGTTTCAGGTTCGGGATGTAGAGCCGGACGACGCCGTAATGGCGGACGATTTGCCCGGCGGCGGACTCTATTATCAGCTGGTACTTCAGTTGGCAGTGAGGTTTGAACCGGTCTGCGAGAAATTGTGACCGGCTCTGTTTTGCGCAATCGCGCAACGGTGGTAGAGTTACCACAAGCAAGCGTGGCAGTGGGCCGGCAGTTCCCTGCCTGCCTCGCGCTTCCAGCCCGTGCTCCGGGGAAACAGGAGCGGGAGAGATGCCATGAATACAGTTTCCGTGCGTATTTCAAACGATCTGATCGAAGCGGCGCGACGCGAGGCGGTCGTGTTTACCCGCACGCTCAGCGGCCAGATCGAACACTGGGTCAAACTGGGGCGGGTGGCCGAATCCGCCCCCGGCTTCACGGCGGGACGCATGCGCGCCGCATTGATGGGCCAAATGGACGCCGACGAGTTGAATGCCGCCGAACGGGAAATTTACGAAGACATGGCGGGCAAGGCGCTTTCCAGTCCGCTGCCCGCCGAGCGGGAATTTTTCGACGCGCTCGGACGCGAAGGCGGCGCGGTCGGTCTCGATGGCAATGGCCGTCTGGTGCGCGGCCTGCCGGGCGGCGGCCTCAAAGCGATTGAATGAGACATACCGCCGCAAACAACCGCTCGACGCTTCACCTCATCGCAGGCCCGAACGGCGCCGGTAAAACGACGCTTTACCGTCTTCGTATCGCGCCCAGGCATCCCTCCGCCGAATTCGTCAACGCCGACGAACTGGCATTGCGGCAATTCGGCCATCCCGCCTGGACGCTCGAAGAATCGCAAACGGGGCAACGGCTTGCCGAAAAACGCCGCCGCGAATTGATGACCCGGCACAAAAGTCTTGTCACCGAATCGACCTTTTCACACCCGTCCAAGCTGGATCTGGTTCGGGAAGCCATGGCTGCCGGTTACCGCGTCAACCTCTACCACGTCAGCGTATTCAACGTTGAACTGTCGGTACTCCGCGTCGCCGCTCGCGTCGCAAAAGGCGGGCATCCCGTACCCGAAGACAAAATCCGGGAGCGATACGAACGCAACCAGACACTCATCCACGAAGCCGCGAAACTGGCGGATCGCGCCTACATCTTCGATAACTCGTCCCTCGCCGAACCCTACGCCCTGGCCGTCGAACTGAAACAAGGCGAGGTCGTCCGAACCGGCAAGGACATCCCGCAATGGGCACAGAATCTATACGCCGCCGAATTGTGCCGGTTTTCCCCCGCCCTGCCCGATTCGCGCGTCCGGCAATGACCCGCGGCGCCTGGACGCCACGAACGGAAACCCGAGAAATTCCCCCCAAAAAAAGAGGGGGCCACAAGGCCCCCCAAATCTTCACACGATGCCCAATCCCTTTACCCGCGCGGACAAAGGATATCGGGCCGCGTGCCCCCTTTCCCGGTCGTGCCGCTTTTGCGTTATCGACCTTGTAGACACTGCCGCGCATATTCGTTCAATAATTTCGCTTGCCACGCCATCCATGTATTTACGCATAGTCTCGAACACACTCGTCGAGAACTATTGAAGCCTCGGCGGGAAATTTCATCCGTATTGCATTCTAGACCGCCAGATCGACTTTCTGCACCGTGCCCACGCCGCCATTTTCCTTCAAGAAAACGCCTGTCGAGCGCACTTGGGCAAGCAGGTCGTTATCGGCATTCTTGATCGAAAACGGTGTGTCGACATAGGCAAGCGCGATGGCTGCGACACCGACCGCGCGCAGGCTGCGCAATTCGTCTTTACCGTCCGCGCTCCTGTTCCACACGTAGAGCGAATTGTAAGCGTGGTCGTTTTCGTCGATCCAGCCATTGCCATCGTCGTCGAGCGCCGCCAATTCGCCGAAACCGTCCCCGGTCACGGCACCGAACAGTTCGCGGCCATCGTTGACCTTGCCGTCGCCGTTACGGTCGAACACCAGGAAGCCGCTGCCGGGCCTGAGGGCATGGATGCGATCTTCTTTCCCGTTGCCGTCGAGATCGAACCGGAACGTCATGTCACTCAATTCCGCGGCGTTGCCGGAGAAGTTGAGTACCAGCGGATCCTTGAGCGCCGCTCCCATGCGCACCTCCACATGCTCCTCGGTGTGGTAGGCGTGCATCATGGAGAGGCTGATCTGGAACGAAATTTCATGCCCGTCGGCGGTACGCACCATGCCCTGCGCGGCAAAATCGGTTTGCTCGGTTTCGGTGTACGAGGTATGGCGCTCATACTCCATGCCCCATCCGGCGGAAGACGAGGAGTCTTGCCAATCCGCATCGAGAATATCCACATTCTTTCCGGTCAACATCGCGACGGCAAGCCGCAGCAGGGTCAGTTTCGGGTCATTGTTCATCTGGCGGCTGACGCCGCCCGCCGCCTGTGCGCCGCCTGTCATGTCCAGGGCTTCCCCGCGCGACATCCGCTGCCCGGTATCCGATAACTGCACTTTCGCGGAATCGCCATCGTTGGCGGCGTTATCCGCGGCGGACGCCGATGAAGACGGCGCCTGCTCCCCGCGAAACACCTTGAGGGATTCGTGTACCTGCTTTTCCTGCGTGGCAAGGTGTGTACTTTCAAATGCCAGTTTCGAGTCCGCGATTTTCATCATGCCACCTTTTGCCCTAGCCCCAATGCCCCCGGTTTCAGTGATGCTACGGCAGGCGGAGAGATTTCTTTAATGCAGGACGGGCAACGGCGAATGTGCGCATCCAATGAAAAATCGTCCGCCGGATTCCACAGCGGACACGGGGAATCCGGCTACCATAGCCGCCTCCTGTTCCCTGCCCGTTTCGCTGGTATGCCGACGGCACGATTCGCCCCAATGTCATCCACACCCCGGAATCTCGCCCGCGCCATTCTCAAAAACGCCTGGCCGGTACTGGTGGCGCAATGTGTTTCCATCGGCATGATGGTCGTCGATACGCTGATCGTCGGTCGCCATTCCACGCAACACCTGGCCGCCGTCGCGGTCGGCTCCGGCCTTTACGCCACGCTGGCGATGAGCCTGGGCGGCGTGTTGCAGGCGCTCGCCCCCATCGTCGGCCAGCACTACGGCGCGGGGGAGCGGGAAGGCATCGGCTCCGACATGCGGCAAGGGTTGTGGCTCGCGGTTTTGCTCACCATCTGCGGCGGCGTCCTGCTCGCGGATCCCCGCTGGCTGATCGCCCCGGCGCAGCTCGAAGCGGATATCGAAGCCATCGCCGTGAATTACGTGCGCCTGCTCGCACTGTCCCTGCCCGCCATGCTCGGCTACCGCGCTTTCCACGCCGCCGCCAATGCCCTGGGACAGCCGCGCCCGCTCATGGTCATCGCCTTCCTGGAAACTTTTTGCCACGCCCTGCTGGCGGGCATCCTGGTCGGCGGTCACGCGGGACTGCCGCCACTGGGCGCGACTGGCGCGGCGCTCTCGCAGGTCGTCGTCAGTTGGATCAGCCTGGGATTCAGCTTCTGGCTGCTGCGGACAAGCCCGCGCTTTACCCCATTCCACATTTTCGCGCGATGGGAACGCCCGCATTGGGCGGCGCAAAAGGAACTCCTCCGGCTCGGCGTCCCGATCGGTTTTTCTTTCATGGTCGAAATCAGCGCCTTCACCCTGATGGCCATTTTCATCGCCCGCCTCGGGGCGGAAACGGTCAGCGGACACCGCATTGCCGCCAATCTCTCCGCGCTCGTCTACATGCTGCCGCTATCGTTGGCAATCGCCACCGCGGCACAGGTCGCGCAAGCGGTCGGCGCAAAAGACGAGGCACTGGCGCGCGGCTTCGCCCTGTGCGGAATCAAAATCGCCTGCGCTCTTTCCATTGTCATGGCCTTCGCGCTGCTGTGGCTGCGCGATACCATCGCCTGGCTGGCGACCAGCGATGCCATGGTGGCGAACGTAGCCGTCGGCCTCGCTTTCTACATTTCGCTCTACCAATTCTTCGACGCCGTGCAAACCGTCGCCTGCTTTGCGCTACGCGCCTACAAAATCAGCTTCGTATTGCTGCTCATCCATCTCGGCTGTTTCTGGGGACTGGGCCTGGGGCTCGGCTACTGGCTCGCGTTCCATGCTCCCGTTCCGCAGGGCGCGACCGGTTTCTGGCAGGCGGCGGTCGTCGCCACTGTCACCGCCGCCATGCTTTTCGGCTGGCTGCTGTTGTGGGTGACGAGGCAGCGAACCCAGTCCGCCGGGCCGGTTGCCTGACATCCGGTTCATCCGATGTCACGGCGCACCGCAGCCCGGTATCGGCATCAGGAAGATTTCAGCAATTTCATGATGCCCGCCACGGCATCCACGCAGGCGAGCGTTTTACCGACAACCGCGTCACGCCAGGCCGCGCTCGAAAAAGCGGGACAAGGATCGGGCAAGCGATACGGCGCACGGGCGGGGAACAGATTCGCCCATGCCGGGCTGGCGGCGACCCGGTCGAATTCCCGTACAAATTCATCCTGCCCACTCAATATCACCCACCACGGGATGGAAAGCGCCTGCAAGAAAAGCCGCATCTGTTCCGGCAAGGCTTCGCCGCCGCCCGGCAACGCCAGGTCGTCGCGCTTGCGTCCGCCGCCGCGCCGCGCGCGCCACCACTCGCGCAGGGCGCGCGCGGGCACGGCGCCGGCATCGAAGAAATCCCGAAATGCGTGCAAATGCAAATGCCGCAAAAAACCATGGCGAAATACGCGCGCGCCGGCATGCATCCATGGATTGAGCAGCAAAAGCCCGTCCAGCCTGGGATCGGCATCGGCGCCGGCATAAAACACCGCTGCGCTGGCGCCATCGCCAAAACCCCATAACATGACGCCCGCAAGTGTCGGCGCCTCGGCAAAAAAAGCATCGAGCGCGGCGCGGATGTCCGCTTGCAGCGACTCAAAAGAACGCGCCGCCCCGGTGGCATCGCCCGCGCCGCGGTGGTCGAAACGCATGCACGGCGCACCGGCGGCGGCCAACGCGCGCGCCAATAGGACAGACTGGCGATGTGGGCCGATCCGGTATTGCAATCCAGCGCCGACGATCAACACGCCAAGCCGCGCGGCCCCGGCGGCCCGCGTGGCATCGTCGCTTTCTCGCGGACAAGCAACGATGCCCGGCAACGAATCGCCCTCGCAGTCGAAAAAAAACGCCCGTTCGTCGTAATCCATTTTTGTCGTGCCCATCATGACCGTGCACCGTCGAGTACGGCGAGGGTTTTTTCGAGCAAGGCCGGCGCTTCCCCGGCTGCCTGTGCTTGCCAAAAGGCAGGCCCGGCGACTTTGCAGGCAGTCGCACGAACACCGGAAGCCGCGAGCGTCTCGCGCAACGCCGCCAGCGGGGACGATGGCGCACCCGCCCACAAGCCCGTTTCGATCATGTCGACACGCCCGCCATAGCCTTCCGGCAGGCTGAAACGCGCTACCGCCAAATTCTGCGCCAACGACAGCGAGGGGGCATAGCCCGCGACTTCAACCGCTACGCCGCCATCGAGCCGCTCCCGCATCCACGCGATCGCTGGACACACGCTGGTTTCGGCAGATGCCCGGCGCGCCGGTTCGGGGCGGAGAAACTGTTGCAGATATTGTTCGCCATCGAGCACAGGCTGCCACAACAGCAGATCGGGCCGATGCCCGGTGGCATACAGCCAGCCGTCGGCAAGCAGGCTGCCCGCGCGCAGCGTCCAGAGCACGCGGCGGCCTTCGGGAGCGCGCCCGATGAGCCAGTTCCAGGCCGCATCCATATCCTCGATCCAGCCATGCCAGGCCGCACAGCCGAAATCGCCCTCGCTGTCGCCGCATCCTCCCAGGTCCGGCTGCAACACCAGCCAGCCGCGCGAAGCCAGCGCCCGCGCCGTCAGCGCGGCCATGCGCCGCGATTCGTTCATCTCCCCGGCAAAAGGAGGAAAGTACAGCACCGTCCCCAAGGGCGGCTCCGCCGGAATGCTCGCCACGCAAAAACGCCGTCCGCGCGGCGTTTCCAGGAAAAAAACAGCGCGAGCAAAGTCCGGAGCCACGACGCACGCCCCGCTCAGGCAAGTTTGCCTTCGACGAACGCCACCAAGGTCCCCACGGTCGCGAAGGCCGAGCCGTCGATTTCGTCATCGCCGACAATGAAATCGAAGCGTTCTTCGAGCAAGTTCAATACCCCTACCACCGCCATCGAATCCAGCTCGGGCAACACGCCCAGAAGCGGGGTATCGGGCCGGAAATCCAGCGCCCGTCCGCCCAGGCCCAACGCTTCATCGATCACCGCCAACACTTCCTGCTTGGTTTCCGCCAATTTCCAACTCCACTCCGCTGCATGCCCAGAATTCGCGGATGGTACGCCCGTCCGCGCGGGGCGGCTATTATATGCGGCCTTCCATGAGTCAATATCTACGTCCGCGCCGCATGGTAGCGGCTTTACGCCCGGCGCACATGACGTTCCCGCAATGCACGCTTTCCTCCTCCATCACCTGATATTGTCCGCCGCCCTGCGTACGCCCGGCGCTCCCGCGCTGTGCATGAACGGCGAAACGCTCGATTACCGGCAACTTGCCGGCGCCGTCGACGCCTTTGGCGGCGGCCTCGTCCGCCTTGGCCTCGCGCGCGGCGCGCGGGTGGCGGTCTGGCTCGACAAACGCTTCGAGACCATCATCGCCTGCTTCGCCGCCGCCGCCGCGGGCGGCGCTTTCGTGCCGGTCAACCCCGTGCTCAAACCGGCCCAGGTCGGCCACATCCTGGCCGACAGCGGCGCGCACGCGCTCGTCACCAGCCCCGAACGCTTCGCCGCCCTCGCGGAAACGCTCGCCGCCTGCCCCGAACTGCGTCATGTCGCGCTCACCGGTCCCGCCCGCGACGAAGACATCCGCAGCGCCCGGCCGTTCACGATGCACGCCTGGAATGAGATATTGTCGGCAGGAAGCGGCGGCGGCCATCGCGTCATCGACGCCGACCTGACCGCCATCCTTTACACCTCGGGCAGCACCGGTCTTCCCAAAGGCGTGGCGTTGTCGCACCGGAACATGGTGGCAGGCGCGCAAAGCGTGGCGCACTACCTGGAAAACCGCGCGGACGATGTACTGCTCGCGGCCTTGCCATTATCGTTCGATGCCGGGTTTTCCCAATTGACCACGGCTTTCGCCGTGGGCGCACGGGTGGCGCTGCTCAATTACCTGCTGCCGCGCGACGTGCTGATAGCCATGGAACGCGAGCGCGTAACCGGCCTGACCGCGGTGCCGCCGCTGTGGATTCAACTCGCGCAACTCACATGGCCGCCAGGCATCGGCGAACACCTGCGCTATTTCGCCAGCACGGGCGGACGCATGCCGCGCGCCACGCTGGAACGCCTGCGCGCAAATCTGCCTGCCGCCAAGCCTTACATGATGTATGGCCTCACCGAAGCCTTCCGCGCTACTTACCTGCCGCCGGAAGAAGCCGGACGCCGCCCCGACTCCATCGGCAAGGCCATTCCCAATGCCGAAGTACTCGTACTGCGCGAAGACGGCAGCGAATGCGCGCCCGGCGAACCGGGCGAACTGGTGCAGCGCGGCGCGCTGGTCGGCCTCGGTTACTGGAACGATCCCGAAAGAACCGCCGAACGCTACAAGCCCCTGCCCACCGGAACAGGCGGACAGGCGGCAGGAGCGGCCTTGCAGGAGATCGCGGTATTTTCCGGCGACACCGTGCGGCGCGACGAGGACGGCTTCCTGTACTTCATCGGTCGCCGAGACGAAACGATCAAGACATCGGGATACCGGATCAGTCCCGCCGAAATCGAAGAAATTCTCTATGCCACGGGACTGGTCGGCGAATGCGCCGCCTTCGGGCTGCCGCATGACATGTTGGGACACATCATTGCCGCCGTCGTCACGCCCGCCTCCGGAAACGCCAGCGACGACGCCACGCTCATTGCCGCCATCATGGCCGAATGCCGCCTCCGCATGCCATCGTACATGCTCCCGGCCAGAATCGAGGTACGCCCGGAGATGCTGCCTCGCACGCCAAACGGTAAAATCGACCGCAAAACGCTTTTTTGCGAATTGTGGAAAATGGACGGGCGCGACACCGCGGTTCGCGTAAAGTAAAACCAACGGGATACCCACCCATGCCTCGTTCGAGTTCGACATCATGAATTCAATCGCTCCCCTGCATGCGCCCATGAAGCAGTTCCCGGTCAGCAATGGCGAATTGGTCATCGGCGGCATCCCCCTCAGGCACCTGGTGGCGCGCATCGGACGCACGCCGTTCTACGTCTACGACCGCGCCCTGCTGGCACGCCGCGTCGAAGAATTGCGAGCCGCGCTCCCTACCCGCCTGAAATTGCACTACGCGATCAAGGCCAACCCGATGCCCGCGCTGGTCGCGTACATGGCGGCGCGAGTCGACGGCGCCGACGTGGCCTCCGGCGGCGAACTGAAAATCGCGCTCGATGCCGGCATACCGCCACAGGGCATCAGCTTTGCCGGTCCCGGCAAGAGCGAAATCGAACTTCGCCAGGCCGTCGCCGCGGGCATCCTGACCGTCATCGAATCCTTCCGCGAAGTGCCGCTGCTGGCAACGATCTCGCAATCGCTGAACCTGCCCGCGCGCGTCGCGGTGCGCATCAATCCGGACTTTGAACTCAAATCGGCGGGCATGAAAATGGGCGGCGGCCCGAAGCCGTTCGGTGTCGACACCGGCCGGATTCCCGAACTCCTGCAATCCATCGGCGAAGCGGGACTGGCCTTTGAAGGCTTCCACGTCTTCGCCGGATCGCAAAACCTCAAGGCCGGAGCCATCGCCGAAGTCCTGCGCAAAAGCTACGCGCTCATCACTGAACTGGCTGTTGACGCACCCGCGCCGATCAAGGTCATCAACCTCGGCGGCGGCTTCGGCATCCCCTATTTCCCCGGCGAGCAGGGGCTGGACCTCACCCCCATTGGAACGACCCTCACCGGCATTGTCGAAGAAGCCGCAAAAACCTTTCCGCAAGCCGAAATCGTTATCGAACTCGGGCGTTACCTCGTGGGCGAAGCCGGCCTTTACGTCAGCCGCATCATCGACCGCAAAGTCTCGAACGAAGAGCTTTTCCTGGTCGTCGACGGCGGCATGCATCACCATCTGGCCGCCTCGGGCAATTTCGGGCAGGTGTTGCGCAAGAACTACCCCGTAGCCATCGGCAGCCGAATGCATGCCATCAAGGCTGAAGTTGTCACGATCGTCGGCCCGCTCTGCACCCCGCTCGACATCCTCGCCGAACGCATGGTGTTGCCCCGCGCCGAACCGGGCGACCTCGTGGTGATCTTCCAGTCCGGCGCTTACGGCGCCAGCACGAGTCCGCAAGCTTTCCTGGGGCACCCGCCGGTGCTGGAAACGCTGGTCTGACGGGCCTGCCTGCTTCCCGGTTCAGGGCAATTGCACACGCATGCATCATAAATATCCGGCGGCGACCGGCCGGTGATATTGTGAAAAACTATCGGAAACAGTGAAATAGTCGGAAAGAAGCTATAAATTGTGGTTATCCGATATTGAGAAATGCCGTAGCCTCAAATACCCTTCAACTCTGTAATGCAGAGTGCGTCCAACGGCGCGCGCTTCGCCAGATATCGACTGAAAGTGTCGCAGGCGGGTGAAGGGCTCGATCCAGCGTTCGACAACGGGGCCGCGAGGACGAGCTATCGACGCAAACCCAAGCCCGATGGTGAGGAAGATCGGTTGAGCCGGCGCATTGTTGAATTGGCGCAACAGCGGCATCGCTTCGGGTACCGTCGCATCCACGACCTACTGGCGCGGGAGGGCTGGCAAGTGAATCACAAACGAATCTGGCGGTTATACAAACAGGCGGGTCTGTCTGTACGCAAACGTCGTAAAACGAAACGGGTGGCGGTAGAGCGGCAATC
>JAISCE010000092.1 GCA_031265765.1 Azoarcus sp.
GTTGAGTCGTCCGCTTCGGGCTACGCACGGCGCGGACGACTCAAATGTCATGGCGGCGGGTCAGAATTACTCCGGCGCGCAAAAGGTAAATTGGGTCATATTTCAGTTGGCGTTGACACTTTGCCTTCCCGCCCGCCGTCAGGAAAGTGATCTACACCACCAATGCCATCGAGAACATCAATGCCCAACTGCGCAAAATCATCAAGACCCGCGGCCACTTCCCCAGCGACGGAGCCGCCACCAAGCTCATCTGGCTGGCATTGCGCAACATCACGGCCAACTGGAGCCGCCCGTCGCACGATTGGAAGACGGCTATGAACCAATTTGCTATCCTCTATGCTGAACGCTTTGTTCAGGCCACCATGTGATTTTCAACACGCCCTCTGAACACGAAATTCATGACAGGCCTGGGCGTGCTGACCGAGATCGAGGAGCCTGTCATGCCCACTGCCTTCTCGCCAATCGTCCTGTCACTTGCTCTGCTGCTTTCGACCCCGCTTGCCCTCGCGCAAACCCCCGCGCCTTCAAGCGCCACTCCACAAACGCCCGCCAAACCCGCCGCCGCCAAATCTTCAAATAAACCCTACCTCACCGTCAACGGCTACGCCATCCCCCAACACACCGTCGACAACTTCATCGCCGAGCAAAAAGCGCGTGGCCTCGACACCAGCACCGCCGCCTTCCGGCAAGCGATCCGCGAAGAAATGATCCGTCGCGGCGCGTTGCTGGCCGAAGCCAAAAAACAATCCCTCGACAAACGCCCCGAATACAAACGGCAACTGGAACTGTCCGCGCAAGTCCTCCTGATGCGCGACGTCGTTGCCGAACACATCAAACGGCACCCCGTCACCGACGCGGACATGGATGCCGCCTACCGCGACGCCCTCGCTCGTCTGGGCAACAGCAAATACAAACTGCGCCACATCCAGAGCAAGACCGAAGCCGACGCCAAAGACATCATCGCCAAACTCAACGATGGCAAGAAATTCGACAAACTCCTCAAACAATCCACCGACGAAACCACCCGCGACCAGGGCGGCAACCTTGGCTGGAAAATTCCCGTGGCCTGTCGCTGCTGGCCGCCTACGACAACTATTTCCACGAATGGGAAGGCAACAGCCGCACCTACACCCAGGCCGACACCTGGGTGCGCGGCGTGCGGCTGCGTGCCGAACAAGGCAGCGTCCTGCTCGAGAGCGCGGGCGACATCACCCGATGTGCTGTAATCTTAACCTTGGACTCTGGTTATCAGTGGTACGCCACATGGGGGCAGGTCAGAACCAGGAGAAAAGCATGAAAAAAAGCTACCGTTACCGCGTTACGCTCGAAGAATTGGATACGCCTCGCCGTTTGCAGTTCGATTTCGACAATCATGATGACGTTTTCGCCATCGTCGAACGTTTGAATGCGCGCGACGATCTTGTCGATGCCGGGGAAATTCCACAGCTTGTCGTGGGAACCAAGCTCTTGGGCAAGGTCGTCATGGAAAACAGGAAACACCCCCTGTTTTCCGCGTTTTATCTTCATTTCGTCGAACTCATCAAGGCACTGAAAAAGGGAACGCCGCCGCTGGATGAGGAACATCCGGGGCGCTGCGCCGTCCAGGCGCGGGATCAGGCGGAAATTCAGCCGGGATCGTAACGAAACGCTGGAAATTGAAATCGGCCAGCAAGGCGGCGCGGGCGTCCGGCGGGTATCGGCAGGGCATGGCGGCTGCGTTATATCGGGCCGTCTCCGCGCTGCCCACCCGCGGCGCTCTCCGTCACACGCGCGCGCGGATTTCGCGTTCGGTTTGATAGATATAGCGTTGTATCTGGTTGGCGATATGGACGGGCAGGGCGATGAAACTGCAACCGAGGCGGAGCACTTCCTTGCCATCACTGAGAATGCGGCGGCCATGGTTGCGAACTTCCAGGCTGACATTGACCCGTTCGCCGGGCAGTTTCAGGTGGCAGCCGTCGATGATGTCGCCCACGCCCGGCGCGGTTTTGCTGGCGGGAAGTTCCAGCGACAGACCGCTGGCGCTGAGGTCGATGACCGAAACCTCAATTGTCCGGCCGTGGTTTTCCGTCTCATCGGTTTCCCGTTCCGATTCGGGCAGGAGACATTTCAACTTGTGGGAGATGGGCACTACCAGGCGGAAGGCGTCCCGCCGTTGCAGGCGCAGGATTTCCAGGGGAATGGGGGCGGCGAGGGCGATGTGGCCATCGACCAGGACTTCAGTGCCGTTGGGTACCCGGAACTGAATGCGGATTTTGTTCAACTGGGTGATGCAGAGCAGGCGTTCGGCTTCCAGCGCGCGGCGGTGGAGGGTTTCGTTCGGGCTGGCATCGAGAAAAAGCCATTCTTCATCTTCGGACAGCGTGATGAGTGTGCTGAGAAAGGATAGCGCACCCGGCAGTATGTGAACGCTGATGAGCGCGCGGGCGTCGATCATGTCTTGCAGCAGATGGCGGATTTGCTGGCGGCCGCGAAGGAGGTAATGCTCCAGTTCGTCTTCGTGCATGGGCTCGAAGACCGGCGCGTTGTCGATTTGGTCCGGCATGTCGTTCTGTTTGGTAAGCGTTCTTGTATGGCCGATCAGCTTACCGTCCCTTGTAATATCATGACTGCGGTTTTTGGCGCTATCCAGTGCGTTCAGTGTGTTTTGCCATGACATCGGACGCAGGCGGTGGCCCGGCGGCAGCTTCGATGCGATAGAGCCAGGCCAGTAATTCGGCGATGACGGTATAAAGTTGCGGGGGAATGTGTTCGTCGAGGTCGACTTGCATCAGTAGCGAGACAAGTTCGGGCGATTCGTGCACATAGACGCCGGCTTCGCGGGCGCGCTCGATGATTTCCTGCGCGATCAGCCCCCGGCCCTTGGCGACGACCGTCGGGGCGCTGTCGCCCGGCGTGTAGGTGAGGGCGACGGCTTCGCCGCGCGGCGCGGTTTCGTCAGTGCTCATCGCGGCGTTCCACGGCCATGCCGGTGAGCGGCACGCCCGCCGCCGCCAGGGTTTCGGCCAGTTCGTCACGGTGTGTTTCGAGGGCGCGGGCGGCGCTCTCGTCGTCGACATCGAGCCGCAGGGCGACGCCGCCCGCGGTCAGGCGCACGCTGGCCTGGATGCCGCCAAGGCGAGGCAGCGCCAGCCGCAGGGTGGTGTTCCATTCCTGGCTGTTTTCTTCGCCGTCCGCGCGTCCCTCGCCGCGCGGGTCTTCGATGATCCATTCAAACGCTTGTCCGGGCCATGCCATGCCGTGCCAGATGTATTGCTGGCTGGCAAGCGTTTCTAGCTGCTGATGGACGATGGGCAGCAGGCGTTCGGCGATCGGGCCGCCGCGCAAGGGGTTTTCGGCGGATTGGCCGGTCGCGCCGACGATGCGGGCAACGGGTTCTTCGTTGCGCGCGAGGGCTTGCGTGGCGGTGTTGGCCGAGGCCGCCACGGTGTTTCCCGCGCTGGCCGGGGCGGTATGGGCGGATGCGGGCGCGGTGCCGGCGCTGGCGCTGGCGGTGTTCGATGGCGGCGTTTGCCCCGTTGGCGGTTGCATGCCTTGGGTTTGCGGTTCACGCGCCAGTGTGGCGAGGTCGATTTTTCCCGCCAGCCACTGCGCCAGATGCGATTCGTAAAATAGTCCGCTTTGCGCCAGCGCCTGACGCAGCATGGGGGCGATTTGGGCGCTGGCGGCGGCTTGTTGTTGTGCGGTGGCGGACAATTGGGCGCTGGCGGCAGCGCCCGGCATGGTCTGGGCGGCGCTTGGCATAGCCTGTGCGGTACTCGGTGCGCTCTGTACAGTATTGGGCGTGCTCTGTGCGGTATTGGGCAAGGTCTGTGCGGTACCCGGCGCGGTCTGTGCGGTATTGGGCGCGGTCTGGGTGATGCCCGGCGCGGTTTGTGCGCCAGGAGCGGTTTGTGCGCTGGCGTTTGCCGTGGAAGACGGTGTATTGAAAAAAGGCTGGCCGTTCGCCAGCGCCGTAGGTTTGGCGGCGGGTTGGCCTGTGAGCAGGAAGCTGATGAGTTGCCCGGTGGGACTCAGGTTGGGACGGGCTGAAGTGGCGAGCGCGGCGCTTTCGGCGCCTGCCAGCCGGGATAGCACCATTTTGGGTGTGACGTTGGTGGCGACCAGTTCGAGCGTATCGCCCGGTTGGGCGGAAGCATTGAGCGCCAGGGTGATTTGCCGGCCCGCGACCAGCGCGCGGAAAGTGCCATCGGGCAGCGTGCGTTGCAGGGTGGCGAAGAAACGTTGCCCCGGCACCAGATCTTGCAATTGGGCCTGGATTTCGCGCGCACGGTGCAGGCCCGCTACCGGGGGCGAAGCTTCAAAGAGACTGGCTTCATGCAAGAAACGCAGGCGGGCGGCAAGATCCGAGGGAATCATGCTCTGGTGTTCCTGGCTTTATGGCACGGCGATCATCCAGGGTTGTCGAGACCGCCGTAGGCGGCGCGCACGCTGCGACCCTTGATTTCGCTGGTCAGTTGTTGGCGCGCTTCTTCGTGTGCGGGTTCCACGTAATCGCGGATTTCGCGGTCGAGACGCTGGATGCGACCGATCAATTCCGTTAGCGCCTCGATGTTTTCCGGGGGCGTATTGCCTGTGCCTTCGGGTTCCTGCATGGGGGTGGAAGCCGCGTCGCGGATTGCCGCGGCCTTGTGCTCGATTTCGGCCAGGCGCTCCCAGTCGCGGGCGCGGGCGATTTCGACCATGGATTCGTACAGCGCGAGGAGCGCGCGCGCTTCCCGGAGGTTCAGAAGACGTGTTCCCGCTTTTTGTTTCGGCGTGGTCATCGCTCAATTTCCCCTTGTGCTTTTGTATACCCTTTATAGCGTGAACTGGCCGATTGCAGTGCGTACTCCTTGCGCCATGGCATTGATTTTTCCCACGGCTTCGGCGGCGTAGGCCACGCGCTCGACCTGTTGCGCAATACTTTGGCTGGCAATGCCCTGGACAGGACGGGCGGCGTTTATGCCTGTGCCGTGCGCCGTCTCCGAGGGTAGGAGTCCGTGCGCCGGGGCTGGTTCCGCAGCGGATCGCTATCGGGCGGATTCTTGTCCGGGCTTTTGCATGGCGCGCTGGACAATGGCATGAAAACGCCAGTGGCCGGCGCGGCGATCGTCGAAATAGTGGCGCAATGTCAATGCGGTGCTGCGAAAAGCGATGTCGTCCCAGGGGATGCCATCTTCATCGAAAAGCACGGTTTCGAGCGATTCGTCGCCGGGGCGGAAATTGGCGTCGAGCAGGCGGGCGCGATAGAAGATATGCACTTGGTCGATGCAGGGCAGGTCGATGAAAGTAAACATTTCGTCCAGCCCGACGTTTGCACAGGTTTCTTCCAGGGTTTCGCGGATGGCGGCCTCGGCGGCCGTCTCGTGGTTTTCCATGAAACCGGCGGGTAAGGTCCATTTGCGGCGCCGGGGTTCGATTGCGCGCCGGCAGAGCAATATCTTGTTTTCCCATACAGGGATCGCGCCGACGACCAATTTGGGATTCTGGTAGTGAATCGCGCCGCAATTCACGCAGACATGGCGCTGTCGTGTATCGCCGGACGGGATGCACAAGGTGACGGGCGCGCCGCATGTGGAACAATACTTCATCGTGAAACGGACTCCGGTTTGAAACCTGCGCCGCAAAAAAGGCAGAAGAACCGATTCCCCTTGCCGGTGGAGGGTATGTCGATCATGACCGCGCCGGAGGGAGAAGACTCCCTTTCGAGCTTTGTTTTGCACGGCATGAACAGATAGCCGCGCCGGGAAGAATGAGAGAACATTTTCAGGCCGCTCGCTTTGGCTTGCCGGTGTTTATTCCTGTTTTCCATTCTATCAGGAGGACATTTGGCACACATTGCGCCAAACCGGGCATGCGCGATGGCGTGAATGCCTTAGAGTTTCGTGGCATATCGAGCCGGGGTGCAATGCTGTCCATGGTTATCGCCCGTGCGTGGAATCCTTTTTTATCTGGTGCTTCATATGCCTTCGCCGATCGACCTCAATCGTTTTGCACAAATCAAGGCTACGGGACATCTGCCTTCGCCTCGCGGCGTTGCGCTGGCTGTCATGCGCATGACGCAGGATGAGACCGTTTCGGCCGCCGAACTGGCGCGAGTCATCAAGGGGGATCCGGCCTTTGTCGGGCGGCTCATCAAGGCCGCCAACGGCATGCTTTTCCGGCAACGCGCGATCGTATCGGTGCGGGAAGCATTGATGGTCGTGGGATTGCCCGCCGTGCGCGCGATGGTACTCGGTTTTTCGCTCCTGTCGAATTACCGCAAGGGAAGTTGTCCGGGTTTCGACTACACACGCTTCTGGTCGTCGTCGCTGATCATGGCGGTCGCCATGCAAATATTTGCCGGGCGTATCCGCCTGGTGGCCGCCGACGAGCTTTTCAGCGTCGGCCTTCTGGCGCGAATCGGCGAATTGGCGCTCGCCACGGTTTACCCGATCAAATATGGACGTTTACTTGCCGCCATGGCGGACACACCGGGCGTCGACCTTGCGGAGCAGGAACGGCAACTGTTGGCGATGACCCATGCGGAATTGGGGGTGGCCATGATGACGGACTGGGGCATCCCGGCTGTTTTCACTGGCCCCGTGCGTTATTACGAGCATCCGGGGGAAGCGTCTTTCGCTGCCGATGGTCGGGAAATGACGGTGATGCAATGCCTGATTCTCGCCCGGAACGTGGCGGAGATTTGCCTGGGAGCGCCGCCCGAACAGCAGGCGTTGATGGGGCGGGCCTTGAGACTGGCGGCGCATCTGGGGTGCGTGCGCGACACCTTCGTCGACGATTGCAATGAAATCGCCCGGCAATGGCGCGAGTGGAGCAAGTTGCTGCAACTCGGCGATACGGTCGTGCCGTCGTTTGAAGCCTTGAGCGGCGGCGAAACCGGCGGGCAGGCGGCATCCGCCCAGGAATCGCAGCAGGCCGAAGGCAAGGACGAGACCGCTCCCGCGGCAGCGGCCTCGTCCAGCCTGCGCGCAATGCTGGTCGAAAAAAACGCCGCCGAGCGCGCGCGGCTGGCGAAGGCATTGCAGGATATCGGCATTCGCGTGTTCGAGTGCGTCAACCTGGGTTCCGTCATGGAACAGGTGCTCGACGTGCAGCCGCAGATACTGGTGCTCGACGGCAGCGACAACCCCGTTCATGCGGGCCGCCTGATAAAGACCTTGCGCGCTTCGCGCATCGGACGCGGCATGTACATCCTGCTGCTGCTGCCCGCCGACGACGTGACCCACATTGCCGTTCTCGAAGCCGGCGCGGACGATTTTTTCATCAAGCCCGCGGGCGCCAGGATGTTGCTGGCGCGATTGAATGCGGCGCGCCGGATTGTGCTGTTGCAGCAGGAATTGGAACACGAACGCGAAGAACTGCGGCATTTCGCCGCCGAACTGGCCATCTCCAACCGCTGCCTGCAAGAAGCCGCGCTCACCGATGCACTCACCGGACTGCCCAACCTGCGCTATGCACACGAGCGCATGCAACAGGAATGGTCGGCGGCGCAGCGAAACGGGCATCCCCTGGCGTGCTTGATGGTCGACATCGACAACTTCAAACGGATCAACGACGTTTATGGCCACGATGTCGGCGACATGACCTTGCGGCAAGCATCGGACGCCTTGCGCATGGCCTTGCGCGGCAAGGATGTGATCTGCCGCACCGGCGGCGATGAATTCCTGGTGATCTGTCCGGAAACTTCGCTGGAAGAAGCGATAGCCTGCGGCGAGCGCCTGCGCGGAGAAATCAACCAGCTCACGATCAGCAATGAAAGCGAAGTATTGCGTCTGACGATCAGCGTGGGCGTGGCGGTGGAAGACGATACCATGGCCGATGTCGGCGACCTGGTCAAAAAAGCCGACCGCGCCGTCCTGCTGGCGAAAAGGCAGGGACGCAACCGGACGGCTGCGGAAGACGACGGCGTTGTGTAATCGCCGTGAACGTCCGCGCCGTGACGGAAAGCGCCGCACCCCATTCCATGAAAATGCGTTAACGACATGGCTAGGGTATACGCCGGATGCCGTGAATTTGCGCACGATATGACACGTATTTATATTGACGTTTGCGTGTGCGTGAAATATTTGACTTGCGAATGCTGAGAATTTACTTTAACTTGATATCGGCAGTTCCTTGAAAGGTGAGACTTTTCGATGAAGCACCCTGATTTCCAGGCCGAGATCCGTGAGTTGAATGCCGCTTATCTGATGCTGGCGCAGAAGATGCTGCGCAGCGACCGGGAAACGGCTCTGTTCCGGTTGGGCATCGGCAAGGCGCTGGCGGATTTCATCGAAAACCTGTCTGCGGCCTGCCTGGTCAGGATGGCCGACAGTCCGGCGCTGATCCCGCGCTTTCGTTTCGACGACGAGCAGCTTGCCCGCCTGATGGCAGGGGAAGGGCGGGACGAGACGGCTTCCATCCTGCATGCGGCGATCATCGCGGCGGGGCGGGCTGTGGAAGATGCCGCCTGAGGGGCGCTTGGAATACAGAGAGAACGGGAGAGACACAACATGAAAAACAGACGGGTCATCGACGAGGCGGATGATGTTTGCCGCGCCGTCGAAATGGTGCGGCTCGGCGCCCGCATGCAGATGCTTGAAGCCGAAACCCGCCTGAGCCGCGAAAAGCTGCTCAAAATCTACAAGGAAGTGCGCGAGGTCTCGCCTCCCAAGGGCATGCTGCCGTTCTCGACCGACTGGTTCATGACTTGGCAGCCGAACGTGCATTCGTCGCTCTTCATGGGCTATTACCGGTTTTTCGAGCATTGGGCCGGTCTGGGCGGGCTGGATGCGATCATCAAGGCTTACCATCTGTATCTCGACCAGATTGAAATCGGCAAGGTGGAGCCGGTGTTGAGCCTGACCCGGGCCTGGACGCTGGTGCGCTTTTTCGATGCCGATCTCCTCCAATTGGCCCGGTGCCGCGACTGCGGCGGACATTTCGTGGCGCATGCCCACGATCCGACGCACAGCTATGTGTGCGGTCTGTGCAACATGCCGTCGCGTGCGGGCAAGACCCGTCGCGCCGCGGTGCGCAAGGTGCGGGAACGCGAGCCTGTGACGCTCTGAAAACCTTTCTCGCCGGCCTCCGGTATATGTAGTGTGCGTTCGGCGCGGACGGTTTTTTGTTATTCCCGCTTCAAGTTGTCACAGTACGATGGCGCATAATCCGGCACTGTATGGGCCTGCTCGCCGCCCGGAGTGACCCGTGCTTCTGATTGTTGGCTACGTCATTATCCTTGTCGCTTCGCTGGGAACTTTTGCGGTTCACGGCAATATTTTCGCGCTTTGGGTGCCGACGGAATATATCGCTATCATGGGCCTGCTCGTCGGCGGTTTCATCGCCGGCAACGGCACCAAAGTATTGAAGGCTTCGCTCGGTTCGCTGGGATTGGCGCTCAAGGGATCGAAGTTCAACCGCGCGCTCTACGTCGATCTGCTCTCTCTGCTCTACGAGATTCTCGCCAAGGTGCGCAAGGAAGGCTTGATGTCGATCGAAAACGATGTCGAGAATCCCGCTTCCAGTCCGCTTTTCGGCAAGTACCCGGTACTGGCCGCGGATCATCACCTGATCGAATTCACCTGCGATTACCTGCGCATGATGGTGGGCGGAAACCTCAATGCGTTCGAGATCGAGAATTTAATGGACATGGAGATCGAAACGCATCATCAGGAAGCGCACCAGGCGCCGCATGCCATCGACGAAATCGGGCAGGCGATGCCGGCTTTCGGGATCGTGGTGTGCGTGATGGGTGTGGTCAACACGATGGGATCGGTGGGGGAGCCGCCCGCGGTGCTCGGCAAGATGGTGGCCGGCGCGCTGGTGGGAACCTTTCTCGGTATTTTGATTTCATATGGGTTCGTCGGGCCGCTGGCCAGCCAGATCAAGCAAAAAGTCTCGGAAAGCGGCAAGGTCTTCCAGGTGGTGAAAGTCGTACTGCTGGCGAGCATGAATGGCTATGCGCCGCAAATCGCGGTGGAATTCGGGCGCAAAGTGCTATTTTCTACCGATAGACCGACTTTCCTCGAACTCGAACAGGAAATCAAGAATCGTAGGGGCTGAGGGGGAGATGAACGGTGAGCGATGACACCCAGCAGCCAATCGTCGTCAAGCGCATCAAGAAAGAAGCCGCAGCCGGCGCGCACGGTGGGGCGTGGAAGATCGCCTATGCCGATTTCGTCACCGCGATGATGGCGTTTTTCCTGATGATGTGGCTGCTCGGCTCGACCGCGCAGGGCGATCTCCAGGGCATCGCCGACCATTTCCAGAATCCGCTCAAGCTCTCCATGCAGGGCGGGTCGGGCGTGGGCGACAGTTCGAGCGTCATTCAAGGCGGCGGCGAAGATTTGTCGCGCAAAGTGGGGCAGGTGCGGCGCGGCGATACGCCCTCGACGCGGGCGATCAATATCGATGCCGCGAAACGGCGGCAAAAGAGCGGCCTCAGCCTTGAGGGGCTGGAACTGGAGAAGCGGCGCGAGCACGCCCGCCTCATCGACCTCAAAGGGCGGATCGAGGCGCTGCTCGAAGCCAATACCCAATTGCGCATGCTCAAGAACCAGATATTGATCGACATCGTTTCGGAAGGTCTGCGCATCCAACTCGTCGATGAGCAGAATCGCCCGATGTTCGATCTCTCCAGCGCCGACTTACATTCCTATACCCGCGCTCTGCTGCGCGCCATCGGCATGGCGCTCAACGATGTCGATAATCGCGTGAGCTTGTCCGGGCATACCGACTCGGCGCGTTATGCAGGCGGCGAGCGCGGTTTTTCCAATTGGGAACTGTCCGCCAACCGCGCCAACGCGGCGCGGCGCGAACTGATCGTAGGGGGACTCGACGCGGGCAAGGTGGTGCGCGTGGTGGGGCTTGCCGACACCGTCCATTTGGATGAAGACAATCCGCTCGACCCGATCAACCGCCGCATCAGCATCATCGTTCTCAACAAAGAGAGCGAAGAAGCCATTCGCAACGAAGCGACCGGTCATAGGGTCGAAACATCGTGGCCTCCAGCCGCCGATCCGGCGGAACCGGGCCGCGACGGCGGATCGTATTCGCCGCCATTCTCCGGAAATTGACATCATGGCGATGCCCCCATCCTCACGCGATAACCCCGTCCGTCGGCCTTTTACCGGCCAGGAAGGCGCGCGGGCGAAACCTTCCTCCACGCCCGCCGCGCCCGCTTCCCATACCGGCGATTTGTCGAAAACCCTGAAAGCTTTTGCAGTGAGTCCGCCAAGCCGCGAGTTCGAGTTCACCAGCGCCGATTTCGAGCGCGTCCGCAAACTGCTGTACGAACATGCTGGCATTGCCTTGTCGCCCGCCAAGCAGGACATGGTCTACAGCCGCCTGGCGCGCCGCCTGCGCGCCTGCGGCTACCAGTCTTTCACCCAGTATTTGCAGCATCTCGAACGGGACCGCGGCGAATGGGAAACCTTCATCAATTCACTGACGACCAACCTGACCTCTTTTTTCCGCGAGTCGCACCATTTCGACATCCTTGCCGCGCAGCTCAAGCAGATCAAGGAAAAGCGGCCCATCAAAATCTGGTGCTGCGCCGCCTCGACGGGCGAGGAACCGTATTCGCTGGCAATCACCGCTTGCGAAGCCTTTTCGACCCTGACGCCGCCGGTGCAGATACTCGCCAGCGATATCGACACCGCCGTTCTCGCCCAGGGCGGGCAGGGCAGCTACCGGCGCGATCAAGTCGATCGAATGCAGTCCGCGTATATCGGCAAGTATTTCACGCACAACGCGGGAGATGGCCGTTACACCGCGCGCGCCGAATTGCGCAGCCTGATCGTCTTCCGCCGGATCAACCTGCTGTCGCCGACCTGGACGCTGCAAGGGCCGTTCGATGCGATATTCTGTCGCAACGTAATGATTTATTTCGATAAACCGACACAGTACGGCATCCTGAAACGTTTCGCGCCGCTATTGCGCCTGGATGGACGGCTTTATGCCGGGCATTCCGAAAGCTTCCTGCACGCCAGCGATCTATTGCGTTCGCTCGGACACACGGTATATGTGCGGCTGGATTCGCCATTACGCTGACGAAGGGAGGGTGAATGCAGCAATCATCGACGAAGCCGGGTTCCTTGCAGACCAGAATCCTGCCATACGATGGCGCCATCATCTTCATCGGCGCTTCGACCGGCGGCACCGAAGCGATCCGCGAAGTGTTGACGCGCCTGCCGGCGGACATACCGCCGATCCTGATGACGCAGCACATGCCGGAACTTTTTACCGGCTCGTTCGCCAACAGGCTCAATGCCCTGAGCGCCATATCCGTGTGCGAGGCCGCCCAGGGCGAATCGGTCAGGCCCGGCGTCGCCTATCTGGCGCCCGGTCATTCCCACCTGCGTATCAAAAGAATGGAATATGGCGGCTACACCTGCGAACTGTCGCGCGGCGAACCGGTCAATCGTCATCGCCCCTCTGTCGACGTATTGTTCCATTCCGCGGCGGAACAAGTCGGGCGCATGGCCGTCGGCGTGCTGCTCACCGGCATGGGCAAGGATGGCGCGGCCGGTCTGCTGCACATGATGCGCGCGGGCGCATGGACGATCGGCCAGGACGAAGCCTCGTGCGTCGTCTATGGCATGCCGCGCGAAGCGGCGCTCATCGGCGCGCTCAAAGAGGTCGTACCGCTCGTCGAAATAGCCTCTCACGTATTGCAACGACTGAGGGGCGGATTTCACGGCTACGGCGAATGCGCTCGCGTATGATCGAAGGAGCCTTGCCCATGCTGGTGGATTTGAGCATATGGCATGAATGTACGGTAATGCCAGGGCGAAACCCCGCAATTGGACGGCCCGGTGCCGATTGATTGCCAGTTTACTGCTGCCGGTCATATCGACCGGGCATGCAGCCGATTTCGGCGGAGAGTGAAATGTCCGATTTGTTGAAGAGCATCGATGCCAGGACGAGACTGGCTGGAACCAATAAGTTGGAGATATTGCTGTTTACGCTGGGCATCAACCAGCATACGAACCGCCGCGAAACCTTCGGCATCAACGTGTTCAAAGTGCGCGAAGTCATGCGCACGCCCGCGATCACCGCCGCGCCTGAAATGCCCGAAGCCGTCGAAGGAATGGTCAGTCTGCGCGGCGTACTGGTGCCGGTGGTCGATCTGGGCAAATACGTCGGGGTGACCGGGACATCGGCGCGCGACATCATGATCGTCACCGAATACAACGGCCATACCCAGGGATTTCTCGTCGAAGCGGTCGATACCATCCTGCGCCTGGACTGGGCGCAGATGCGGGTGCCGCCCGACATGCTGACCGCCAACATGGGCGGCCTGGTGACAGCCGTCACCGAATTGCCCGGCAACAAACTCGTGATGCTGCTCGATGTCGAGAAAGTGCTCTCGGAAACCACGCGCTATGACGACGACAGCCTGCTGTTCAAGGATATCGAACCGATCGACAATGCCGAACGCTATATGGTGGTGTTCGCCGACGATTCATCGGTGGCGCGCAAGCAGATCATGCAGACGCTCGACCTGATCGGCATTCGATACACTGGCGCGGTCAATGGCCGCCAGGCTTGGGAAGAACTGAAAAAAATCGCCAATACGGCGGAAGCTTCGGGGCGCAAGGTATCCGATATGCTCAGCCTGGTGTTGACCGATGTCGAAATGCCCGAAATGGACGGATACATCCTGACCCGGCACATTAAATCCGACTTGCGCTTCGAGGGCGTGCCGGTGGTGATGCATTCCTCCCTGTCGGGGATGTCGAACCAGCAACTCGGCATCTCCGTGGGCGTGGACGAATACGTTCCCAAATTCGAGCCGCAACGCCTGGCGAAAACCCTGCGCCGCCTGATTCTCGGCGAGGTGGAAGCGCCGGCGAAAGCCGAGCCGGACAAGAAAAAATGAGGTGACGCCATGTTGAACCAGAATCAACCAGAAGACGCGGCGAAAGATTCGGCACTGCTCGACACAGTCGACGGGCGCACCATGCTTGCCGGCTCGAACCGCATGGAAATCCTCCTGTTCTCGCTTTGCACGAGCGAGACCTTCGGCATCAACGTATTCAAGGTGCGCGAAGTCTCGGCGACGCCCTTCATCACCAAGGCGCCCAACATGCCGCGCGGCGTGGAAGGGCTGATTTCCCTGCGCGGCAACGTGATCCCGGTTCTCTCGCTTGCCAAGATACTGGGCCTGGCGCAGCCCGGCGATTCGCTGGGCGCCTCTATGATGGTAACTGAATACAGCAAGCGCACGCTGGGATTTCTCGTCGAAAGCGTCGACCGCATCATCCGGGTCGACTGGGATCGGGTGCGCGCGCCCGAAAACGTCTCCTCCGGACTGCACAGCTACATTACCGCGATCACCGAACTGGCCGACGGCAAACTGGTATCCATCCTCGATGTCGAAACCATCCTTGCCAACACCTTTGGCGAAGCCGTGGTCGGCAGCATCGACCCATTGCATGGCGGCGACGGCTACAACGTATTCTTTGTCGACGACTCCGCAGTGGCGCGGCGCAAAATTTCCGAAGTCCTCGACAAGCTCGGCGTGCGCCACAAACACGCCCAGAACGGGCTGGAAGCCTGGACGCGCCTCGAAGGCATGGCCAGCCACGCGCAACAGACCGGGCGGCATGTCTCCGGCGAAATCGACCTTATCCTGGTCGATGCCGAAATGCCGGAAATGGACGGCTATGTATTGACCCGAAACATCAAGAGCGACAAGCGTTTCGACGGCATTCCCGTAGTCATGCATTCATCGCTGTCGTCCGAAGCCAACCGGGCAATGGGAAAACGGGTCGGTGTCGATGCCTACGTGGCGAAATTCGACGCCGACGTTCTCGCGCAAACCTTGCGTCCGCTGCTTCAGCGGGCGCATCAAGAATGATGCGGTTGCGAAAGCGTAACCGGAGAGCATGATGGGTGATGCCAAGACAAAATTTTTGATCGTGGATGACTTCTCGACGATGCGGCGCATCGTGCGCAACCTGTTGAAAGAGTTGGGCTATACCAACGCCGACGAAGCGGAAGACGGCGTTGCGGCGCTACAAAAACTGGAGTCCTCGCCATCCGAATTCAATTTCGTCGTCTCCGACTGGAATATGCCCAACATGGATGGACTCACGCTGCTCCAGAAAATCCGCAGCGCGCCGCAACTCAAGCATTTGCCTGTATTGATGATTACCGCCGAGGCCAAAAAAGAAAACATCATCGCGGCGGCCCAGGCCGGAGCCAGCGGCTACATCGTCAAACCTTTCACGGCGGCGACCCTGGCCGAAAAGCTGGAAAAAATATTCGAGAAAATGAAACCGGCCTGAGCGGCGCGCCGGCAGCCGGCAACATTTCCGTTTCCGCAGCGTGTCTGGCGCGGCGGACAAAAAAAGCGGGGGACAGGATGGTCATCAAACGAGCAAAAGTCGACGAAACGGGAGACTCGAACGATCTCCAGGCTTTATTCGACAACATTGCCGCGGGCAAGGACGCGGCGCAGCCTGCGCCCGTTGTTGCGCCGCCCGCCGCGCCACCCGCCGTAACGCCCGCCGTAACGCCCGCCAGCGCGACGGACGACGATGACGAACTGCAAGCCCTGTTCGATACGGAAGCCAGCAAGTTCACCGTCCAGAACGAGACGGCGGACGGCGCGCAAGAGGACGGAGATACCGGGGGCAGTACGGCAGTGTTCCATCGCATCGGCAAAATGACGCGCAAGTTGCACGACGCGCTGATCGAACTTGGCCTCGACGGCGCGTTGAAGGAAGTGACCGACACGATTCCCGATGCGCGCCAACGCCTGGTCTATGTAGCGCAAATGACCGAACAGGCAGCGAGCCGCGTGCTCAATGCCACCGATGTTGCCAAGCCGGTTGCCGACAATCTGGAATCCTGCGCCGAAGCCTTGCGCGCGCGTTGGGACCAGGCCTTTGCCAACCGGCTCACAGTGGAAGAATTCAAGGCGCTGGCCGGGGAAACGCGAACCTTCCTCGGCGCGGTCGCCGACGGCAGCCGGGCGCTCAACGCCCAGTTGCTCGAAATCATGATGGCCCAGGATTTCCAGGACTTGACGGGACAGGTCATCAAGAAAGTCGTCGAAATGGCGCAGTCTCTCGAAACGCAGCTCCTCGAAATGCTGATCGAAGTCGCGCCGGAAAACATTCGCACCGAAAAAGCCAGCACCCTGCTCAATGGCCCGGTAGTCAACGCGCAAGGGCGCGACGATGTCGTGACCAGTCAGGGGCAGGTCGACGACCTGCTCGAGAGTCTGGGGTTCTGAGGTGGCAACGAGCGCGGGAGCAAGCCATGAGTGACTTTGCCGGAATGGAAGATCTATTGCAGGACTTCCTCACTGAAGCGGAAGACCTGTTGTCGGATGTCGATAACAAGCTGGTCGATCTGGAGCGCAGTCCGGACGATCGCGGCTTGCTCAACGACATTTTTCGCGGCTTTCACACCATCAAGGGCGGCGCGGGTTTCCTCAACGCCACCGAACTGGTGACGCTGTGTCACCTCACCGAGAGCCTGTTCGACAAATTGCGCAACGGCGAACTCGTCGTGACGGCGGAAATCATGGATGTCATCCTTTCCGCCACGGCGGGCGTGCGCGACATGTTCGAGCGACTGCACCAGGGCACGCAACCGCAAGCCGCCGACCCGGCCTTGATCGAGGCGCTCAAGGTCGTGCAAAGCGGAGAAAAACTCCCCGATCATGCCGCCTTGCCATCTCCCGCGCCAGCGGCTTCCACCGCCTTGCAGCCTGCCGCGGCATCCGCGCCGAAACAAGGCGAACCCGACTGGGAACAACTTCATGCCGCCGTCGCCGGCGCCCTCGCGCCCGCAGGCCGGGCCGATGCGCCGCCCGCGAGCACCGCGGTAGCCGCCGCGCCCGCGAGCGTCGCGGCCGACGCCATCATCCAGAACGCCCTGGGCCGCCGCGCCACCGACCGCCCAGGCTCGAACGCCCCCTCTGGACGGCGCGACAACGAACGCCAGCGCGACACCTCCATCCGGGTCGATACCGCGCGGCTCGACCAGGTGCTCAACCTCTCCGGCGAAATCGGCCTGACCAAAAACCGCCTCAACGCCCTGCGCAGCGACATCCTCAACGGAAACAACGACACCGAAACACTACATGCGCTCGACGTAGCGGTCAGCCAACTCGACCTGTTGGTATCCGACCTGCAAAACGCAGTGATGAAAACGCGGATGCAACCGATCGGTCGGCTGTTCCAGAAATACCCGCGCATTGCCCGCGACCTTGCCCGCAGCCTCGGCAAAGATGTCGAACTCGTGTTGGCGGGCGAGGAGACCGAAATCGACAAAACGATGATCGAAGACCTTTCCGACCCGATCATCCACCTGATTCGCAACGCCGTCGACCACGGCGTCGAAGACCTCAA
>JAISCE010000005.1 GCA_031265765.1 Azoarcus sp.
GCAAGAGAACCCCAGGGCCGGGATGGTTTTGCGTTGTTTTTACATGGTTTGAAGGTGGGCTTTGCCCACCTTCAAACCCAAATTAACCCGGCAAAAAGTAGGGTTTTACTTTTTGACGAGCACTTAGAGCAGATTAATTTAATGACGATCCTATATTCCCAGAGCCATCGCATGAAGCCGACGTAGGATGTGGATGAAAGCGGTCGTTTGTCCACTTCCCCCCTGACAAGGGGGGAATGAGGGGGGTTTGACGGCGGTAAATCACCCCCCAAAAGCCAATATCACTGCCGCAAACCCCTCCTGTCCTCCCCTTGTCAGGGGAGGGACGGAACGACAACCGCTCGCGCGCTTTTGATGACAAGTGCCATGCGTTATGCGCCTTCGTTTGTTAACGTGCTCTAAATTAATCCGCTCTAAACTTGGGCCACAAGTATTTCCACCGCTCGGAAGTAGAGGTAACAAAGCGAAGTAGCGAAGTACAGGCCCGTAGGTCGGGCAACCTTGCCCGACATGGGCGGTTGATCAAGCGAAGGCGCATATTCGACGGCCCGATATCGGGCAGGGTTGCCCGACCTGCGGATCAAGGAATTCAGGGATCGCAGGGTGGGCCGCGCGTAGCAGTGCCCGCCCTACAAGCTTCCTGGCAGGGATTGTTCCGCATCGAAGATACGATGGAAATACTTGTGGATCAAGTTTAGCGCCAAGCGGGGAAGGGGAAGGCAAGCGGTTTTACTGGCTCAAGGTGTCATGGCGCAGATCATGAACAGGCGATTGCCCTGGGAGCGAAGCTTACCCTGGGTCACGCGGGCCGAATCGCGCCGACAATCGGTATAATCCGCTCTGCGCTTGACGTGTCCGGGAAAGATCATGCACAAAAGGATGACGATTACCTTGGACGAGGCGGTATACGAAGGACTCCATCGAATGGTCGGAAAACGGCGTATCAGTCGGTTCATCGAGGACCGGGTCAAGCCTTGCGTCGTCGATGTTCCGTTTGACGAAGGATGCCGCGCGATGCCTGCCGACCGTGCGCGCGAAGCCGAAGCACAGGAATGGCGCAATGCGCTTGCCGGTGACGTGACCGATGAAACGCGGTGAAGCTCGCATGGGCCGGGGTTCGTTTCGCTCCCCCCGGGCTTGCGGGCTGGCGCCGATCCGCGGCGTCGCCAGCCGGATCAGGGTGTGAATTCATGAGACCCCGGCGCCTCTTATATCTTTCCGCGCATCAGTTGACCGCCTGGCGCTGGCGGCGGGGCGCGCTGGACTGCGAGGCGGCGTTCTCGCCGACGGAAGCCGGATGGCGGCAGTTCGCCGGGTATCTCGCGCAGAATCCCAGGAGCGCCTTTTCGCTGCTCGCCAACGTCGCCGAGGAAGGGTTCCATGTCGAGACGATTCCCGACCTCTCCGGCGCCGACCGGCGCAAGGTCATCGGACGCAGGCTCTCGCAGGCGTTCTACGGCGCGTCGCTGACCGCGGCGGCGTCCCTGGGACACGAAAAGGGCCGCCGCAAGGACGAGCGCCTGCTCCTGGCCGCGTTCACCCGCCCGGCTTTTCTTCGGCCGTGGCTCGATGGTATCGCCGCCGCGGACGCCGCGCTGTCCGGGATCTTTTCGCTGCCGCTCGTCGCCGCGCCGCTGCTCAAAGAACTGCGCTTGCCGCCGGAGCCGTGCATGCTGCTCTCGGTACAGGATCAGAGCATCCGGCAGAGCTTTTTCGACAAGGGCAAACTGCACTTCAGCCGCCTGACGCCCTTGCCGCACAACGGCATCGCGCAATCGCTGGCGGCGGAATCGTTCAAGCTCCAGCAATACCTGGCGAGCCAGCGCCTGATCGGGCGCGGCCAGACGATCACGGCGCACGTCCTGGCGCATCCCGGCGCGTTTGATACGATCCGGACGAACTGCGTCGATACTCAGGCGGTGCGCTTCGATCTTCTCGACATTACCGAGTGCGCGCGGCGCGTCGGTCTCAAGACCGGGCTGCGGGATTCGCACGCCGAGACGCTGTTTCTCCACCTGCTCGCCACGCATCCGCCAAGCGTCCAGTTCGCCGGCGAGGACCTGCGCCACAGCTTTCGGATCGTGCAGGCGCGTTCGTGGCTCCAGGGAATCGGGGCGCTGGCGATGGCCGCCGGCCTGCTGTTTTCCGGAGACGCGCTGTTCGACGCGCGCCAGATCGCGCGCGACGCCGAGGCGCTGGGCGCCGAGGCGGCGTCGGGCCGGCAGCGCTACGGCGACATCGTGAAGACTTTTCCGAGCGTGCCGGCCGACGAGGAAACCTTCAAGCGCGTGATCGGCCACTATCTCGCGGAGGAGCGGCGCAGCGCGGCGCCCGACGCCTTTTACCGGGAAATTAGCCGCGCCCTCGAAGCCGCGCCGTCCATCGAGATCGACCGCCTCGACTGGACGATCGGCGGCGCCGATGCCCCGGTTCCCGACGATGCGGGCGCCGACATCCGGCAGGCGCCGGAGGATACGCAGGGTATGGAGGATGTGGAGGATAGCGAGCGCCTCGTCGTGCGCGGAACGCTGCAAGCCGACGCCCAGGCCACGGCCCGCCAGTTGCTCGGCGCGTTCAATCGTTTCGTCGATGCCTTGCGCGCCAACCCGGATTGGCGGGTGGAAGTCTTCAGGCAGCCGCTCGACGTCGCTTCCGGCGCGTCGTTGCGCGGCGGCGACGGCGTGCGCGAAGAGGAAAAACCGCGCGATTTCAGCTTGCGCGTCACGCGCAGGATCGCTCCATGAAGTTCGGCGTCTCCGACCTCCCCCGGCTGCGCGCGAGCCTCCTCGCCATGGCGCTGATGGCCGTGCTCGGCGCAGCCGCCGCCGTATATTCCCATGGCAGGATCGCCGAGGCGCGCTCGGCGCTCGCGGCGGCGCAGGCGGAGCGCAACGAAATCGGCGGGAAACTCAGGCAGGTGCGCAGCGAGGAGAACGAAATCCGCCAGAAAGCCGCCGTGTTCGACCGCCTCGCGGCGCGTGGCGTGATCGGCGAGGAAGCGCGCCTGGAATGGGTCGAACTGCTCAACGAAATCCGCGACCGGCGACGCCTGCCCGAAATCCATTATGAATTCGCTCCGCGGCGCGCGCTGAACGAGGCCCAAGCCCAGCCCCAGGCCGGGTCGTTCGGCCTGTACGCCAGCGCCATGAAGCTGCAAGCGCGTCTGCTGCACGAGGAAGATCTGCTCCGGCTGCTCGGCGACCTGCGCGAGCGCGCGCCGGCGCTGATCCAGGTCAAGCGCTGCGACCTCTCGCGCCTGCTCGCGGCGGACGCCGGCAACCCGTTGCAAGGACTGTTGCAGGTGGATTGCCTGATCGACTGGATCACCCTGCGCGCGGCCGGGAGCGGCGCGGAGAATGCCCAATGAAACCCGCGCGCCGCCGGTTTCCCTTCCACCTCATGCTTGCTTGCGTGCTTTGTCTCTTTGCCATGCTTCCAATGCCGGCGGCGGCCCAGGAACTCGGCCGCCTGTTTTTCACCCCGGAACGCCGGCAGGCGCTCGACCGGCAGCGGGAATCCGGTCTCATCGAGCGCCGCGAAGCTGCAGAAGCCGCAGAAGATGCAGAAGCCACCGAAATCGCCGACAATCCGGCGCTGACGATCGACGGCGTAGTCACGCGCAGCGGCGGTGGGCGCACCGTGTGGATCAACGGTGTCGCGCGCGACGGCGGGGACGTTCCCGTCACGCCGAGCCATGCCAACCCCGGCCGGATCGTCGTGCGCACCCCGGACGGCGTGGTCGCCGAAGCCAGCGTCGGCGACACGGTCGACCGAAACACCGGCGAGACCGCCGGTCTCCTGGGCGACGGGCAAATCCGGATCAAGACCGTTCCACGCCGATGAACCGCAGCCGGCGCGCCGAAAACCCGCATCCCGCCCGAAACCGGGGGGCCGCGCTGCTCGTCATGCTGCTTGCGGTGGCGCTCGCCTTCAGCGTGGTCTTGGTCAGCTCGCTCGCCGGGAGCAACCCGGAAATCGAACGGCAAAGAAGAACAGTCGAAGCGCTCGCGCAAGCGAAACAGGCGCTCATCGCCTGGGCGCTGATGCAGGGCGACGAAAACCCGGCGACGAAGAAAGGCGACGATGGGCCGGAACCCACGTATTACCGCCCCGGCAGCCTGCCCTGTCCCGACCGGAACTATTTCGGCCAAGCCAGCTCAGGGAACGCTTCGGGAAGCTGCTCGGGCAAGGGCGGAACGTCCATCGGACGCCTGCCATGGAAATCCCTGGGCATGGACAGGCTGCGCGACGGCCATGGAGAATCGCTGTGGTACGCCGTCAGCGACAATTTCCGCCACCACGGGCTGAACAAGGCCGCGATCAACAGCGACAGCCGGGGTTCCCTGCTGCTCTACGCCAACGACGGCGTCACGCTGCTGACACCCGCCGGAGAGGAACTGGCCGCGGTCGTCTTCGCGCCGGGGCCGCCTCTGCCCGGCCAGGACCGGGCGGCGCAGCCCGATGCGGCAGTGAGCTATCTCGAAGCCTTCGACGGAAAGAACAACGCCGGCGCCACGGGGCCGTTCATCATGGGACCAGCCAGGGACGCGCGCGGCGATCTCGTCGTCAACGACCTCGTCGTCGGAATCAGCGCGCGGGAACTCATCGCGGCTCTGGAAAGGCGCGCCTTGATCGAGGCGCAAGCCGCATTGAGAAACCACGTCGCGGAAAAAGGCCAGTTGCCTAATCCGGCCCCGCCTGATGGAAGCAACTGCGCGTCTTCCGTGACCAGCGTGGAATCGCTTGCCAGGTGCGCCAGCGACGTTGTGACCCCGATCTGCTCCGGACGCTTGCCCGAAGACATGCTCTCCGAAGACCTTTCCTCGCCCGTTGCCCGGTGGTTTACGCAGAACGGCTGGGGCCGCGTGATGATCTACGCGATACACGACACCGCCGCCGGCTGCACGGAAACCTTGAACCTTGACGGGCTGCCGATGAGCTACGTGCTCATTGCCCCCGGCACGGCGCGCGGCGGGCAGACCCGCCCGTCCACATCGCTTGCGGACTACCTTGAAGATGCGGACAAGGACGTCTGCAAAGACACAAACACGGACGCCTGGTCGGGAAACCTCGATTTCTCAGTCTCCTGCACAGCGACCGGCAACGATCAACTCCGGGCTGAAGAATGACGACGATACGATATTCAGGCTGCAAGGGCTTCACGCTGGCCGAACTGACCATCGTCCTCGTCATCGTCGCCCTGCTGGTTGGCGGAATGCTGGTTCCGCTTTCGGCGCAAAGGGACTTGCAGGACATCCGTGAAACGCAGCGGCAATTGTCGGACATCACCGAAGCGCTGCTGGGATACGCCGCGAGCAATAGGTCGACAGTCGGCGAAAACCCTTACCTCCCTTGCCCGGATACCGACGGCGACGGATCTGAAAACCGGAATGCGGCAGGAGAATGCTTCAATGATGAAGGGCGGCTGCCGTGGAGCGATCTGGGCGTCGGACGCGAAGACGCTTGGGGCAATCGCTTCCGCTACAGAGTCTTGAAAGATTATTCCAATGGTAAAACCGGGTTTACGCTCAAGACCGCTGCTTCCTCCGCAGTTTCCATGAGGGCCTGCGAGGATGCGGCGTGCACCACGGTCATCGCCAGCCATCTCCCGGCCGTAGTCGTCTCGCACGGAAAGAACGGGGACGGCGCTTTCAACGTATCGGGCGGAACGAATCCCGCGCCGGCCGGGGCGGATGAAGCCGCCAACCAGAACGGGGACGATAAATTCGTTCTCCACCCGCCGAGCAGCGTGCCGGGCAGCGAATTCGACGACCTCGTCGCCTGGGTGTCGCCCTATGTCCTCTTCAACCGCATGATCAGCGCGGGCCGGTTTCAATGATTCCGTGATGTTCCTTCCGGGTACGCGCCGCGCTTGACCCTCCAGGGCCCTCGCATGAAGCCATGGGGTGTGGAAGGAAATGGTCGCCTACCCACTTCCCTATCCGGCAGGGCCGCCCTTTGCACAGGCGGCCTGTTCCGCGAGCGCGGAGCGGTGCGCCGCGAATTCCTAAGCTCCACCCCCGCAAACCCCTTCCCGACCCTCCCCTTGTCAGGGGAGGGAGGCGCGTCTCTCTTCCCTGACAAGGGAGGCGCCGAGGAAGGATTCCGGGGTGAAACAGAACGACGAACGCTCGCGCACCACGATGACTTTGTTCATGCGATTGCCCTGGCGCGAGAGACTCCCCCGGACGGTCAGCGCGCCAGATTGTTGGCCCAGCCCAGGGCGCGCGCGAGGCAGGCGTTGGCGCACGCGGTGTCGATGCCGGGCAGGCGCGGCAGGATCGCGGCGGCCTTTTCCCGCGCCCCGTCCTCGAATGCCTCGATCGCCTCGATGAGCGCGAGCAGGTCGCCCAGGATACCCACGCGTTCGTTGAGCGCGTCCAGGATGGGCGCAGCGAGCGGCAGTTGGGCCAGCGTTTCGCGGGCCGTGGAACCCAGGAGCGCCGGCATCAGCGACAGGATGCCGACCATGAACGCCTGGTCGACGAGGTCGCGCCCCTGCTGCTTGACTTCGGGCGTGTAGTCGACCAGCAATTCCATCAGGCGCGCGCGCGTCGCCGCAAGCTGCAGGAGCGGGCTGACCGCCGACGCCGAACTCGACGCGCCGCTGTAGAGCAAAAGTTGCAGCCAGCGCAGCAGTTGGCGGCGGCCAAGCAGGGTGATGGCGTGGCGCAGCGAGGTGATCTTGGTCGTCAGTCCGCTGCCGGCGGAATTCGTCAGGCGCAGGAGGCTGATCGTCAGCGCCGGCTCCTGCTTGAACACCGCCTCGATCTCGGCGGTCTCGGCATCCTGGCTGATCAATCCGAGCAGGCGCAGGAGCGCCGTCTCCGAGCTTTGCAGCCGCTTGCCTTCGACAACCACCGGGCGGGCAAAGTAGTAGCCCTGGAAAAGATCAAAACCAAGCTCGTGGCACAGGCGCATCTTTTCATTGCTTTCGACCTTCTCGGCCAGCAAGGTCTTGCGCAGCGGCTTCAAGACCGGCACGAGCCGCTTCAGGCGTTCCGGCCCCGCGCGGCCGGTATCCACCTTGATGATTTCCGCGAGACTGAAGAGCGGTTGGCCGTCGATGTCCGGCGATTCCAATGATTCCACCCCCACGCGGGCGGCCAGGATGTAGCCGGCCTGCCGAAGCTGCTCGCAGCGGGCGATCGTCTCCGGCGTCCGGGGCACCGTATCGAGGATTTCCAGCACCACCGCGCGCGCCGGCAACGCATCGGCAAGGCCGCCGGACAAGAGCGCCTCATCCGTTTTGATGAAGCCGGGATACGGCCCCAGCGCATCGGCCAGCGCAAGCGCTGAGAAGGTATCGACGACGGCGGCGGCCGCGGCCGGATCCCCTTCCAAAAACCCGGCGAAACGCCCCTTCCCGGCGCTTGTGCTGCGAAAGAGCAGCTCGTAGGCGAACAACTGTTGGTGGCGATCGAGAATGGGTTGGCGACCGAGGAAAACGTCTTGCAGATCATTGTCAGGCATGAAGGTCCCTTTCGCATGGTTGGTCTGCGCCGCTCATGGTTATCTTAGCACCATCCTTCGCCAAAAGCGCTCATGGCGAAACCCGGGGTTATCGGGATGTCTCCATGGGCCGGGCAACGATTAAGGAAACACTGATCAAGTCGAAATTCGTTATTCCTGCGAAGTAAAAGACCATGAAAATCAATGAGTTATATTTTTCAATTCGCCTGCATGGCAACTTGTTCAGCGTTTCCATAAAACAATGCCGAGTGTAAGCGCGCGCCGATCTTTACACTGGTTTGCGCGTAGTTTGGCACACGCCGGGGTCACATTGCACCCGGAGAGAATCATCGCCATCGCCTCGACAGTGAAACTTAAGGACGGCACGATCGCGGTGACTTCCGCTGCCCGCGCCCGGACGGTGTTGCGGCACGAGCACGGGCATGCGCTCGATCTCTTGCTGGCGGCCAGCGGATCACCCGCGTTCGTGGCCGCACATGCCAAAGAATCCCTGGACTTGGCCGCTTGGACGGGGAGGAATCTTCCGCCCGGCGTGGAGGACGATATACTTTATTTCCTGCAAAAAGGCGCGAGTGGCCGGCAGGAAACCTTCGCGGAACTGTTTGCGGAACGCTTCGGCGGCGGCACGGCGACGTTGATCAACGTGGCGGAGGCCATGCCGCAGACCCGGGAAACCGTCCGCGCTATCATGGACGATCTGAGCCAAAAGGGCGGGCGATGAGGATATTTTTTTGTGTTCTCCCGAACGGGAACATCCAACTGACCGGCATGCTGGACACGCCGGAATATCACGGCAAAATACGCTCCCAAAGCCCCAAGGGAGAGGCTGTTTGCGGTCTGTCGTACGAAGAGGCGATTCAATACGCCTGGATCGAAACCGACGACGCGGGGCAGTTCGTGAGCGGCGAAAAACTGCCGCCGCCTCCCCCTCCCGGCACCCCGGTCGTTTACCCGCCTTTCCTGCGCAAACGCTAAAACCCACACAATCGCGCCCTGGCGCGTTTTTTTGCGCCGGGTATAAAACGGTATAGGCGGGCCGCGTTACCCGAACAAGTCGCCTTGTTCGTCTTCGGCGCGCTCGTCCGCATCGGTTTCCACGAATCGCACCCCGACGCCCAGTAGCCGCACGGCTCGCTCCCGGCGCGTCCACGCCTCGTCGAGCAAGGCCGTCCATACCGCTTCGCCGGGCGCGGCGCTGGTGCATTCGGCGGTAGTTTGCGAGAAATCGCCGAATTTGATCTTCACGACCGCCTTGTGTATCGGCCTTGGCGCGGGCAATCTGGCGAAACGACGGCGGAATTCCGCGATCAGGGCGGGCAGTTCGGTACGGCAGGCGGAGAGATCGGGCAAGTCGTGGGCATAAGTCGTTTCCACCGACAAGGATTTGCGGATGCGATCCGGGCGCACGGGGCGTTCGTCGATGCCCCGGCAGAGTCGATGAAGCGCCGTGCCGAAACGCCCGAACTCGGCGATGAGGCGGGCAATATCCCAGGCGCGCAGATCGCCGCAGGTTTGCGCGCCGCGTTTTTTCAGCCGCGTTGCCGTGACTTTGCCGACGCCGAAAATCTTGCCGACCGGCAACGCGGCGACGAAGGCGTCGACATCCTGCGGGCGGACGACGAACTGGCCGTCGGGTTTGTTCCAGTCGCTGGCGACCTTGGCGAGAAACTTGTTGGGCGCGATGCCCGCCGATGCGGTAATGCGGACTTCGGCGCGGATGCGGGCGCGGATTTCTTCGGCCATCAGGGTTGCCGAGCCTTGGCAACATTCGAGACCGCTCACGTCGAGATAGGCTTCGTCGAGCGAGAGCGGTTCCACCTGTGACGTGTAGTCGCGGTAGATGGCGAGGATTTGCTGCGAAGTTTCACGGTAGCGGCGGAAATCCGGCGGCAGCAGGATGAGATGCGGACACAGCTGCAAGGCCCGCGCCGTCGACATTGCCGAATGCACGCCGAAAGCGCGCGCTTCATAGTTGCAGGTGGCGATCACGCCGCGCATTTCGGCGCGTCCGCCGACGGCCAGCGGCTTGCCCCGCAGCGCGGGGTCGTCGCGCATCTCGACCGCGGCATAGAAACAGTCGCAATCGCAGTGGATGATTTTTCTTACGATCCCAGGCTTGTCCACAATCCGCGATGCTCATGAAACGATGGCGCGATCCTGCAACGATCCGGCCCGGCTACGCTTTGCGTTTTCCCGGAGACGGGTTGGTATTGGATACCCTGCGCGGCGCAATGGAATGTGTCGCTTTCATGGGCTGTTCTCGTTCATCCGGCATGGAGCTGCCTCCGATCTTTTTCGATTGCCCGAGACGATATATTGCAAAATCGTATTTCATGGGATCGTCCGCATCGAATCCGCGAAGTGTTTCGGTCAGTTCCAGAACGGCTTTGAAGTCGTATGTTTTCCTGCGTAAAAGGCCGAGTTCTTTCGAGATGTTGAATGTATGCGTATCGAGCGGTATCAGCAAGGAGGACTTTTTCACTCTTTTCCACAGTCCCATGTCCAGCGCATCGTCCCTCACCATCCAGCGCAGGAACAGATTCCACCTTTTGTAGGCCGAGGAGGGATTCCGCGACGGGATTTTCCCGAGCAGGAATTCGTAGCCGCGAGACCGGTAGGGATTTATATCGTAAAACGCGCGGATGAGTTCTCCCAGCCCATCCAGGACGCTCTCCCTGGTTCGGTAGGCTTTCAAAAAGACATCTTCCATGCGATGCTGTTTTTTGAATGCGGCAAAAGTCTTGAAAATCTCCGTCACATCCCGGTTTGTCTGAAGACGGTAATATCGCCCTTTCAGTTTCTCCTCGATGCTTTCTGCATCGCCGTCCAGTGCCGAAAAATCGAGCGAAAGCAGGAATTTTTCAATGGCTTTCGCGTTGCCATAGGCAAACAGCGCGCAGACCAGCGCGATGACATCGTCGCGGTATGGCTTGGCGATCCTCAAGGGATCGGCGGCGGCCATGAGTCCGGTATGATTGTTCTTTTGCGCAACCTCCGCCTCCAGCATGTTCCTGGTATGTAAAGACGGATTGTTCATCGCGGGCTGCCGCTCCCGATGTCCGTTCGGGATGGAAAGCCGTCGAGCTTGACGATCATGTGTTTCCGGCGGAATCGGGCGGATTTTAAAAGCGGCTGCGCGTTCGGTTTGTCGCCGGGATCGCGTATCCTAGCGCCCGCCGTGCGGCGCGTTGCGCGGACGTTGGGGCGGCTCCCTGTAGAAACGTCCCTTGCGCGCTTCGTTGCGTTTTCGTTCTTCCACGGCCTTGGCGAGCGCGGCGCGGCGGGCGGCGGCGGCAAAGGCCGCGGCGGATTTCGCCGTGGCCGGGTTTGGGCGCGCGGGCGCTTTTTTCTCCGGGGGTTTTTCTTCGCGCTGGGGCCGCCAGACGATGAGGATGTTGCCGATGTGCTGTATGGGCGCGGCGTCGAGCGCCTCGCACAATTCAGCGAGCAGCGCCTCGCGCTGTGCGCGTTCCGCGCCCTGGATGCGTACCTTGATGAGTTCGTGCGCCTGGAGCGAGCGTTCCAGTTCGGCGAGGACGCCGGCGGCGAGGCCGTTGCCCGCAATGGCGACGACGGGGTGCAAGGCATGGGCGCGAGCGCGCAGGGCGCGGCGCTCGGCGGGGGTCAGTTCGATCATGGGCATTTACATTCGTATAGTCTCTGCAAGGGGCTGGATTCTAACTCCGATATGAAACGCAGCAAGACCAGTAAGGCATGGATGCGCGAGCATCTCGCCGATCCTTTCGTCCAGCGCGCCAATGCCGAAGGCTATCGCGCCCGCGCCGCTTACAAGCTCATGGAAATCGACGACCGCGATCGCCTGTTGCGCCCCGGCGCGGTGGTGGTGGATCTCGGGGCCGCGCCGGGTTCATGGTGCCAGGTTGCGGCGAAACGTTGCGGGAGCGGGGGGCGCGTGTTCGCGCTCGACCTGTTGCCGCTCGAACCCATTGCCGGGGTGGATTGCCTGCAAGGCGATTTTTCCGATGCCGGGACGCTCGCCGAGTTCGAGCGCCGCCTGGACGGAAGCTGGATCGATGTCGTGCTCTCGGACATGGCGCCCAATCTGTCGGGCGTGGCGACCGCGGACCAGGCGCGTTCGATCATGCTCTGCGAACTGGCGCTCGATTTTGCCGTCCGCCGCCTTCGGACTAGCGGACGCTTTCTGGTCAAAGTGTTCCAGGGCGAAGGATTCATGGCGTTTCGCCGGGAGATGGCGCGGTATTTCCTGTCCGTCCAGGTGCGAAAGCCGAAAGCGTCGCGCGACCGCAGCGCCGAGGTCTATCTGTTGGGAAGCCAGCCGCGCGCCTGATGTTCGTGGCAAATAGCGCGCGGCGCAATGCGCCAATATAACGACAATAGCGAATATTGATTTGCCGGGCGGGAGGATCGCCTCTAGAATCGACCCTTCCGGTTTGTGTGCCCGTTACGGGCTTTCGGGGTTGACACGTTGAACAATCTTTTCAAGAATCTCGCGCTTTGGGTTGTCATTGGCATCGTATTGTTGACCATATTCAACCAATTCAGCACTTACCAGCCTTCCTCGCCGCCGATGGAGTATTCCCGGTTCATGGAAGAAGCCAAGGCCGGGCGGATCGCCTCGGTGACGGTCGATAGTACCCGCGTGCTGAAAGCGACGACGAAGGACGGACGCCTGCTCACGATCTACACGCCCGGCGTCCAGGACATCTGGATGGTGGGCGACCTGATGCGTTACGGCGTCGTGGTCAAGGCGACCGAGCCGAAGGACGAATCCTTCCTGACCAGTGTGTTCGTTTCGTGGTTTCCAATGCTGCTCCTGATCGGGGTATGGATTTTCTTCATGCGCCAGATGCAGGGCGGCGGCAAGGGCGGCGCTTTTTCATTCGGCAAAAGCAAGGCGCGCATGATCGACGAGAGCGCCAACTCAATCACCTTCGCCGATGTCGCCGGCTGCGACGAGGCCAAGGAGGAAGTCGGCGAACTGGTCGAATTCCTGCGCGATCCCTCCAAATTCCAGAAGCTTGGCGGGCGCATCCCCAAGGGCGTGCTCATGGTGGGTTCCCCCGGCACCGGCAAGACCCTGCTGGCCAAGGCGATCGCCGGCGAGGCCAAGGTGCCGTTCTTCAGCATTTCCGGCTCCGACTTCGTCGAAATGTTCGTCGGCGTAGGGGCGGCGCGGGTGCGCGACATGTTCGAGCAGGCGAAGAAGCACGCGCCCTGCATCGTCTTCATCGACGAAATCGACGCCGTTGGCCGCCAGCGCGGCGCGGGCATGGGCGGCGGCAACGACGAGCGCGAGCAGACGCTCAACCAGTTGCTGGTCGAGATGGACGGCTTCGAGGGCCAAAGCGGGGTGATCGTCATCGCCGCCACCAACCGGCCCGACGTGCTCGATCCGGCGCTGCTGCGTCCCGGTCGGTTCGACCGCCAGGTCGTGGTGCCGTTGCCCGACATTCGCGGCCGCGAACAGATACTCAAGGTCCATATGCGCAAGGTGCCCATTGCGCCCGATGTCGACGCCCAGGTGCTGGCGCGGGGCACGCCCGGTTTTGCCGGGGCCGACCTCGCCAATCTGGTCAACGAGGCGGCGCTGTTTGCCGCCCGCGCCAACAAGCGGCTGGTCGACATGGACGACTTCGAGCGCGCCAAGGACAAGATCATGATGGGCGCGGAGCGCAAGTCCATGGTCATCCGGCCCGAGGACAAGAAGAAAACCGCCTATCACGAATCCGGCCATGCCATCATCGGCAAGACCCTGCCGGGCTGCGATCCGGTGCATAAAGTCTCGGTCATCCCGCGCGGTCGCGCGCTGGGCGTGACCCTGTCGCTGCCGGAAAGGGACAAGCTCAGCCTTTACCGCGACGAGATGCTGGCGAGCATCTGCATGTTCTTCGGCGGGCGCGTCGCCGAAGAACTGTTCATCGGCAACGTTTCGACCGGCGCTTCCAACGATTTCGAGCGCGCGACGCAGATTGCGCGCGATATGGTCATGCGCTACGGCATGTCCGAAGCGTTGGGACCCATGGTCTATGCGGAAAATGAAGGCGAAGTCTTCCTGGGCCGTTCGGTGACGACGCACCAGAACATGTCGGAAGCGACGATGCAGAAAGTCGACACGGAGATTCGCCGCATCATTGACGAACAATACGCGCTGGCCCGCAAGATTCTCACCGAAAGCCGCGACAAGGTCGAAGCGATGACTGCGGCGCTGCTCGAATGGGAAACCCTCGACGCCGACCAGATCGACGACATCATGGCGGGCCGTCCGCCGCGTCCGCCCGCGCCCGTGCGCGAACCCGAGCCGAAAGCCGGCGGCGACGCCGACAAACCGGACGGCGCCGCGCCGCCCGCGCCCGCGCCCGTGGCGTAAGCCGGGAGCGGTTTTGCCGCAGTCCTGCGAAAGCCGGATCGTGTCCAGCGATCCGGCTTTTTCGTTTTTGGCGTTACTCCCAATGCGTAAAGGAGAGATTCTCGTCGAGCCAGCGTTCCAGCGCCGTCGGCGGCAAGGGCGGTGAGAACAGGAATCCCTGGACGACCTGGTAGCCTTGGGCCTTAAGCAGATTGCGTTGCGTCGGGTGTTCGACGCCTTCGGCGATGACCGTCAGTTCCATGCTGTCGCCGATGTGCATGACGGCATTGGTCAGCGCGCGAGTGGCGCGGTCGCGGTTGAGGTCGCGCACGAAGGATTGATCGAGTTTGAGTTCATGCACAGGCAGGTGGCGCAGGTAGCCGAGACTGGAATAGCCGGTGCCGAAGTCGTCGATCGACAGGCGCACGCCGAGAGCGTGGATCTCGTGGAGCGTCCTCATCGTGTCCGGATTGGAATCCATCAGCACGCCTTCGGTGATTTCGATCAGGAGATCGCTGGGCTGCAAGCCGTGGGAACGGAGAATGGCTTCGAGGTATTGGGGCAGTTTCAGGTTCAGATTGTGAAAATCGGTGGGTGACAGATTGACCGACACCGAAGGAATGGCGAGGTCGTGCTGACGCCATTGCGCGAGTTGGCGGCACGCTTCGTTCAGCACCCATTGGCTCAGGGGACTGATCAAATTGCTTTCTTCGGCCAGCGGGATGAAGCGGCCAGGGGCAATTTCCCCCAGTTGGGAACTGTTCCAGCGCACGAGGGCCTCGATGCCGTGCAGTTGGTGGGTTTCGATGTTGATCTGCGGCTGGTAATAAATTTCCAGTTCGTTGCCGGAGAGCGCGTCGCGCAAGGCGGTTTCGAGCGTGAGGCGTTCCTTGGCAATCTGGTTCAGTTGCCCGCTGAAGAAGCTGAAACAGCCGCGGCCTTTTTGCTTGGCCTGGTACATTGCCGTGTCCGCTTCGTGGATCAGGGCATCCATGTCGCGGCCATTGTCGGGAAACAGGCTGATGCCGATACTGGCCGCCGGCATCAGGGTGACCTCGCCGATTCGGCATGGCGCCGAAAGCGCGACGAGCAGTCGCCCGGCGAGTTCGCTGGCGTGCACGCTGTCGCACTGGGTGAGGACGACGATGAACTCATCGCCCGAGTAGCGCCCGAGGATGTCGACCTCGCGCGTCGCCTCGCGCAGCCGGGATGCGACGGTGCGCAGCAAAGTATCGCCGGCGGGGTGCCCGAGGGAGTCGTTGACCTTCTTGAAACGGTCTATGTCGATGAACAATACCGCGAGCCGTTCGTTGTTGCGGGCGGCATGCGCGATGGCCTGGCTGGCCTGGATATGCAGCAGGCTGCGGTTGGGCAGGCCGGTGAGATCGTCGAAAAAAGCCAGATGATGAATGCGGGAGAACGATGCCGCCCGTTCCATCGCCAGCACGCACAGGGAGACGGCGATTTCGGCCAGCCGCGCGTGCAGGTTGTTTGGCCGGCGGCATACGCGGTAATAAAAAGTCAGGATGCCGATTGTGCGGCCATCGCGCGTCTTGATCGGCGCCGACCAGCATGCCTTGTAGCCCAGCGCCAGCGTTTCCCGCCTGCCGACGCTCCAGCCCGGATCGTGTTCGATGTCCCTGACCAGCACGGGTTCGCCGCGAAAGGCCGCGATTGCCTGGGACGATGCCTTGGGACCGATTTCGATGCCGTCGATCAGGGCCGCGGTGTGCTGTGGAAAATCCGGCGCGACCAGGGAACGCAAGCGGCCCTCGCCGTCGATTTGCGTGACGGTGGCGGAGATTTCGGGCGCGATGCGCTGGATTTCCTGGCAAAGCAAAGTCATGATTTCCAGTAGCGAGTCCGTCTGCGCCATGGCGCGGAGAACCTGATAGCGGAAGGCTTTGTGTACTTTGGATAGCGTGATGTTCTTGGCGATGATCAGGCGCATGGGTTTGCCCATGGCCTGGATGCGGGAAACGGAGATTTCGGCCCAGACCCGCGTGTTGTTGGGACGCTCGATGGGCAATTCCACGTTATGACCGACGAGGTGGTCGATTTCGGACTGGCCGGGCGTATGTCCGTCTTTCATGGGCGGCATCAGTTGCGAAATGCTGGCGCCCACGACCTCGTCTTTACTGCGTCCCCACAATTGTCCGGCGGCGGGGTTGAACAAAACGACCCTGTCTTTTCCATCGACCAGCACGATGGCGCTGGATGCTTGTTCGACGATTTCAGGGTAAAGATCTTCGCCTGGTATGTCTACAGCATTAAACGGACATGCTGCGGGAGACAGTATCACATTTGAATAACTGTCGTTATAAAACCGCTTCTGGAGCGTGGCTGCCAGTTTTTGTTTTTCCATTTTGTTTGTTTGGTGATAGCGGCGCGTTCTTGGGAAAGAGTCGGGGATGGCGCGCGGCAGGTATGGCTGCCGCAAGCTAATGGCTGAATGTACTCTATACCTGAATCGATGGGACACGGTGAGAGAGATTCCGCATGGACGGTCGATCGGCCTGGGTTATTCAACAATACGCCGTCGGGTCGGCGATGCCGGCGGTCGCGAAGCCGGCGCGGCGCAGACGGCAGGCGTCGCAGCGACCGCAGGCGCGTCCCTGTTCGTCGGCTTGGTAGCATGAAACGGTCAGCCCGTAATCGACTCCCAGACCGGCGCCGAGGCGAATGATTTCGGCTTTGGAAAGCTCGATCAGCGGGGCATGGATGGTGAGCGGACGGCCTTCGACGCCCGCCTTGGTGGCGAGCCTGGCCATGATCTGGAATGCGGCGATGAACGCCGGGCGGCAGTCGGGATAGCCGGAGTAGTCGACGGCGTTGACGCCGATGAAGATATCGCCTGCGCCGAGCGTTTCGGCCCAGGCCAGCGCCATCGACAACATTACAGTGTTGCGGGCCGGGACATAGGTCACCGGGATGTCGCCGCTTTCGCGGTCTTCGGGAACCGCGATACGGGAATCGGTGAGCGCCGAGCCGCCGAACTGGCCGAGTTCGACATGGGCCAGGCGGTGCTCGCGCGCGCCGAGCGCAACGGCGACGCGGCGGGCGGCGTTGAGTTCGGCGGCGTGCCGCTGTCCGTAAGCGACCGATAGGGCATGGGCATCGAAACCCCGGTCGCGCGCAATGGCAAGGCAGGTCGCGGAATCGAGTCCGCCCGAGAGCAGGACGACAGCAGGCTGCGGGAAAGGCATGACGGAAAATGTTTCAATCCACGTCCGGCAGGGCCGGGTGGCAAGATGCGGAAGGGGTTGCGCCTCCTCCGCATGGGGTTATCCCCCCCCCGAAGGGGGAGGTTTGCAGCCGGAGTCAGTTCGGTTTTCGATGAAAGAACGTCGGTTACCAATAATAGGCCGTCTGGTCATGAAAAACCCCGCCTGCGCGGGGTTTTTCAGCTTGGCTTGCGCGCGCGAGGACTTTTCAATGCGCGTGCTTGCGCAATCTCTCGATGGCGTGTATCTGCGCGACGGCTTCGGCCAGTTCAGCTTGCGCCTTGGCATAGTCGATCTGGGCGTTCTGGTGCGTCAGCGCCTCTTCGGCCTTGCGCTTGGCTTCCAGCGCCTTGGCCTCGTCGAGATCCTTGCCGCGGATGGCGGTGTCGGCGAGTACCGTCACCAGACCGGGCTGGACTTCAAGGATGCCGCCCGCGACGAATACCAGTTCTTCATCCTCCCGGCTCGGAACCTTCACCCGTACCGCCCCCGGTTTGATTCGGGTCATCAACGGCATGTGGCCGGGCAGGATGCCGAGTTCGCCCGCTTCGCCCGGCAGGGCGACGAACTCCGCCAGCCCGGAAAAAATCTGTTCTTCCGCACTGACGATGTCTACGTGAACCGTCATGGCCATGTCTGTATCCTTCAAAAGCCGCGCGGCGAACCGGGCCGCCGCGCGGGATAGGGCGAATTACTGGAGCTTGCGGCCTTTTTCGACCGCTTCCTCGATGCTGCCGACCATGTAGAACGCCTGCTCGGGCAGGTTGTCGTAGTCGCCGTTGACGATCGCCTTGAATCCGGCAATGGTGTCCTTGAGCGGCACATACTTGCCGGGCGAGCCGGTGAAGACTTCGGCGACGTGGAAAGGCTGCGACAGGAAACGCTGGATCTTCCGCGCGCGGGCCACGGCGAGCTTGTCTTCGGGGGAAAGCTCGTCCATACCCAGGATGGCGATGATGTCGCGCAGTTCCTTGTACTTTTGCAGGGTCTGTTGCACGGTGCGCGCGACGTTGTAGTGCTCCTCGCCAACGACCAGCGGATCGAGCTGGCGGCTGGTGGAGTCGAGCGGGTCGACCGCCGGATAGATGCCGAGCGCGGCAATGTCGCGCGAGAGCACCACGGTGGAGTCCAGGTGCAGGAAGGTCGTGGCGGGCGAGGGGTCGGTCAGGTCGTCCGCCGGAACATATACGGCCTGGATCGAGGTGATCGAGCCGACCTTGGTGGAGGTGATGCGCTCTTGCAGGCGGCCCATTTCCTCGGCCAGCGTCGGTTGATAGCCCACGGCGGAAGGCATCCGGCCCAGCAGGGCGGAGACTTCGGTGCCGGCCAGGGTGTAGCGGTAGATGTTGTCGACGAAGAAAAGAATGTCGCGGCCTTCATCGCGGAAGCGTTCGGCCATGGTGAGGCCGGTCAGCGCCACGCGCAGGCGGTTGCCCGGCGGCTCGTTCATCTGGCCGAACACCATGGCTACCTTGTCGAGCACGTTCGAGTCTTTCATCTCGTGGTAGAAGTCGTTCCCTTCGCGGGTACGCTCGCCCACGCCGGCGAACACCGACAGGCCGGAGTGCTGCTTGGCGATATTGTTGATGAGCTCCATCATGTTCACGGTCTTGCCCACGCCCGCGCCGCCGAACAGGCCGACCTTGCCGCCCTTGGCGAACGGGCAAATAAGGTCGATGACCTTGATGCCGGTCTCCAGCAGTTCGACCGAGGGCGAAAGCTCGTCGAATTTCGGCGCTTTCTGGTGAATGGCGCGGCGTTCGTCCGTGGGAATCTCGCCCGCGTCGTCGATCGGGCGGCCCAGCACGTCCATGATGCGGCCCAGTGTCGAAGGGCCGACGGGCACCGCGATCGGGCCGCCGGTGCTGGCGACTTTCATGCCGCGACGCAGGCCGTCGGAGGAGCCGAGGGCGATGGTGCGCACCACGCCGTCGCCAAGTTCCTGTTGCACCTCGAAGGTCAAGCCTTTTTCGGCGAAGGAATCCGCGGCGTCTTCGAGTTTGAGGGCTTCATACACCCTGGGCATCGCTGCGCGCGGGAACTGGATGTCCACCACCGCGCCGATGCACTGAACGATAGTACCGTTGCTCATCGTGTTTCCTTGTCAATAGATCCGTTAGACCGCGGCGGCGCCGCCGACGATTTCGTTCAATTCCTTGGTGATCGCGGCCTGGCGGGTCTTGTTGTAGACCAGTTGCAGTTCGTCGATGACACTCTTGGCGTTGTCGGAAGCCGCCTTCATCGCCACCATTCGCGCACTTTGCTCGGAAGCCATGTTTTCGGCCACCGCCTGATAGACCAGCGCCTCGACGTAGCGCACCAGCATGTCGTCGATGACCACTTGCGGATCGGGTTCGTAGAGGTAGTCCCAGGCGTTTTCGGGCGTCCCCAGTTTGTCCCCGGCCAGCGGCAGGAGTTGTTCCAGCATCGGTTCCTGCTTCATGGTGTTGACGAAGCGGGTGTAGGCGATGTGGACGGCGTCGATTTCGCCTTTCTGGAAGGCATCGAGCAGAATCTTCACCGGCCCGATCAGCTTTTCGAGCGCCGGACGGTCGCCGAGATGCACGACGTGCGAGGCGGCTCCGACGCCGATGCGCTGCATGAAGCTCAGTCCCTTGTTACCGATGCAGCAGGCGCGGATTTCGGTCACGCCCGCGCTTTCCCAGGATTTGAGCGCGTTCACGGCGACACGCTGTACGTTGGTGTTCAGGCCGCCGCACAGCCCCTTGTCGGTCGTCACCAGGATAAGCCCCACCCGTTCGACCCGCTCCTTGTGGATCAGGAAAGGATGTTTGTAATCGGTAACGTTGGCCTGGGACAAATGCGCGGCGAGCCGGCGGATTTTCTCGGCATAGGGACGGGCGGCGCGCATCCTGTCCTGCGCCTTGCGCATCTTGGACGCAGCCACCATCTCCATGGCCTTGGTGATCTTGCGCGTGTTTTGCACGCTCTTGATCTTGGTACGGATTTCCTTCCCGCTAGCCATCTTCCGTCTCCCTTGACGCCATCAAGCCCAGCTTTTCTTGAACTCGGCAATCGCGGCAGCCAAGGTTTGTTCGGCGTCGGCGTCCAACTCGCGCTTTTCCAGGATGCCGGAAACAAGCGCGGCATGCTGCGTCTTGATGTATTGCAGCAAGCCTGCCTCGAAAGCCAGTACGCGGGAACCCTCGATGTCGTCGAAATGGCCGTTGTTGACCGCATAGAGGACGATGCCCATTTCGGCGATCGACATCGGCGAGTATTGCGGCTGCTTCATCAACTCGGTGACGCGGCGGCCGCGTTCGAGTTGCTTGCGGGTGGCGTCGTCGAGATCGGAGGCGAACTGTGCGAAAGCGGCCAGTTCGCGGTACTGCGCGAGGTCGGTACGGATGCCGCCAGAGAGCTTCTTGATGACCTTGGTCTGGGCCGCGCCGCCGACGCGGGACACCGAGATGCCGGCGTTGATCGCGGGACGGATGCCGGCGTTGAACAGGTCGGTTTCGAGGAAGATCTGCCCATCGGTGATGGAGATGACGTTGGTCGGCACGAAGGCGGACACGTCGCCGGCCTGGGTTTCGATGATCGGCAGCGCGGTGAGCGAGCCGGTCTTGCCCTTGACTTCGCCGCGGGTGAACTTTTCGACGTAGGCGGCGTTGACCCGCGCCGCGCGCTCCAGCAGGCGGGAGGGGAGGTAGAACACATCGCCCGGATAGGCTTCGCGGCCCGGCGGACGGCGCAGGAGGAGCGAAACCTGGCGATACGCCCATGCCTGCTTGGTGAGGTCGTCGTAGACGATGAGCGCGTCCTGTCCGCGATCGCGGAAGTATTCACCCATCGTGCAACCCGCGTAGGCCGCGAGGTATTGCATGGCGGCGGATTCGGAGGCGGTAGCCGCGACGACGATGGTATATTCCATCGCGCCGTGTTCCTGGAGCTTGCGCACCACGTTGGCGACGGTCGATGCCTTCTGGCCGATCGCCACGTAGACGCAGAAAACATCCTGGCCCTTCTGGTTGATGATGGTGTCGACCGCAACCGCCGTCTTGCCGGTCTGGCGGTCGCCGATGATGAGTTCGCGCTGGCCGCGCCCGATGGGCACCATCGCATCGATGGACTTCAGGCCGGTCTGCACGGGTTGCGACACGGATTGCCGCGAGATGACGCCGGGGGCGACCTTTTCGATCTTGTCGGTGAGCTTGGCTTCGATCGGGCCTTTGCCGTCGATCGGCTGCCCGAGGGCATCGACTACGCGACCGATCAGTTCGGGGCCGATGGGCACTTCGAGGATGCGCCCGGTCGTCTTGACGGCGTCGCCTTCGATGATGTGCTCGTATTCGCCGAGCACGACCGCGCCAACCGAATCGCGTTCGAGGTTGAGCGCCAGGCCGAAGGTATTGCCGGGGAACTCCAGCATTTCGCCCTGCATCGCATCCGCCAGGCCATGGATGCGGCAGATGCCGTCGGTGACGGATACCACCGTGCCTTCGTTGCGCGAAGTCGCGGCAAGTTGCAGATTCTGGATCCGGCTCTTTATCAGGTCGCTGATTTCAGAGGGGTTGAGTTGCATTGCGATAACTCCTAGTTCTTGAGCGCGGCGGCCATGCTCGCGAGCTTGCCGCGAACCGAGGCGTCGATGACTTCGTCGCCGATGGCGATGCGCACCCCGCCGATGAGTTCGGGGTCGATGGTGACGGTCGCATCGATGCGAGCCTTGAAGCGGGCTTCGAGGTCGGCCTTGAGCGACGACAGCGCGGCATCGTCGAGCGGAAAAGCGGAAGCGATCCTGGCTTCCAGCACGCCTTCGTGCGCGTTTTTCAGAACGACGAACAGGTCGCGGATCTCGGGAAGCACTTGCAGCCGTTCGTTATCGACGAGGACGCGGACGAAGTTCTGCTGCTCGGCGGTCAGCTTGCCCGCCACTTCCAGTACCAGCCCGGCAAGCCGGTCGGCGGACAGGCCGGGATCGGCGATGCACGTCTGCATGCCGGCGTCGCCCGCGATGGCGGCGAGCCGATCCAGGGCTTCCGACCATGACGCCAGCGCGCCAGCCCCCTGGGCCAACTCGAAAGCGGCATCGGCGTAAGGGCGCGCGAGGGTGACGTTCTCGGCCATGATTTATCGAAGTTCCTGTTTCAGATTGGCAAGCAGGTCGGCATGCGCCTTGGGGTCGATCTCGCGGCGCAGTATCTTCTCGGCGCCGGCGACGGCCAGCAGGGCGACTTGATCGCGCAGGGCGTCCCGGGCCTGCTGTGCGGCCAGGCCGGCTTCGGCCAGCGCGGCTTCCCGGGCCTGGGCGACGATGCGCGCGGCTTCGGCACGGGCGTCCTCGGCCTTTTCGCTGGCCTGCCGCTCGGCATTGGCGCGTATCTCGCCCGCCTTTTCGCGGGCCGTGCGCAATTCCTCGATGGCTCTTTTGTCGGCCAGCGCCAGATCGGACTTCGCCTTTTCCGCGGCGGCCAGTCCGTCGGCGATTTTCTTCGCGCGCTCGTCCAGCGCCTTCACGATGGGCGGCCACACGAATTTCATCGTGAATCCCCCGAGGATGAGGAAGACGACGAGTTGGAAAAACAAGGTGGCGTTCAGGTTCACGGTTCTTGTCCTCGATAACGGTTGGAGGCGCGCGAACCCATCACTGGAACGGATTGGCGAAGGCGAACATCATTGCGATGCCGACACCGATCAGGAAGGCGGCGTCGATCAGGCCGGCCAGCAGGAACATCTTGGTTTGCAGGGCGTTCATCAACTCGGGCTGACGAGCCGAAGCTTCGAGATATTTCGACCCCATGATGCCGATGCCGATGCAAGCGCCGACCGCGCCCAGACCGATTATCAGACCGGCGGCCAGCGCAACGAGACCCAGAACGTTGTTTTCCATGACGACTCCTTAGAGAAACAGAAACAATGACAATGCGGTTGAGGCTGAAACAGACAACAAGCGGAAGAATCCGCGGCTACGACACCGGAATCAGTGTTCTTCATGCGCCTGGCCGATGTAGACAAGGGTCAGCATCATGAAGATGAACGCCTGAAGCAGGATGATAAGAATATGGAAAATGGCCCATGCGGTACCGGCCAGCACATGCCCGGCGGCAAGCAGGACGCCCGTGGCGGAAACCGTCCATGCGCCGCCCATCAGCGCGATGAGCATGAATACCAGTTCGCCCGCGTACATGTTGCCGAACAGCCGCATGCCGTGCGAAATGGTCTTGGCCAGGAACTCGATGATCTGCATGAGGAAGTTCACCGGCCACAGTACGGGATGCGCCCCGAACGGCGCGGTGAAAAGCTCGTGCGCCCAGCCCGCCACGCCCTTGATCTTGACGTTGTAGTACAGGCAGAGCAACAGCACGCCGATGGACATGCCGAGCGTGGCCGAAAGGTCGGCGGTCGGCACCACGCGCATGAAGGCGTGCGGATCGTGCGTCCCCTGCTGCCAGAGCATGGGCAGCAGATCGACCGGCAGCAGATCCATCGCGTTCATGAAGAAAATCCACACGAACACGGTCAGCGCCAGCGGCGCGACGAAGCGGCGCGACTCGGCGCTGTGGATGATGCCCTTGGCTTGGTCGGAGACCATTTCGACGAGCATTTCGATGCTGCCCTGGAAGCGCCCCGGCACGCCGGAAGTCGCCCTGCGCGCCGCCAGCCACAACAGGAATACGGTAAGAAGCCCAAGCCCGACGGAGTAGAACAGGGTGTCGTAATTGACGACCAGCGGGTCGATGATGTCTTTCTGCTTTTCGCCAAGGCTGTTGAGGTGGGTGAGGTGGTGGACGATGTACTCGCCCGGATTGGGCGCTGCTGCTGCGTGCTCAGTAGCCATGTTCAGGTCTTCACCAAAAATGCAAACAAATTCGCCTTCAGCGCCAACACCAGCCCGGCCAGGAAAGCGCCCCAATGGACATCCCCGTATACCGCCGCCGTCAGCGCGAGCAGTCCCGCGACCGAAACGAGCTTGACCAGCTCGCCCGCGACGAAGGCCGTCACTTTAACACGCTCTTGGCGGTCGTACGCCATGAAAAGCCGCCAGGCGAAGAAGCCGCTCGGTAATGCGTAGGCCAGACCGCCGCACATTGCGGACAGCGCGCCCCGCGCCCCGAAAAAAACCGCCGCTCCGACCGCTGCCAGGAACGTTGCGCCGAATTGCAGCAGAACAGTCCTGTGCATCTTCTCTCCGTTGGCGCGCCGCTTGGCGGCGCGGCGACAAAACGCTCGACATCCTAGGGGAGACGCCCCCGTCAAGTCAATCCTTGCCGGACATCGCCGGCGAATGGAAGGATCGTCGGGATTGCCGCGTCAAGCCCGGCCCGGTGTCGATCTCTCGGAAACCCGGCGCCGACGCCCTGCGCCTGGTGTGTCCCGGTTCTCACGCCGGATTCAACCTGTGGCAAGCGGGAAGCCGTCCGGCGGCTTCACACAGCCCAGGGAAGCGCCGCGCTGCGGCCCGATGCCGGATTCAGGCGCTACCGAGAATGCGCCCGCTGCCAGTCGGGCGCGAATGTCCGCCCGCATCGTAGAGCGGCGCTTCGTCGGCGGCGGAAAGCAACACGGACAGGGCGGTCTGATTATGCCGCATGCGTTCGGCGATCAATTGTCCGTTGATGGCGTTGTACTCGCGCGCCTGCGCGGCAAATGCGAGCGCCTCGTCCCAACGCGCGAGCACTTTTGGCAACCTGCCGCAAAATGCGCGCAGCGCGGCGTCGGCGTTGGCGAAACCGCAACGCGCCAGCAGCATCGCTCGATCATCGTGCAGGCGCTGCAATTGGCGGTAACGCTCGTTCTTCTCCTCGGTCAAGGGCAGCAGCCCGTCGGTATCGCCGGAGATGAGCAAGGATCTCTCGCGTTCGAGAAGATCGAGGAATTCCCTGAGCTGGCCTGCCTCGGCTTCGACCAAGAAAGCGAGGCGCTGGAGTTCGGCGGGGGCGGGAGTCTGCATGGCGGCACCGAAGAAAAGATGAAAGGACGAGACCTCTCAAGCATCATCCGTGCCAGGGCAAGCGCGGCGGCAGGCAAAAAAATGGCGGGAATTGCGTCACTGCCGCGCAATTCCCGCCGTGGCCGCCGGCTATTCAGATACGGTCGGCCTGGTTATCGAGCATTTGCCGCACCTCGGCAAGCAATCCGTCGGCAATGCGGTTGGCGTCGATCTGGAAGCGGCCATCGCGGATGGCCTGTTTGATTTCTTCTATGCGCTTGCCGTCGACTTCCGGCGTTTCCGCCAGCGCGGCTTCGGCCTTTTGCAAAGTCGAAGCCAGCGGCGACAACTGTACACTTTCCCCTGTATTGGCCTTGGGAACCGCCGAACCGGGGCGCGCATGCGCCTCATTGACATGAGCGGGGCCAGGTGGCTTGCCCAGGCTCTCGATTTTCATGATGTAGACTCCGGGGAAAGAATAGAGAGAGTGCCTCATGCTACGGCAGGGGATAGAGAAACTTTAGCGCGTCCGCAAAAAAACGGCGGCCCGTTGTTTTGCGCGCCATTTCCCTGTCAATTGGCGATTTCCACCGTGCCATCGGTGCGCGCCGTGCCGGTGACGACGCGATTGTCCGGCAACCGCAGCTTCACCGCCTCGCCCGGCGCGGCGGAATTCAGGGCGCGTCCCGCGTTCGACACCTGGAACCCCGCGCCGTGGCTGAAAACAGTCACCTCGCTACCTTGCCGCACGACGGCGGGCGTGCGCAACATTCGGGTCTGCAAGGGGCGATCCTTGGCGAGCGCATAGCGGGTGTGGCGGCCCGTCGCCTGACTGGGATCGGTGAGCACATCGCCGGGCAGGGCGGCCAGATCGCCGCGCCGGAAGCCGAGATCGTCGGGGCCGATGATTTGCCCGGCGCGCAGGGGTTGAACAGTCACGACATAATCGGCGGTCACTTTTACCCGCGCCTGGAGATAGACCGTCCACGCCACCGGCCTTTCGCAGCGGATACCGATACTGAAGGCTCCCCAGGGGCGCGTCGACGCGGGCAAGAATGCGGACGGCGCTTCGCAGGGCGGAAGCTGATTGGCGGGATCGAGCGGCCCGACTTCGATAGCGATATCCCCGGCAAGCCCTTCTGTTTGCGCCTCGATGAACGCGCGGGCGGCAGTTTCGACGGCTGCGGGCGGCTGCCGCGCGGCAAGGTTTGCCGTAGCGGCAAATGCGGCAAGCGCGGCAAGCCAGCGGAGGAGGGCGCGCGTTGCCGAGGCTGGCGCAATGGCGATCGCGCCGTCTTGCCTTGCCCCGTTTTTGCCGCCGGAAATGTCAATACCAAAGCGCATGGCATCCAGAAGCCTCGCGGCGGTGTCCATGGCATGGATAGTATTGTTCGCAAGACCATCCATCAAGCGCCTTTGCGGTAAACCGGGAAATATGCCGCGCGCCGCCGGACGCCTCCGGCGGGGGGACGGCTTTCCGCCCTGCGCGTTATCGAGGTTGATGGCAAGCTTGTCTCGTCGTAGTTTATAGATTACACTTCCCGCATGATCGAGTTGAAGCAGACTGAAACCTTCCGCAAGTGGCGGGCGAAGCTCAAGGATGAGCGCGCCCGCGCCGCCATCGCGTTACGCCTGGCTCGGCTGGCCTATGGCCATGCCGGCGACGCCGCGCCGGTGGGCAAGGGCGTCAGCGAGCTTCGCATTCATTATGGCCCCGGCTACCGGGTGTATTTCCAGCGGCGCGGTGACACGATCGTCGTCCTGCTGTGCGGTGGCGACAAAGGATCGCAGATGCGCGACATCGAGACCGCGCTGCGCCTCGCCGATGAATGGAAGGAATGACATGACCGAAAAGCTGACTACCTACGATCCAGCCGAGGATTTGACCTCCGGCCAGGCTATCGCCGATTTCATGGCCGGTGCGTTCGAGACGAACGATCCGGGATTCATCGCCCATGCGCTGGGCGTCGTCGCCCGCGCCAAGGGCATGACGCAGATCGCCAGCCAGACCGGCCTGTCGCGCGAACAACTCTACCGTTCGTTCAGCGCCGAAGGCAACCCGACGTTGCGCACGATGCTGGCCGTAATGAAGGCGCTTGGAATCGAACTGTCCGCAAAACTTGCTTCAGTTCATTGAGGCGATGGCCCTGGGCCGCCGGTTGATTGATGCAGGCGATTCAACCGTCGCGGATCGGCCTAGAACCGCGAACAACGCGGGCATCGCCCGAGACCGCCGTCTCCCCCGATGACTTCGACCGGGCGGCCTGCCGGTCGTTGCGCCCATTATTCCGTTCATGAATTTGCACCGCTGACGCGACAACGAAACGACCGGCGGAAAGTGCTGCGCTTTTCCGCACTGCGGGCTTCCCGCCGCCAAGGCTTGCGTGCGATTTTCCCGTTTCGTGAGTCTCCCCCCTTTCTCTCTCGCCCGCGCTCCGGCGATGCCTTTCCACGTCCGTTCCAGAGTGAATATGACACACCCGATGCGCTGTCACGGCGATATTCCGGTATGCCGAGAAAAAGTTCCTCGGTGTCTTTACGTCCCGGTATGAGTATGACACAGCGTAGTTTCCGTGGTGGCGAAACGCCTGTTTCGTGATGTTTTTGGCGGATAAACCATTGATTTGTAAAGTCTACGCTTATTTTTGAAACTCATGGTGGTCGACGCGCGGGCATGAATGCATGGCATGTCACTCGGATAGGTCGTTCTTCCGCGGCAGCGGACGGAGAGAGACCGTCGCCGGTTGTGTCCGCGGTTTCCGTTTGTGCGAAGGCGTGCGGCGGCGTGACCGCTGCGCCGACAGAAGGGGGTGTGAAATGAGGACGATTGGCGAAAAAAAACTTGCCGGCAATTTCTACGGCGCCCGCTTGCAGGATGTGGTGCAGAACTTCGGTGTGTTCCTGTTGTTGTCCGGGCTGCTCATTCCTGTTGCGGCGTTCGCGCAGGTGGGAAACAGAAGCACGTTGAATAGTGCTGTCGCGGCAGGTAACACGGTTACGCTTTCCGGTCCCGGCTTTACCTTCGGGAATAATGAAACAGCTGTTTTAATCACACATCCAACCATCCTTCGCGGCAATGTGACCAACAATTTTCCGGTCAGCATCTTTAACTTGTCTGGCGACCTTCTATCGAATGTCAACGCCAAAAAGACGGATACGGCCAGTGTACTTGCCGGACTGATTACAGGCCGGGTCGATGCTTTCAGTCTGCCTGCCAATCTGGTTTATATTGATGGAAGTAATGCTGCAAGAACGAAAGCAGTTGAGCTTTCCGACCAAAGTAAATGGCTGAATATTAGCATCGGCCAGACTTTGAGTTTGGAATACCTGTATTTCAAGGATGTTACAGTAGATAACAATATTTCCCCGGTTAAGCAGGGCATGGTCAATGGGCTGATAGGCAATGTCAAAAATAACACGGTAGACATTTCCATGGGAAATTTGACAGGCAATGCTTTCAGTAATGTACACATCGTTCTTCGTGGAAAAGAAGACACGGATTATCTGGCAGGCGGCGGGGTTATCGGATTGCGTGCCACCGGGGAGTCGCACGCTGATTCGGCTTCCGCCGAGATAGGTAACATTACCGGTAATGTTTTCAAGAACGTGAGCGTGTTGACCACGAGCTATGAGAATGGTGACACGGAGAGCGCCTATATCGAAGGCGGCGGCGTGATCGGTGTTGATGCGGTTTCCACGCCCGCTTCAGTGAAGGGGGATGCGTCGATCGACTTGCTGGACAGCAATCTCTTTACCGGCATCAAGGTGAAGTCGGACGATATTATCCTGGGGGGTGGAGTGGTGGGCGTTAACAACAACAGCCAGATGTCTGATGACGCTGTTTACGCCAAAATCATTTCTGTTTCCAACAATATTTTTGGTAATGGAAGTAACGGCAGCATTGATGTAAGCAGCAAGTTTTCCCTGCGCGGCGGTGGGGTGATCGGTATCAATGGCCTTTCCAGTGCCGCTGTCGAGCTTGATGTGCTCAACAATAATGTTTTTGCCGGTATAGCCACGAGCACCAACAGCTATCTCAAGGGGGGGGGCATCGTCGGCTTGCAGAGCAATGACGGTGAGGTTGCCAAATGGAACAAAGATGAAGGAGAAGGAGAAGACATTAGCTATATTCCTGCCAATGGCGTTCGTACTTTCCTCGGCAACGCGAGCGGCAATCTCTTTTTGAATGCGCAGGTCAATGTCGGAAGTTATCTTTCCGGCGGCGGCATCGTCGGGTTGCGCGCCAACAATAGCATGGCCAGCCTCAACGGTTTGAGTGATAACGTTTTCAAAGGTTTGACAGTCAAGGTGGGGACGGGGGGTAGCGGCGATCTTTCCGGCGGCGGCATCGTCGGGCTGTCCTCCAAAACGTGGGCAGGCCTGACCAATGTGGAAAACAATTACTTCGATGATTTGAACGTCGAGGTCACTGGCAAGCTGACAGGCGGCGGGATCATCGGGGTGGATGCGACGGATCAGAGTGGTGAAGATGCCAGTGTGATTGGGTTTGTAACGAACAATACCTTTACCAATCTCCATACCCAAATAGGCGGCGATATCACCGGCGGCGGCATCGTCGGCGCTCGTGCCGAGGCTGGTACAGCCGGCGCGATAGGTATTATGAAAAATCGCTTCGAGAAAGTCGTGACGACCACGACATCCGCCACATCCGCCGGCAACATCGTCGGCGGCGGTATCGTCGGGGTCGATGCCGGAAGTGGGAATGCCCTGATTACGGATGTCGCGGACAACCAGTTCATCCAGCCGACCGTTACCGCGGGTGGCTATATTTTCGGCGGCGGCGTACTGGGTGTGCGCTCAAATAACGGGCTTGCCTATATCCAGGAAATCACCCGGAACGTATTCCAGGGCGCGAAAATCACGGCGGGCACCTATATCAACGGCGGCGGCCTGATCGGTGTGACCGGCGATGTAGTGGACGACGATCATGAGCAGATTACCGGCATTGGTTTGCTTGAAAAAAGCGTGTTTACCGGCAATGAGGTGACGGCCAACAATGGGCAGATCATGGGTGGGGTGATATACAGCTACGGCAGTTTCATTCCCATGACCATCAGTGACAGTTCCTTCACTGACAATACCTTTACGTCGACGATCAATAACAACACTGCTTATAAAGAGAGCAGTGCCCCAAGCGCCAAGGTATACGGCACTGTCACCGTGGATACCGGCCTGGCTGGCCCCGACCACCCTACCAATTATGCCAACACTCTGGAACTGACTGCCACTGGCGGCAACAGCACGGTATTCCGGAATAATCAGATAAAGGAGGGCGACGCTGCTTTGCGAACGAATTCCCTCTATTTCGGCAAGGTGATGAATATGGTTACCGGAGGAGAGGGGATTGAGGCAACCGATAATCTCGCCCTGTCCGACGCGCATCTTATCGTTGCTCCGCAATCGGGCGGCACGGTGGCGCTCTACGATCCGATAGAGGTGAACCAGGATAATGGTAATGCTGACACCAACCGGAAATTCGCCATGACCGTGCGGGGCGCGGGCGAATTCCTCTGGGGCGGAGCGAACGTGTTCACTGCCAGCAACAGCTACACTGGCTCGAACTACGTGGTAGATAACGTGGTACATTTTGAGTCCGGCAGCACTACCACCTTGCTTTCCGGCATGACGCTGGAAGCGTCGGCGCACGATGTCAACCTGAATGCCGGTGGCCGCATCAATGTCATGGGCGCGAATAAGCTGACCGTCAATTCGGCGACGCTCAACGGCCATCTGCATTTCAACCTGGATGCCGCCACCGTGGATGAAGCGGGTACGGCTTTGCTGACCATTACGGGAACGACCAATGCCAATATATATGGCGCAACGGTGAGCCTCTCGAATTTCGCCGCGGGGGCGCCGCTCAAGGCTGGCGACGAGTTTTATCTGATCGAAACCGATGGCGACAACGACCTTGGCGACGACCCGGCCAACAATTCCGCCTACGCCCGGCAAGGAATGACACGAGCCTATAACTTCACTGTCGACAAGGATAGCCACGATGGCACAACGAGCCAGCGGCTCGTCGCCCGCCTTCTCGATGCGCCAATTCCCGCCAAGGAAGCGCGCATCGTCGCGGAAGGCCGCATCGCCGGTCTGGCGCTATTGGGGCAGAACGCGAACTGGCTGGCCGATCACAGCTACCAGCAGGCCGACCTGGCCTTGCGCCGGGGGGAAAACCGCGCCTTCTTCGGCGGGGCGGATTTCGCGTCCGTCCGCATCGATACCGGCGCGACCGTGGATTACACGGGCTATACCGTGGTCGCGGGCGAGGCCGTGAAGCGCGAAAAGGACGACCAATCCTTGCTCATCGGCGGCTTTTTCGAGGGAGGTTACGGCGAATACGATGTCCACGGGAAATTCGGCCATCCCGATCGTCCGAACATGAAGGGCAACGGCACCTTGCATTATTACGGTATCGGCCTCATGGCGCGCCAGCGTTGGGACAAGGGTTTCCGCCTGGAAGCTTCGCTGCGCGGCGGGCGGCAGGAAAACAAATTCCGCTCCCGCGATTTGACCGACGTGGACGGGGAAATCGCCAAGTACAAGCTGAATGTGCCCTGGTTCGGGGCGCATCTGGGCGCGGGCTATGAATGGCAGGCCGACGAACACAACGGTTTCGATACCTTCCTGCGCTATTACTGGGTGAGGCAGAACGGCAAGACCGTCCATTTGAACAAGGACAGGGAGAGGGTGCGCTTCCTGAACGACAATTCCCATCGCCTGCGCGCGGGCGGTCGCTATACCCGCACCAGGGATGTTCACCAGGCGTGGTATCTGGGGCTGGCGTATGAGTATGAGTTCGACCATCGCGCGCATGCCCGCACCGCCGATGGCAAGATCGACGTGCCCGACCCGCGCGGCAGCAGCTTCGTCGGCGAAATCGGCATGGTTCTCCATCCCAAGGATCACGACCGTTTCTCCATCGAGTTCGGCCTGCAAGGCTATGCGGGCAAGCGCGAAGGCGTCTCCGGCGGGGCGAGGCTGGGCTGGAAGTTCTGAAAGTCCTCCATTCGGGCGTGTCCGGCGTGGTGAGGAAGCCCCGGACACGTCCGGACGGACGGGCTGCCGCGCGTTTGTTTGAACGTCGACGCGCTGGATGCCGATGGCGACGAAATCGAGGCTTACGCCGCGGCCCGTGGCACAGCAATGGAATGATTGGAAGCGCATGGCATGTAAGCGGGACGCGCGCAGCAGCGCATGCTAGACTCCCATCCATTGGAGAACATCGCCATGGAACTGGAAATCTACAACGCTTTCAAGGCCGCTGGCGTGCCGGATGAACCCGCGCGGGCGGCGGTCGAGTCTATCAACAAGGCCATCGACTACCGTTATTCGCTGCATTCCCAGCAACTTGCAACCCAGGCCGACATCGAAAAGGTACATGCCGAGATTGCAAAAGTACTGGCCGAAATCGCAAGGTCCGAATCCAATATCATCAAGTGGAATATCGGCGCAATCGTCGCCACCGCCGGACTCGCCATGACGATTGCGCGGATATTCTCTACCGGCGCCGGCGCTTGATTTTTACCGGGCCGGATGGCGGCGGCGCGCGATGACGCCCGCCATGGCCAGCCCGGCCAGCATCATGGCCCAGGTTTCGGGTTCGGGCACGGGCGGCGGGGTATAGGGGCTGGCGGCGTTGGCGAAGTAGAGAAAGTCCTGCGCCGGTGTGCCGTCGAACGCGGTTACGTTCATCACGAAAACGCTGTAATTGCCGATTTCGCTGTAATAGGCGTCCGGGTCGTATACGGACGTCCAATAATTCGCGTCGTTGATCGACAGCAAGTTTTTCAGATAGGCGTTGCTGTTCCAGTTCGTGCCGCGTTCGATGTCGTACATGTCGCCCATCAGGAAGCGGGTCGCGCTTTGCAGGGCGCTTATGTCGGCATTGGAGGTTACCAGCATTCGATCGGAAGCCGCCATCGAGTAGAGATAGGCTGCGCCGACCGTCAGGGCCGCGCCGCTTGTCGTCGCGCTCATTCCGTTGGAGTAGCCGAGTTGCGCCGTCGATGTGTAGGCAAAGGCTTTCTGTCCGGGTTCCACGCAGAATGTCCAGAACGAGGGGTTGGGGTATATGCCTGCGTGGTAGGGGCCGTAGGCGGCGATGTCGGCGAATGCATAGCCGGCCTTGGGATCGTTGGCGATGTCGTTGCTGGTCAGGATGAAGTGGATGCCTGTGTTGCCATTCAGGCTGTCGAACGAGTCCTTGATGGACTGGGCGTCCAGGCTGATGCCGGAGATGATTTCGGCGGATGCCGTGCCGCATGCTCCGGCCAGCAGGGCTGTGGTGATGATTCGTGCGGTTGGGGTGTGCCATTTCATGGTTTGTGTTCCTTGAATATCCGCTTCGGAGGGAATGCGAAGCTTTTATTGGCTACATCCTAGCCGGAATGCGGTAGTCGAAATATTCGTATTTGCCGTAACGATGCGGCGCGGATAGCGGCGTGATTTTTTGCGCATTCCGGTGAGTGCATTTTTGCAATGCCGGGATGTCTCGGCAGGAATTTCCCTACCGGTTTGCCGGTATTGCCTGTGTTTGGAGAGGCGTATCCGGTGTTTTTTCACGAAATCGGCAATGTGATGAGTTTCCGTTGAAAAGCCATGTCATTTATATGCGGTTTCTGCGAGTTGAATTGGCGGGTATTCCACGATCTTATTCGCGCAATGCGATGAGAAAGATGGGATTAGGATCGCTATTACGGTGAGTTATAGCGCCTCGCATCGGCTGGCATGAATTATGCGTTGCGAAGTGCGATATTGGGAGAGGCGATGAAAAACCTGCTCGAACGCGATCTGGCCGTTCATAGCGCCGCGCTGAATCTTCAGGCGTACCGGCAGCAATTGCTGGCGTCGAATATCGCCAATGCGGATACGCCGGATTTCAAGGCCCGCGACCTGCAATTCCGTGAGGCGCTGACAGCGGCGCTGGGCGGGCGGCAGGGGAATGGGCTGCCGCCGCTGGCCTTGGCGGCGACGCATGCCCGGCATCTGGAGGGCGGACCGGGTGCGCCGGCGGGCGCTTTCGTGCGTTATCGCGCCGAATGGCAGTCGGCAGTCGACGGAAATACGGTGAGCATGGACGAGGAGCGCGCCGCTTTTGCCGAAAACACGGTGCATTACGAGGCCAGCATCACTTTTATCAACGGTTTGCTGCGCACGATGCAGCAGGCCATCACCGGCCAGTAAGAACGGTTTCCGTTCCGTGGCGGGCCGGTGGAACGTGAAGGGGAACGCCATGGACGGCAATATGTTGAACGTTTTCAGTATCGCCGGTTCGGCGCTTACGGCGCAGTCGATGCGCCTCAACACCACGGCGTCCAATCTGGCAAACGCCGATAGCGTCACGTCCGAGGACGGCCAGCCCTACCGGGCCAAGCAGGTCGTTTTTGCCGCCCGGCAATTGCCGGATGCCGGCCCGGCGTCGGTCGGGGTGCGGGTGACGCAGGTGGTCGAGAGCGCCGCGCCGATGCGTCTTGTTTATGAGCCGAACAACCCCGCCGCCCGCGAGGATGGTTACGTCGAGATGCCCAATGTCAACGTGGTCGAGGAGATGGTGAACATGATTTCCACCTCGCGTTCGTACCAGAACAACGCCGAGGTAATGAATACGGCACGAACCTTGCTTCAGCGTACCTTGCAGATCGGTCAATGAGGGCCGGCAAGCATTATCCGCAGCAGGGGAGTAATCGATGAGCACTTACGACAATACGGTTTCGGGGGGCGCGAGTTTTTATGCCGCCCTGGGGCGCAGCGAGCCTGCCAAGAGCAGTGGGGAGAGCGAGCAGAGCCGTTTCCTGACGCTTCTCATGACTCAGTTGCGCAACCAGGATCCGATGAATCCGCTGGAGAACGCCGAACTGACATCGCAACTGGCGCAGATGAGTACGGTGGACGGTATCGAGCGGCTGAACAAGATGGTCACGTCGCTGCTCGGTACGCAGGCGCTTTCGGACAGCGCCGCGCTGGTCGGGCGCGGGGTGCTGGTCGAGGGCAAGGGGCTTGGGTTGACCGAGGCGGGCGCGATAGGCGGCTTCGAGCTGAACAGCCCCGCCGACACGGTGACGCTCACCGTGCGCGATGCCAGCGGCCTGCCGGTGGCGTCGATCGAGTTGAAGAACGTGGAGGCGGGCAGTCACAACTATGTGTGGGACGGCCTGGCTACCGATGGTTCGCAGGCGGCGGAAGGCCTCTACAGCGTGACGATGGAAGCGAGCCTTGGCGGCAAGGCGGTGGCGGGTAGGACGCTGGAATTCGGACTGGTGACGAGCGCGATCCACGGGGCGAGCGGCACCGATCTGCAAGTGGGGGCGCTCGGCATCTTCAAGCTCGACGATATTAGACAGATTCTGTAAAAAAAGGAGAAAAATCATGGGCTTCCAACAGGGACTCAGTGGGCTGAATTCGTCTTCCCGCGCACTCGACGTTATCTCCAACAACGTCGCCAATGCCAGTACCGTCGGTTTCAAGGCGGGCAATGCCATTTTTGCCGATGTTTATGCTTCGGCGCTCACCGGCGCGACTTCGTCGATACAGGTCGGCATCGGTTCGAGGGTTGCCGCGGTGTATCAGAAGTTCACCGAAGGCCCGTTGAATACGACCAACAATCCGCTCGACGTGGCGGTCAACGGGAACGGTTTTTTCGTGATCCGACGCCATGACGGCACGACGGCCTATACCCGCAACGGCCAGTTCGACATCGACAAGGAAGGCTATATCGTCACGCCGACCGGGGAACGGGTGATGGGCTACCGGGCCGACGACAGCGGCTTCCTGCTGGTGTCCGGCGGCACGATCGAGCCGCTTTTCGTGCCGCGCAACGAGGTTGAGCCGAAGGCGACGACGCGCTTCGATGTCAAGGCGGCCAATCTCAGCGCCGACGCGGCGCTGCCTTCCATGACGCCGTTCGATTCGACGAACGCGGACAGTTATAACTACACGACCTCGGAGACCGTGTTCGACAGCCTCGGCGGGCAGCATTCGCTATGGCTGTTTTTCGTGCGGACGGGGATCAATCCGAGCGGATGGGACGTCCACGCCGTGCTCGATGGCGATGTGAGCACGGATCGGACGCTCGGCACCTCTCCCACGCTTTCCTTCGATGGATACGGAAAACTCAATCCGCCTCCCGGCACGCTCAACTACACCGTGGGGCCGCTCAGCAACGGCGCGGCGAACCTGAACATCAACATGGATCTCGACAATGTGACCCAGTTCGGCTCGCCGTTCTCGATCAACGACAAGATACAGGACGGCTATACCTCCGGGCAGATCGCCGGGCTTGTCATCAGCAAGGACGGGATCATCCAGGGACGCTATACCAACAGCCAGACCAAGAACCTCGGCCAGATCGCACTGGCGACGTTCCGCAGCGACCAGGGGCTGGTTTCGCTTGGCGACAATATGTGGGCCGAGACGCCGGAATCCGGTTCGGCGATAGTGGGGCGCCCGAGCACGGGGCTGAACGGCGTGGTGTCCGCCGGGCAGGTCGAGGAATCGAACGTCGATCTCACCGAGGAACTGGTGAAGATGATTATCCAGCAGCGCAATTACCAGGCCAACGCGCAGTCGATCCGCACCCAGGATCAGATTCTGCAAACGCTGGTGAATCTGCGCTGAATCGTTGAGACGATGACGGTGGGCGCGGTACGGCCCGCCGCCGGGAGAAAACATCATGGATCGCGTGATCTATACCGCGATGACCGGGGCCAAGAGCACGCTCGGTCAGCAGGCGGCGGTCGCCCACAACATCGCCAACGCCGATTCGACCGGCTTTCGCGCCGAGTTGCACAAGATGCGCGCGGTGGAAGTGCAGACGCAGGCAATGCATACGCGCGCCTTCGTCGTGGATGCCAGCGTCGCTTCTGACTTTGCGCCGGGGCCGCTGAAATTCACCGGGCGCGAACTCGATGTGGCGGTGCGCGGGCGGGGCTGGCTGGCGGTGCAGACGCCCGGCGGCGACGAGGGCTATACCCGCAACGGATCGCTGGAGATTTCCGCGAACGGCGTGTTGCAAACCCGTGAAGGTTTGCCGGTATTGGGCGACGGCGGCCCGCTCACGATGCCGCCGGACAGCGAAATCGTCGTCGGCAGCGACGGCACGATCTCGGCGGTCCAGGTGCAGGAAGGCATCGTCAATGAAGTGGGCCGCCTGAAGCTGGTCAATCCGCCCGAGGACGAGTTGGTGCGCGGCGATGACGGCTTTTTCCGGCTGGAGAGCGGTTTTCCCGCGCCGCTCGACGAAGCGGTCACGGTGGAGGACGGCTATCTGGAAGGCAGCAATGTCAACGTCGCCGACCAGATGGTGCAAATGATTTCGCTCGCGCGCCAGTTCGAGATGCAGATGCGCATGATTACCAACACTGAACAAAACGACCGCGCCGCGACGCAAGTGCTCGCGCCGCGCTGAGAACCCTCGCGGGGAAGGAATAATCGTCATGATCCGCTCGCTCTGGATCGCCCGTACCGGGCTGGATGCCCAGCAGACTTCGCTCGATGTCATCTCCAACAACCTCGCCAACGTATCGACCAACGGTTTCAAGCGCCAGCGTCCGGTATTCGAGGATTTGCTCTACCAGACCCTCCGGCAGCCCGGCGCGCAATCGACGCAGCAGACGCAAATCCCCGGCGGCTTGCAGATCGGCACCGGCGTGCGGCCCGTGGCGACCGCGCGGAACTTCACCCAGGGCAATCCGCAGCAGACCGGCGGCGATCTCGACGTGATGATCCAGGGCAAGGGCTTTTTCCAGATCGCGCTGCCCGACGGCACAACCGCCTACACCCGCGACGGTTCTTTCCAGCGGGACAACCAAGGCAACGTGGTGACGGCCAGCGGCTACCCGCTGGCCGATAACATCAACATTCCCGCCGATGCGTTGCCGGAATCCGTCAACATCGGCAAGGACGGCACCGTAACCGTGTTGCAAGTCGGCAATCCCGCGCCGGTGCAGATCGGCACGATCCAACTGGCGACCTTCATCAATCCGGGCGGCTTGCAGGCCGTCGGCGAGAACCTTTTCCTGGAAACCGCCGCGTCCGGCGTGGCGACGCCGGGCCAGCCGGGAACCAATAGTACGGGCATACTCAATCAGCGGTATGTGGAAGCGTCCAACGTCAATGTCGCCGAGGAACTGGTGAGCATGATTATCACGCAGCGCGCCTACGAGCTGAATTCGCGCGCCATTACCACATCCGACCAGATGCTTTCCCGGCTGACCCAATTGTGAGAACGATCATGAATGCCATCGTGCGCGCCGTCTCGATCATGACCGCGACCTTCTTCACCCTGGCGCTGCTCGGACTGGTCGCGGGCTGCGCCTCGGCGCTGCCGACGCCGCCGACGGTTGTCCACCAGCCGATGACGGCGCGTCCCGCCGATGCGCCGCGCGCGCTCGCCGCCAACGGCGCCATCTACCGGCCCGGCGCGGCGCGGGGGCTGTTCGAGGATCGCCGCGCCAACCGTATCGGCGATGTCATCACCGTCAATCTCGTTGAGCGCACCAGCGCGCAAAAAAGCGCCAACGCCAGCACCGGGCGCGGTTCCAGCCTCAAGGGCGGCCTCACGGCTTCCAGCAAGCTGCCGCTTTCCGGCCTGGCCGGGCTGTCGGCGGAGGCGGGCGTGGATTCCGAATTCTCCGGCAAGGGCGCGGCGGCGGCCAACAACGTGTTCAGCGGCACCATCACCGTGACCGTGATCGACGCGCTCGCCAACGGCAATCTGCTGGTATCGGGCGAAAAAATGCTGGCGATCAACCAGGGCAACGAATTCATCCGCTTCTCCGGCATCGTCAACGCCGTCAACATCAGCGCCGCGAACACGGTGCAATCGACGCAGGTGGCCGATGCGCGGATCGAATATCGCGGCAGCGGCTTCATCGACGAATCGAACGTAATGGGATGGCTGCACCGTTTCTTCACCGCCATCAGCCCGTTCTGACCGGGAGAAAAACCATGCGCGCCCTTCCCGTTCTTTTCGGCCTCGCCCTGTGTCTTCTCTTTTCGCCCGCGAGCGCCGAACGCATCAAGGACATCGCTTCCATTGCCGGAGTGCGCGACAACCAGCTTGCCGGTTACGGACTCGTGGTCGGGCTGGACGGTTCGGGTGACCAGACCACGCAGACGCCTTTCACCGTGCAGAGCATCATCAACATGCTGGGCAACCTCGGCGTGAGCCTGCCGGCGGGCACCAACCTGCAACTCAAGAACGTGGCCGCCGTGATGGTCACGGCCGATCTACCGGCCTACGCGCGGCCCGGCCAGCGCATCGACATCACCGTTTCCTCCATCGGCAACGCCAAGAGCCTCAAGGGCGGCACCCTGGTCATGACGCCGCTCAAAGGCATCGACGGCCAGGTCTACGCCATCGCCCAGGGCAACATGACCATTGGCGGCGCGGGCGCGCAGGCCGCGGGCGGCGCATCGCAGACCATCAACCATCTGCTCGCGGGGCGCATCCCCGGCGGCGCGACGGTCGAACGCGGCGTACCGGCGGCGCTGGGCGAAGGGCGGAACATCACCGTCGAACTGCACGAGACCGACTTCGGCGCGGCGCGGCGGGTGGCCGATGCCATCAACAAGGCCATGCCGGATGCGGCACAGGCGCTCGACGGGCGCAGCATCCAGGTCGCCGCGCCGACGGAAGCTTCGGCGCGGGTCGCCTTTCTCGGGCAACTCGAAAACATCGAAGTCACCCTCATGCCGTCCGCGGCGCGGGTCATCGTCAACTCGCGCACCGGCTCGGTCGTGATGAACCAGAGCGTCACCCTGCAAAACTGCGCCGTCGCCCACGGCAACCTGACGGTAACGATAGATGCCCGCACCGATGTCAGCCAGCCATCGCCCGGCACGCTCGGCAGCACGGTGGCGAGCCGCGCCGGACTGGTCAACATCGACCAGGAAGGCGGAGCGATCATGGAACTGCGCGGTGGCGCGAAACTTGCTGATGTCGTGAAGGCGCTCAACGCGCTCGGTGCAAAACCGCTCGACCTCGTCAGCATTCTCCAGGCGATGAAAGCGGCCGGCGCCTTGCGCGCCGAACTGGAAATCATCTGAAAACCACAATGCACATTCGGGGGAATGCGCCATGGCGAACAACGGCATTCATTTCAACGCGCTCGATCCCAGATCGCTGGGCGAATTGCGGCAACTGGCAAAGAACGACGGCAATTCCGGCGAAGCCCTGCGAGCGGCTTCCAAACAGATCGAAGCCCTGTTCCTGCACATGATGCTCAAGGCGATGCGCGAGGCGACGCCCGCCAACGGCCCGATGGACAGCGACCAGACCCGGCTCGCGCAGGAATTGCATGACCAGCAACTGGCCAGCGACCTGGCGCAATCGAAAGCCACCGGGCTGGCCGAAGCCCTGTTCCGGCAATTGGGCGGCGGCAAGAGCGGCGCGGAAGCCGTCGTCGACAAGCGTGGCCGGCAAGGCGATGGCGGTCTCCCGTCCGGCAAGGCGGCGCATCGCGCGGCGACGGCGCTTTCCTCGCGGTGGCGCATGGACGAACCGCCCGGCGCGGGCATTGCCAGCGCCGCCGCCGCGCGGGCGGCAAACAGGCGCGAGGCGGACGACGCAATTGCCGGAACCGGCGCGATCTCGGCAAAGCTTGCCGCCACCATCGATACGGCGCGCAGCGCAAGCGGCAAAGTGCCGGCGCACGTGCGCGACTTCGTTGCCAGCGTCTGGCCTTCCGCGCACGCGGCCAGCCGCGCCACGGGCATTCCGGCGCACTTCATGGTGGCGCAGGCGGCGCTGGAAACCGGGTGGGGGACGAAGCAACCCAAAAACGCCGACGGCACGCCGAGCTACAACCTGTTCAACATCAAGGCGGGCCGTAGCTGGAACGGCCCGACCACCGCGGATTACACCGTCAGGGAATACACGGGCGAAGGCTGGCAGCGGGAGAAAGCCGCCTTCCGCTCGTATTCGTCCTACGGCGAAGCGTTCGCCGACTACGCCCGGCTGCTCACCGCCAGCCCGCGCTACGCCAGGGTGCTCGGCAAGAACGACGCCGCCGCCTTTGCGCAGGGACTACAGAACGCGGGCTACGCCACCGATCCGATGTATGCGGACAAGCTGATGCGCATCATCGGAGGCAATACGCTGAGAAGCGCGCTGGCGATGACGGCTTGAGGCCCCGGCTGCCCCGACGCCGCGCGAAGGCGGCGTCAGGGCAGGGCGGTTTGTGCTGCTATCAGGTTTGAATGCCGACGATTTCAAGCAGGTCGGTTTGATCCCAGGTTGTGCCGTCGGCGAAGTGGACTTCCTCGATTTCGTAGGCGGCGCTGCTGAAGAAGCTCGATATCGTGACTTGGTCGGTCGATCCGGCCAGGTTGAGTATCAGGCTGCTGCCCGAACGCTGTGCCCATATGTCGTCGGCGGTAATGCCTTCGGCGAATTCGATTACGTCCATGTTGCCTGCGGTGGCGTCGTAATCGTAGATCGTGTCCTGTCCGTCGCCGCGAGCGAAGCGGTAGGTGTCGTTGCCCGTTTCTCCACGCAGGTTATCGTTGCCTGTTCCGCCGATCAGTACGTCGTCCCCGGCCTCGCCGTACAGGGAATCGTTGCCTTCGCCGCCGATCAGCATGTCGTCTCCGGCACCGCCGTACAGGGTATCGTCGCCCGCCTCGCCCATGAGCGTGTTGGCATCGGTACCGCCATAAAGCGTGTCGTTTCCGGCTCCGCCGGCCAGGTCGCGTTCGTTGC
>JAISCE010000002.1 GCA_031265765.1 Azoarcus sp.
TTTTCACTTCCTATCCATGCACCCAGCATCACCGCGTTCAGCGCGCTTCTGACTTCGCAATTTGGAAATTCCAGCGTATAAAAAATTTCGCTCCCCACTCTTTCTTCATTGGCAATAGTTAGATAGCCGGACTGGAACATCAGGGCTTCGGTGGAAATATCGCCGACCTCAAAGGTGGAAATCAGACGGGAAGATGCTTCCGTTTTCAGGAGGGCAGGCAAATAGACTTGCCGCTCGGTAAGCATATCGACCAGGAAGGTCGGCGTACCGGTCTCGAACCAGAAGGGACGGAATTCGCGCTTTTGGAAGAGCAGCAACAAATCGAAGGGGTTATACACCGCCTCGCCTCGCCAGTTGTAGCCATTGTACCAATGGCGAACTTCGTCCCGGCTCAACCCTTCAAGTTCCGGCGCGAATATTTCATCCACATCGGCATCGGTATAGCCGCAGATATGGGAATACTCGGCATCCAGCGTGATGTCCGAAAGATTGTTGAGGCCGGAAAAGATATTGACCTTGCTGAATTTGGAGACACCGGTCAAGAAGGCAAACTTGATGTGCGCGTCCTGCCCCTTGATGACGGAATACAGATTGCGCAGGCCATCACACATTTCACGGGCAAGGTCGGAATTGGTAAGGTTGTCCAGGATGGGTTTGTCGTATTCATCCACCAGCACCACGACGCGTTGGCCGAACTTGGCTGCCGCTGCTTGAATCAGGCGAATGAAACGCCCGGGGATTTCACCGAAACCTTCTTCCAGTCCCAAATGCTGCTCGTTTTCCGTCAGAATGTCCAGGATACGGGCATCCAATCCTGCCCGGCTTTCCATGATGCCATCCGCAAAGCCGATGCGAATCACCGGATATTTCGTTTCCCAATCCCATTTGTCGTGACAATGCAGTCCTTGGAACAAGACCTCATTGCCCGCGAACAATTCCGCCAAGGTATCCAGAAACAGACTCTTGCCGAAACGGCGCGGACGAGAGAGGAAATACGCCTTGCCCTCCCGGATCATACGCAGAGCGAAGGCGGTCTTATCGACGTAATAGCAGTCGTCTTCCCGGATTTCTCGGAATGTCTGTATGCCGATGGGAAGTTTCTTGCGCGACATGGCAAGCTTACGGATGGAATGGAAATGTCGGGATTATACCGCGAGGATTCGCCACACCTGATCGACGAGGTTTACCTGCCCATCGTCGGCGACAACCTCGCCAAGCAGATCGGCGCGACGGGGGAGGCCAGCCGCAGCGACCGCATGGGACTCCTGCTCCTCATCTCCCCGCCCGGCTATGGCAAGACTACCCTGATGGAATATATCGCCGACCGCCTCGGCATGATCTTCGTGCGCATCAACTGCCCGGCGCTCGGACACGGCGTCACCGCGCTCGATCCCGCCACCGCCGGCAACAGCGCCGCGCGCCAGGAACTGGAAAAGCTCAATCTCGGCCTCCCGATGGGCAACAACGTCATGCTCTACCTCGACGACATCCAGCACACCCATCCCGGATTTCTGCAAAAATCCGTCGCTTTTTAGTATCTCGCGCTCCATCTTGAGCGTGGCATTCTCGGCCCGCAGCCAGGACAACTCGCTGTCCGGGCTGAGATACCGCTTTAGCGGCGTTTTCGCCATTTCACTGTAACGCGGCAGGAAGTAGAATTCGTTTTTCGCCTCGGCGCGGAAACGTCCGGCGGCTTGCCGCCGCCCCCTGCCATTCACTACTCACTTTCTTGCCGCGCGATGGCTCCGGAAAAAGATTTGCACGCCGGGGAACAACCCCAGTCCGTTGAGATTGGGGGCATGCACCCCGATGAACTCCAGCAGTATTTGCGTGAAGTGCAGATATTGCTGGCGCGTTTGGCCGCCCGCGCGGAAGATGGCGAGACCCACGAGGAAATGCCCGCCCTCGTCCTGCCCGCGCCCGAGCACGCGGGGGCGCTGCGGATGCAGCTCGATGCCCTGCATCCGGCGGATATCGCCTACATCCTGGAAGCCTTGCCGCTGGAAGAACGGCGTTACGTCTGGGATCTGGTCAAGGCCGAGCGCGACGGCGAAATCCTGCTCGAAGTCTCCGACGCCGTCCGCGAGTCCCTGATCGAGACGATGGCGCTGCACGAGCTGAAAGCAGCCGCCGAAACACTGGACGCCGACGAACTCGCCGACCTCGCCCCCGACCTGCCGCCCGAGATCATCCGGGACGTTTTCCAGTCGCTCTCCAGCGACGAGCGCGAGCAATTGCGCGCGGCGATGTCCTACCCCGAGGATTCGGTCGGGGCGCTCATGGACTTCGACTTGGTGACGGTGCGCGAGGATGTCACGCTCGAAGTGGTGTTGCGCTACCTGCGCCGTTTCGATGAATTGCCGGATCATACCGACAAGCTTTTCGTGATCGACCGCGAAGAACATCTGGTCGGCATTCTCACGCTGGAATCCCTGCTCATCAGCGATCCGGAAAAACAGGTGTCCGAAGTCATGCGGCGCGAACCCAAAGTCAGCTTCGCGCCCGGCGACGACGCCAGCGACGCGGCGCAGGCGTTCGAGCGCTACGATCTCGTTTCCGCCCCGGTGGTGGATTGGGACAACAAGGTCATCGGGCGGCTTACCGTGGCCGATGTGGTCGATTTCATCCGCGAAGCGTCCGAAGCCGAGATCCTCAGCCATGCCGGTCTGCGCGAAGGCGAGGATGTTTTCGCGCCGGTCTGGGACTCGGTGAAGAACAGATGGGCGTGGCTGGCGATCAATCTGGTCACGGCCTTCATCGCTTCCCGCGTGATCGGCGTTTTTGAATATTCGATCGAAAAGCTGGTGGCGCTGGCGGCGTTGATGCCCATCGTCGCGGGTATCGGCGGCAACTCGGGCAATCAGACCATTACCATGATCGTGCGCGCCATCGCCGTCGGGCAGGTCGAGGAAAGCGCGATGAAACGGCTATTGAGAAAAGAACTTTGCGTTGCCCTGGTCAATGGCGTGATCTGGGGCGGCTTACTCGGCGTGCTGGCCTGGTGGCTCTATCACAGTATCTCGCTGGGGCTGGTGATGACCGCGGCAATGACGCTCAATCTGTTGCTCGCCGCGTGCGCCGGGGTCTTGATCCCAATGTTGCGCCAGCGATTCGGGGGCGATCCGGCCGTGGGCGGCTCGGTCATGATTACGGCGCTGACCGACTCGGGCGGCTTCTTTATTTTCCTCGGGCTGGCAACGCTGTTCTTGATAGATCGATGATCCGGCGATTGGGCGATACCGTCATGACATTCCCCGTTTGCGGGATCGCGGGCGTACTCCTGGCCGTCCTGTTGTCGGTATCCTTGCCCGCCGACGCCGCGAGACCGCGGAAAGCGGCGGGGACGCCCATCAGCGACGAAGCCAGGGCGCGCGAACTCGAAGCCGAGATCGAGCGCCGCTCCCAGGCATATCGGCAGCGTTTGCGCCGCAAGCAGATCGGCGGCACCGTCACCGAGGGCCGTTTCGAGCAATACCTTGCGCTCTTTCGGCGCAAGATCGCGTGCAGCGCCTCGCAGCACTATCCCAAGGCGGCGCGCGGCAAAACTTACGGCGAATTGGTCGTGACGGTTTCCATCCTGGCGGACGGCTCTTTGGAAAAAGCCTGGATCGAGCGCGGTTCCGGCCACAAGATACTCGACAACGGCGCGTTGAACATTGCCAGGCAGGCGGCGCCGTTTCCACCGTTTCCGCCCGAAATCCGCCTCGATACCGATGCGCTCGACATTACGCGGACATGGATGTTCACTCACACGGAAGAAGCGGAAGGCATCGACGACCCCTGCACTTGACGTGCGGCGACGATGGGTAGGGAGCATTCGCGCCCTCACGTCCTTTCGCGGAAAGCGGCGCGCCGGGCGATCCGGCGAAAATCGGTGACTTCGGCACGGCGGCTCGGCTACACTGGCGTACTTTGCGCGCCTCTGGCGCTGCGGGCGGCAACAAATTGAAAGCCGCTTTACGGAAAGGAACGCTCATGTGGTTCAGGAACCTCCAGATCTATCGTCTTCCCGGCGGTTGGGACATCGCCCCGGCGGAACTCGAAGCGCAGTTGATGGCGCATCCGCTCCAGCCTTGCGGCAGCCAGGACATGGAATCGCGCGGCTGGGTTTCGCCCAGGGGCGACGACAGCCTGCTGCGCGTGACAGGCCGTCAGTGGTTGATTGCGCTTGGCGTCGAATCCCGGCTGTTGCCGGCTGCGGTCGTGCGCCAGGAAGCCGATGAGCGCGCGGCGGAGCTTGCCGAGCAGCAGGGCTACAAACTGGGGCGCAGGCAAATGCGCGATTTGTACGAACAAGTGACGCAAGAACTTTTACCGAGAGCCTTTACTCGCCGCCGCCGCCTCTGCGTCTGGATCGACCCGGTTGGCGGCTGGCTTGGCATCGACGCTTCCAGCCAGGCAAGGGCCGAAGAAGTGCTCGAACAGCTGCGCAAGACGTTCGACCGCTTTCCGCTCGCCTTGCTGCGCACCGCGCGTTCGCCCACTCAAACGATGGCCGATTGGCTGGCAGGCGAAACACCGGCGAATTTCACTATCGACCAGGACTGCGAACTGCGTTCCGTCAGCGAAGAAAAAGCGACCGTGCGCTACGCGCACCATCCGCTCGATGGCGGCGAAATCAAGGATCATCTCACCGCGGGCAAAATGCCGACCAGATTGGCACTGACTTTCAACGATCGTGTCAGTTTCGTGCTCACCGATAAACTGGAACTCAAGCGGCTGGATTTTCTCGACGTGGTACGCGAGGAAATCGGCGGCGAAGACGACGCCGAGGCGCTGTTCGATGCCGAATTCGCCTTGATGACGGGCGAACTTGCGCGTCTGATTCCGGCGCTGCTCGAAGCATTGGGCGGGGAAGTGCATTAGTCCCCGGTAACACCGATATAACCGGCAATGTGAACCCGCACGGTTTCGCCTGCTCGTCACGCCAGATGCTGTTCTTCCCGGATGGCTTGGCGGATCGCAAAGAGTGCGACCGCCAACAGGTACGGCTTATTTCGCGCGCGCGAAATTGCCGTATTTTTGCCGGAAGCGTTCGACGCGGCCCGCGGTGTCGACGATTTTTTGCTTGCCGGTATAGAAAGGATGGCAGGACGAGCACACTTCGACGTGCAGCGCGGGCTTGCCGATGGTCGAACGGGTGACGAAGGTGTTGCCGCAAGAGCAGGTTACGGTAACGTCGTTGTATTTGGGGTGAATGTCCGCTTTCATGTCGGTTTCCGGTACGGGCGGCGGTTGTGACCGCCCTTTGGGGGTTGAGGCAAAGAGGCGGGGATTATCCCCGAATGCGCGCCTTTGGGCAATGGAAATCTATTGGCAAGAGCGATAATGCGCGGGTTTGCGTGAGCGGGCGGTTTTGCCTGCCGGCGGAGATCGGAGGAGTCATGAAGGTTTGAGTTATGCCAATTCCCGCATTCCCGAAAGTGCCCAGCAGGGCGTGCACGAACATCTGGCTGCGCGAGTCGAAACGCACTTGGCGCATCCCTTCCGCAAGCCGGTTGCCGATTGCAACCGCACCGCCTTTGCGCGCGCGCTTGCCGGTTGGGATGGGCATGCACCCTTGATTCTCGACGCCGGTTGCGGGGTTGGGCACAGCACGATCGAATTGGCGCGGACTTTCCCTGGTCACTGGGTGATCGGCGTCGACCGGTCGGAAGACCGCTTGCGGCGGCGAAAGCCTTATCCCGATGCCCTGCTGCCGGTCAACATGGTGTTCGTGCGCGCCGATCTGGTCGATTTCTGGCGGCTGCTCGCCGGCGAGGGTTTGCGGCTGGCCCGGCATTACATCCTTTATCCCAACCCTTGGCCCAAGATCGGGCACTTCGGGCGGCGCTGGCCGGCGCATCCGGTGTTTCCGTTCATTCCCCGCCTTGGCGGCGCGCTCGAATGTCGCAGCAATTGGTCCGTCTATGTGGCCGAGTTCGCTATTGCGCTGGAACGGGCGCTGGGCCGTCCGGCGCCATGGGGCAGCTTCGAGACCGAACGGCCTCTGTCGCCGTTCGAGCGCAAATACCGCGATTCGGGTCAGACCTTGTATCGCTTGTGCGTCGATCTCGACATGGCCGCGGCAGTTTGAAAGTCGCGGCATCGTCGCATGAATGCCGCGCCGGGGCAGGGAATGGCGCATTCGTGCAATGGTGGTGGTTTTGTGAAAACTGTCATCTCGCGGCGAACCGCGGCGTCCGGCTACAATCCTATGCGTGAGCGGCGGCGCTTGTCCGGCGCGGATGTTTTGGTGATCGTGATGACTTGCCCTGATGTTTCCCCGCTGCTGCTCAGCGACGAAGACCTCGTCGCGTTGGAAGAAATCCTCGTTTCGGGCGCCGTGCCGGAAGATTGCATGACGCTCGAAATGCTCGACGGCTTTCTCGCGGGCGTGCTCCTTTCTCCCCGCCCGATCGCCCGCGAGGACTGGCTGCCCTCGGTGTGGTCGGCTTGTGGAGAGGCGGATTTTGGGGGCGGCGTTGCCGTGCAGCGCGCCATCCGGCTCGTTCTCGCCTATTACAACGAGATTGCATCCACGCTCGGGCGGGAGGAGGAAGATGGCCGGTGGGAGCCGTTCTGCTTTGCCGCCGAAGCGGGGGATGACAAGTTGGGAATCGGCGACGAGTGGGTCGACGGTTTCATTCAGGGGCTTGACCTGTGGCCCGAGGGCTGGCGGGAAGGGCTGGACGGCGGGGTGGCCGATGCGGTGCAGGATGTCTTGCAGCAAATCATCGCGCCATGGGACAGCGACGAGGCGGATGTCGATGCCGAAACGCGCATTGGCTGGCTGACGGTGGCGGGCGAGAGGGTCAACGACATCTTTTTGCGCTTGCGCGCCATCGGCCTGCCCGCGCCGTCGCCGATTGCGCTGGATGCGCCGCTTCCGTCCGTTCCGGCGCCGGGGCGCAATGAACCTTGTCCTTGCGGCAGCAGCGAAAAGTACAAGAAATGCTGTGGAGCCGGAAATTGACTAATGGCGCGGGAAAATCGGGCAGACCGCAGCCGGGGCCGTCCGCGACATCCGGCGGAATTTCGTACTATCCGCAGGGTGATGAATTTGTTGTGCTCGATGGACGAGGACGGCATGAGAATGGAGAAAAGGTGTTGTCCGTGCGAATTGGGTAAGCCGGAGGTGTGGCGATGCAGGCAACGATTTTGCGACCGGTGATGCTGTCTCCCGCAAGGATCGGGGAGATTGCGCCATGCGATTTTTTCGATGGCAACGGCAGCCTGCTGTTGCGCAAGGGCGCGCTGATTAGCGAGAACCTGCAAAAGCAGCTTGGCAACCGGCGTCTGCTTTGCGATGCCGCGCAGGCCACGACGATTTTGACGGGCAACCCATTGCAGGCATTGGCCGATGCGGGCAAGACGCTGCTCACGCTCGATGCGGCGGTGAGGACGGGCAGCAACTTCGATGCCGAGGCTTGCCGGACGCTTGCCGAATCCCTCCACAACGCCTGGCAACTCGATCCGGACGCCTGCATCGGTTTCATGCGGACGGCGAATCCGGGTTCTTCGAGCGTGTGCCAGACGATACTGGCAGCACTTTTCGCCGCCGAACTGGGGAAAGCGCACGCCTTTACCCGCGACGAACTGGTCGAACTAATCGGCGCGGCGCTGACGATGAACATGGGAAGCATGGCGCTGCATGACGAAATGGCGACCTTTACCGGCTCTTTGCCCGGTTCCTTGCGGCGGCGGCTGAAGGAGCATCCGCTCCAGGCCGCCAAGATCCTGCGCAACGTCGGCATGCCGGATGTCTGGTCGCGGGCGGTGGAGCAGCACCACGAGAACCTCAACGGCAGCGGCTATCCGGGAGGACTTATCAAGGGCAGCATTTGCCTGGAAGCGCGCATGCTACGGCTGGTCGATATTTTCACCGCCCGCCTTCGCCAGCGGGAAGGCCGCGGCCCGCGGCACTGGAACATTACCCAGGCGCGCGACCTGGGCGTGCTGACCGAACATGTTTTCGACGCCGACCTCGGCATGCTCGATCTCAGCCTCGCCCGGCTGCTCATGAGCCGGCTGGGCCTGTTCCCGCCCGGTAGTATCGTGCGCCTGTCCAATGGCGAACTGGCCATCGTCAGCCGGCGCTCTTACGACATCGTGCGCGATGCGATCCTCTCGCCGCACGAGGTTCTGTCTTTTCTCGATGCCGACGGGCAGCTATGTGAAACACCCCGCGTCCGCCGCATCGGCCTGAACGCCTGCCGCATCCTGAGCTATGCGAACGACGACCAGCCGCGCCTGCCGCCCTACGACTGGCCGACGATATGGGGCTATTACGTCCAGGACTCCTGACGGGAGGCGCGCGGTATTGCCGCCGTCAGCGGCCCGCAATCTTCATGTGCCCGATCAACACCGATCCGCAGTGCTTGGCCCCGCGCGGCAAGGCGTCGTTGCCCACCGCAACGATGTCGCGGAACATATCGCGCAGATTGCCCGCGATCGTCACTTCCTGTACCGCGTGCTTGATCCTGCCGTTTTCCACCCAGAAACCGGCTGCGCCGCGTGAATAATCGCCGGTTACGTAATTGACGCCCTGCCCGAGAAGCTCGGTGACGAGCAGTCCCCTGCCCATTTTTTTCAGCATCCCGGCGAGATCGTCGTTGCCCGCCCTGACCCGCAGATTGTGAGAACCGCCCGCGTTGCCGGTGGTCTGCATCCCGAGTTTGCGCGCGGTATAGACAGACAGGAAATAGCCTTGCAGTACACCATCGGTCACGACCTCGCGGTCGTGCGTGGCGACGCCGTCGCTATCGAACCAGCTCACACCGAAAGCTTTCCGGAGATGGGGACGCTCGCCGATGCTGATGACGGGCGAGAACACCTGCTGGCCGAGCGCATCGAGCAGGAAACTCGACCGGCGGTAAAGCGCGCCGCCGCTGGCCGCCTGGACGAAATTACCGATGAGACCGACCGCGACCGGCGCCTCGAAGATCACCGGGGCTTCGCGAGTACGGATTCTCCTCGCGCCAAGCCGGGCCAGCGCCCGTTCGCCGGCGATGCGCCCGACTTCCTCGGCGGCGATGAGGTCGGCGGCGTCGCGGCGATCATCGTGCCAGTATTCTCGTTGCATGGCATCGCCTTCTCCGGCGATCACCGCGCACGACAGGGAGTGCCGGCTGCTGGCGAAGCCGCCCATGAAACCATGGCTGTTGGCGGAAACAAAGTGCGATTGCTGCGTCGAGACGTTCGCGCCCTCGGAATTGCGGATTTGCGGATCGACAGCGAAGGCGGCCTCCTCGCAGCGGCGTGCCAATGCGATGGCATCGGCAACCGGGAGGTTCCAAGGGTAGAACAAGTCGAGATCGGGGCAGTCGCGCGCCATCAGCGCCTTGTCGGCAAGCCCGGCGCATGGGTCGGGCGCAGTGAAACGGGCGATCGACAAGGCCGCGTCGACCGCGGACTTCAGCGCGGCGCGGGAAAAATCGGAAGTGCTCGCCTGTCCGCGCTGCTGCCCGAGGTAAACCGTGATGCCGACTCCCTTGTCGCGGTTGTATTCGATGGTATCCACCGACCCTTTGCGCACCGCGACCGATTGGCCAAAACTCTCGGAAATATCTATTTCGCAAGCCGATGCGCCTTTTTTGCGGGCGTACTTGAGGAGATCGGCGGCAATTTCTTGCAGCCGGGAATGAGGGCGGGAAAAACCAGCATTGGAAGTCATGGGCAAAAGGGCTGTGAGCGGAAATCACGATTCTACCTCGCCCGCCCGCGGCTCCTCGCCCGATGTATCGTTGCGGGGCAATCGCCTCGAATCTCGTTCTCGATCGACGATCTGGATTCACTATGGGGTCGTGTGGCTCTTCGGTTCATTCAAACAACAGAATCAACCGTTTTCCCATTGCGGCGGCGGCGCGGTCAAGCTGCCTGAGCGTTGGGTTTGCGTTCGGGCGTTCAAGCCGCTGCGCGGCAGGCCATGAGGTGTTGAGTTGCCGCGCGACGTCGGAGAGCGTTTTTCCCTGGGATTCGCGGATCTGTTTCAGCGCAATGGCGACTTGCACAGAGGCATAGGGCGTGATCCATTCGCCGCCTGCCGTTTCCGTGGGATGCGGCAGAGGATCGTTCCGCTCCATGCGCACGTCAAGACAAAGCCCCAAAACCTCGGTGGCATTGAAAATGGCTTCCTCCCGGCTGTTGCCCTCGGTAATCGCCTCCGGGATGTCGGGGAACGTAACCGTGAAACCGCCTTCAGGCTGCGGCGAGAGAATGGCCTGGTATCCGATACTGTTCATGTCAGCTTGACTCCCGATTGCTTTTCGATGCTTTTCAACGTGCCGATTTTCAGATCGGCCGCGCCATGCACAGGAACCGTCACACGCAGGTTTCCTTTGGCGAGGATATGGTGACTGCCCGATATGCGCAACACCGTAAAACCTTGTGCTTCCAGCCGTTTGATAGCGTGTTTCCCGTTCATATTTTTAATTATATATCACACATAATAGATTTCAGGAGGTACATTTTCATCACTGGACGCCACGTCCCAGACCGAGGCTATGGGGCGTAACTCGCCTTGAAGTGGCGACCATTGATCCTGTCCTTGTGCCGTCAGGGTTAAAATCCTATCGTTTCGAGCGGTGTTCAATGTCTTATAAAAGACATATAATATAAAACATAGCGTGAGAGATCCTCCGCCAAAATCCCTGTCACCATCATCCGACTGGAAGGAAGCCGTTATGCTTGAAACTTACCGTGTCCATGCCGCCGAGCGCGCCGCGCTTGGCATCCCGCCGCTGCCGTTGTCGAAGCGGCAGACTGCCGAACTCATCGCCTTGCTCAAGAACCCGCCCAGGGGAGAGGAAGCTTTCCTGGTGGATTTGCTTATCCATTGCGTGCCTGCCGGCGTGGATGACGCTGCCAGGGTGAAGGCCGCTTTTCTCGCCGGAATCGCCAAAGGGGAAGATACCTGTGCGCTCGTCTCCCGCGCCAGGGCGACGGAATTGTTGGGTACTATGCTGGGCGGCTTCAACATCCAGCCTTTGATCGCGCTGCTCGCCGATGCCGAAGTCGGGGCGATCGCCGCCGAGGCGCTGAAGAAAACGCTGCTGATGTTCGATTACTTCCACGACGTGGCCGAACTCGCCAGATCCGGCAATGCCAACGCCAGGGCGGCGCTGCAATCCTGGGCCGATGCCGAATGGTTTACCTCGCGCCCCGGAGTGCCCGCGGTGCAGAAGCTCACCGTGTTCAAGGTTTCGGGCGAAACCAACACCGACGACCTTTCTCCCGCGCCGGACGCCTGGTCGCGCCCCGACATTCCGCTTCATGCGCTTGCGATGCTCAAGAATCCGCGTCCCGGAATCGCGCCGGAAGAAGCCGGTGCGCGCGGGCCGGTGAAATTCCTCGAAGCGTTGCGCGCCAAGGGCAATCTCGTCGCTTACGCGGGCGATGTGGTCGGCACGGGTTCTTCGCGCAAATCGGCGACCAATTCCGTGCTGTGGTTTACGGGCGAGGATATTCCCTATGTGCCCAACAAGCGTTTCGGCGGCGTGTGCCTGGGCGGCAAGATCGCGCCGATTTTCTTCAACACCATGGAAGACGCGGGCGCGCTGCCGGTGGAAATCGATGTCGCCAAAATGGAGATGGGCGACGAGATCGAGCTTGCCGTCGATCACGCCACGGCGAAGGTCACGGCAAGGAAAAACGGCGTGCCGATTGCCGAGGCGAGCCTGAAAACGCCTGTGATTCTCGACGAGGTGCGCGCCGGGGGCCGCATTCCGCTCATCATCGGGCGCGGGTTGACCGCCCGTGCGCGCGAGGCGCTGGGACTGCCGCCTTCGACGCTGTTCCGCCTGCCGCAAGCGCCGGAGGACAGCGGCAAGGGTTTCACACTCGCGCAGAAGATCGTCGGACGCGCCTGTGGGCTGCCGCCCGTCGACGGGAACCAGCGGGGCATCCGTCCAGGCGCGTATTGCGAACCGAAGATGACCACTGTCGGCTCGCAGGACACGACCGGCCCGATGACGCGCGACGAGCTCAAGGATCTTGCCTGTCTCGGTTTTTCCGCCGATCTGGTGATGCAGTCTTTTTGTCATACCGCGGCATATCCGAAGCTCGTCGACATCAAGATGCACCATGAATTACCCGGCTTCATCAGCACGCGCGGCGGCGTCGCGCTGCGTCCGGGCGATGGCGTCATCCACTCTTGGCTCAACCGGCTGCTTCTGCCCGATACCGTCGGTACGGGCGGCGATTCGCACACCCGCTTTCCGATCGGCATTTCCTTCCCCGCCGGTTCCGGCCTCGTCGCCTTTGCCGCCGCCACCGGGATCATGCCGCTCGATATGCCGGAGTCCGTGCTGGTGCGCTTCAAGGGTAAGATGCAGCCCGGCGTGACACTGCGCGATCTGGTCAACGCCATTCCGCTTTATGCGATCCGGCAAGGTTTGCTTACCGTCGAGAAGAAAGGCAAGAAGAATATCTTCTCCGGCCGCATTCTCGAAATCGAGGGGCTGCCCGATCTCAAGGTCGAGCAGGCGTTCGAGTTGACCGACGCCTCCGCCGAACGCTCTGCCGCCGGTTGCACGGTGCAACTGGACAGGGCGCCGGTCGTCGAGTACCTGAAGTCGAACATTGTGTTGATGAAGTGGATGATCGCCAACGGCTATCAGGATGCCCGCACCCTCGAGCGCCGCATCGCGGCGATGGAAGACTGGATTGCCGGGGGCGAACCGCTCAAGGCCGACGCCGGCGCCGAGTATGCCGCAGTGATCGAGATCGACCTTGCCGGCATCAAGGAACCCATCGTCGCTTGCCCCAATGATCCCGACGACGTGAAAAGCCTGTCCGAAGTCGCGGGCGACAAGATCGACGAAGTGTTCATCGGCTCGTGCATGACCAACATCGGGCACTTCCGCGCCGCGGGTAAGGTGCTTGATGGCAAGACCGACATTCCTACGCGGCTGTGGATTGCCCCGCCCACGAAGATGGACGCCATGATGCTCAACGAAGAAGGCTACTACGGCATTCTTGGCCGCTCCGGCGCGCGCATGGAGATGCCCGGATGCAGCCTTTGCATGGGCAATCAGGCGCAAATCCGGAAGGGCAGCGCCGCGATGTCCACCTCCACCCGCAATTTCCCGAACCGCCTGGGGATCGACACCCGCGTCTACCTCGGTTCGGCGGAACTGGCGGCGGTCTGTGCCCTGCTTGGCAGGATTCCCACTTCAGCGGAATATCTTGCGCAAGTCGAAGTCGTCAACGAACAGGCCGCCGATATTTACCGCTACATGAACTTCGACCGGATTCCGGCGTTTACGGAAGCGGCGGGGACGGCGGCGGTCTGACGGCGCGTCCTTGTCCTCGGCCTCTCCTGTCGGGAGAGGGGCGGGGATGTTCATTGCATCGATCGCAGCTTGTAACGCCGTGTTGCAGCATCGAAGTTCAGGCTTTGATAAGGCAACCGATCTGCTGAGTGTTCAGAACAGCGGGAACAAGGTGTTCCCGCTGTAGTACTGATTACTGATACGTGCCCGAGGCTGCGGTCGAGATGGACGCGCTGGCCTCGGCATGGGGCGAAAAGTATCGGGCAGTGGTTTGCATCTGGCGAGACAACTGGGCCAATATATCATCCCGTTCTTCCAGTTCCCGCCGGAGATTCGCAAGGTTGTTTATACAACGAATGCCATCGAATCGCTGAACATGAGCCTGCGCAAGCTCACGCGCAACCGGCGTATCTTTCCGAACGATGAGGCCGCGCTCAAGGCGATGTATCTGGCAATCCAGCAGGCATCACGCAACTGGAAGCAAATTCATCACTGGAAGCCGACCCTGCAAATGTTCCAGATTCAGTTTGGCTGACTCGCCCCTCTTTGGCGTCCGTTTTTGCGCAGCAAGTCCACTCATTGATTTTATGGAGGCGCGAGCCGGAGTCGAACCGACCTACACGGATTTGCAATCCGGTGCATAACCGCTTTGCTATCGCGCCATGGACTCTTTTTGACGACAGACCCGCCAAGGATCTCATGCCCAGTCAGGATACGAACCGGATACCTGCGGGGCCGATAGTGTGAAAACACAAATAAGTTATTGATTTGAATGTATTTTCTTGAAATCCGCCTCGAAGATGAGGTGTATTATAGACATGTTGTCGCACCCAGGGCAAGCGAAGCTGCTGCCGGGCGTCTTGATCTGCGCTCCTGCATGCGCCGATATTCATGTCGATGCGGTAAGCGTTACAAAGCTTCGAGCCATTGTGCCTGCATGAGCGGCTACAATGCACGGATGGAAAAGATCATATCCCAATCATATCGGCGTGTTTTCTCCGCCATGTTGACCCTGGCGTTCGCCGCGCCGCTACCGGCGCTGGCCGACGGGTTTTCCGCCTGCCTCGATCGCCTGCGCGCGCAGGCTGTCAAGCGCGGTGTTTCGCGGGCGACTTTCGATGCGCATGCCGCCCAGATCAAGCCCGATCTTTCGGTGCTCGAACTGCTTGATGCCCAACCCGAGTTTTCCACCCCGATCTGGGACTACCTCGCGGGACTTGTCGATGAGGAACGGGTGGCGGATGGGCGCGCCATGCTTGAACGCTGGCGGGATGTGCTGCAAAAGGTCGAGGAGCGTTACGGTGTCGATCCGGCGACAGTGGTTGCGGTCTGGGGCGTGGAGAGTAACTATGGCCGCAGCCTCGGTGCGCGCCCGCTTCTCGTCTCGCTCGGTACGCTCGCCTGCATGGGGCGGCGGCAGGATTACTTTCGCGGCGAGTTTCTCGATACGCTGAAGATCATCGACGAGGGCCATATTCCCGCCGAGCGCCTCACGGGTTCGTGGGCGGGCGCTTTCGGGCAGACGCAATTCATGCCGTCTACTTTTTTGCGGCTCGCGGTCGATTTCGACGGCGATGGACGGCGCGACCTCGTCGATAGCGCGCCCGATGCGCTTGCTTCCACCGCCAATTTCCTGCGCCGGGGCGGCTGGAAAAGCGATGAAAGTTGGGGGTTCGAAGTCAGGCTACCCGCCGGGCTCGATATTTCGCTCGCGGGCCGGCGAAACAGGCATGCCATGTCTTCATGGATCGCGCGCGGTGTAAAACTCGCCGATGGCGACCCGCTGCCCGCGGGTGGCCCGGATCGCGCGCTCTTGCTTCCCGCCGGTGCAACGGGGCCTGCCTTCCTGGTCGGACGGAACTTCAATGTCATATACGGCTACAACGCAGCCGAAAGCTATGCTCTGGCCATCGCGCATTTGTCGGATCGTTTGCGTGGCGGCGGTGAATTTCGCACGCCGTGGCCGACCGACGATCCGGGCCTCTCAAGAGCCGGGCGGCGCGAGCTTCAGCGTTTGCTCATCGCGCGCGGGCACGACATCGGCGAGGCGGATGGCATGGTCGGCGAGAGAACGCGCAAGGCGATTGCAAAGGAACAAACGGTGCTTGGCCGCCAGGCGGACGGACGGGCCAGCCAGCGTTTGCTGGAAATCTTGCGGGCGGCCGGCAACGTTTCCGCCGAAGATCGGGGCGAAGGCACAACCCACGATTGATCGGCGGAAGTCCAAAGGTATACCCCCAGGCCAGAAAATACCCCCGGAAATACCCCCAAACATGAGGGGATTTCGGGACCTATCAACAGACACAGAGAGACAGCGGACAAACAAAAAACCCCGCCGTAGCGGG
>JAISCE010000024.1 GCA_031265765.1 Azoarcus sp.
GGTTTTCCGATCCCGCGCAACATGGGGAGAGGGGAGACGGGCGGCACGGCGGCGCTGCCGATGTGGATCAATTACATGCGCTCCGCACTGGCGGGCATGCCGGAAACGGCGTTGCCCAGGAAAGCGCCTGTTCCCCTGGCAGGTGGCGTCCCCAGGCAGTAGTCAATGGCGGCTCATGGCGCGATGTCGTAATCGACGATGAGCGGCGCGTGATCCGAAAACCGCTGTTCCTTGTAGACTGCGGCCCTGCAAGCCCGCGCGGCGGCGGCGGCGGTGGCGATCTGATAGTCGATTCGCCAGCCGACGTTCCTGGCCCATGCCTGGCCCCGGTGCGACCACCATGTATAGCCTTCCGGGCCTGCTTCGGGATAAAGGCGGCGATAGATATCGACCCAGCCCAGTTCGTCGAATACGCGCGAGAGCCAGGCGCGTTCTTCGGGCAGGAAGCCGGAACTCCCCTGATTGCTTTTCCAGTTTTTGAGGTCGATTTCGCGGTGGGCGATGTTCCAGTCGCCGCAGATGATGAATTCGCGCCCGCTCGCGGTGAGTTGAGCGAGATGGGGCAGAAAGCGTTCCATGAAATCGAATTTGACAGCCTGTCTTTCGGGCGAACTGGAACCCGAGGGTAAGTAGAGCGAAACCACTGACAATGCGGGAAAATCCAGTTGCAGGTAGCGTCCTTCGTCGTCGATATCGGGCATGCCCAGCCCTTCGACGATGCGCACGGGATGATGGCGGCTGTATACCCCGACACCGCTGTAGCCTTTTTTGACGGCGTAGGAAAACCAGCCATCCCATCCGGCGGGCGCGCGCATTGCAGGGGTGAGATCGCCGGCCTGCGCTTTGAGTTCTTGTACGCAGACGACATCGGCCTCGACGCTGGCGAGCCAGTCGAAGAAACCCTTGCCGGTCGCCGAGCGGATGCCGTTCAGATTGGCCGTGACGATACGCATCATATTGCTGCTCCTTGTTGTCAGTCGTTACTATTTCCCGTTTGCGCACAAGACGCGCATCGCCAGACGAATGGACGGAATAAACTGTCCGCGCGGCGAAAAGCTTCCAGCGCCTGCCGGCGGAGGAAGCTCAAGTGGAATTGGTGTAATGTAGCGTGCCGGAAGAGAATCTGGATACTGAGCAAATGCCCCCTGGTCGTGATTTCATCGCCCTTTCATGCCGAAAAGGCGTACTGCGCTTTGGTTCTTTCATAACCAAGGCGGGGCGGACATCGCCTTATTTCTTCAATGCCGGTCTGTTCGACGATGGCGCATCTTTCGATGCCCTGTGCGGCTTTTATGCGAGGGCGATCCTCGGTTCCGGCGTGGCTTTCGACATGCTTTTCGGCCCGGCCTACAAGGGCATCCCGCTGGTTGCCGGCACGGCGATGCGTTTGGCCGGAGAGGGCGTGAATGTGCCGTTCGCTTTCAACCGCAAGGAAACCAAGGATCACGGCGAGGGCGGCGTTTTGGTCGGCGCGCCGCTTCGGGGCAGGGTGCTGATTCTCGACGATGTTATCTCCGCCGGGACTTCGGTGCGCGAATCGGTCGCCATCATCCGCGGCCAGGGGGCCGAACCCGCGGGAGTGGCTATTGCGCTCGACCGTATGGAACGCGGGCAGGGAGACGTTTCGGCGGTGCAGGAAGTCGACCGGACTTACGGTATTCCAGTGGTGACGGTCGCAACGCTCGACGACCTTGTTGCCTACTTGTCGGGCAACGCGGAATCGGAAGCCGAGCTTGCGGCGGTCCAAGCTTATCGGGATGTTTATGGAACGCATGCGTCGCATTGAATTTTTTTTCCTGCTGGCTGCCCTGGCGGTTTCGCCAGCCATGGCGCAAGTCGGTCATGGGGGCGTGACGCGGGTGTTCAGTTGTGAAATCGATGGCCGCCCCGTATTTGGCGATACCTTGCCGAAAGAGTGCTATGGCCGCGCCTGGGTCGAAAAAGTCAATGGCGTCACGGTCTACCGCGAGGCGGCCCAGCCGACGCCTGCCGAGAGCGCCGGCCGCCGGGAAAGAGAACGTCAGCGGGAACTCGCCAGCCGGGAAGCCGCCAAGCGGAAACAGCAGGACGATGCCTTGCGCGAAAGGTACCGGTCGCTCGCCGATCTCGATGCGCGCCGCGATTACGAAGCGGCGCAACTCGATGATGCCATTGCCGTGGCGCGCGCCGATGAGCGCGAATTGGCCGCGCGCCGCAAACGCCTGGACGACGGAGCGCCAGCCTCGAAAGACAATCCGATGCCGGACAGCCTTGCTCGCGCCCTTGTCTACGCCGACGAAGAATTGGCGCGCGCGCGCGCGACCGTCGAGAAAAAAATAAAAGAACGCGATGAGCTTCGCCAGCGTTTTGAGTCCGAGCGCCGGCGTTACATCGAGATCACGGCCACGCCCGCCGTCGGGCAGCCTGCGGATTGAACCGCTGTCGCACAATCGGGACAGCCCGCGACCATGATCGAATCCTCTCCCGATGCCGTGCTGGACGATGCCGCCGACAGGCTCAGGCGTGCCGAACGTCCTCTTTTCATTACCGGCGCGGGCATTTCCGCCGATTCCGGCTTGCCGACTTACCGTGGCATCGGCGGGCTCTACAGCGACCGCCAGACCGAAGAAGGCATCCCGATCGAAGAAGCACTTTCCGGCCGCATGCTGGCGTGCCGGCCCGAGATCGCCTGGCGCCATATCGCCCGGATCGAGCGTAACTGCCGGGGCGCCAGCCCCTGCGCCGCGCACAAGCTGATCGCCGCGCTCGAAGCCGAAAAACCCGGAACCTGTGTACTCACCCAGAATATCGACGGCCTGCACCGCAAAGCCGGCTCAAGGAACCTGATCGAAATCCACGGTACTGTGTATCGCCTGCTTTGTACTGCCTGCGATTACCGGCGCGATCTGCCCGATTACGCGGATTACGACGGCCTTGCGCTGCCGCTTTGCCCCCAATGCAGCCGTCCGTTGCGCCCCGATGTCGTGCTGTTCGGCGAAATGCTGCCGGCGGCGGCGCTGGCGCAATTGGCGCAGGTCATGGACGATGGCCCCGACATGGTATTTTCCATTGGCACTACCAGTCTGTTCCCCTACATTGCCCACCCGGTATGGTGGGCGAAGCAGAATCGCATCGCCGCCGTGGAAATCAACCCTGGCGAAACCGGAGTCAGTCCGCTCGTTTCCCACCGCCTGAGGATGGGTGCGGCGCAAGCGATGGAGGCGCTCTGGTTGCGTCTGCGTCCGAGAACGGGTGGCGGCGTTTTCGCGCAATTGAGTTAAACTGCACGCCGCCCCGGGCAACGGGTTCAAAATTCAAACCGGTTCCATGATGAAAAGTTTTCGCCTGTCTTTTTTCGTGACGATTGTTTGCCTTGCATTCGCCGGTTACTGGGGCGCGCGCAATGGTATGGGCGTGCCCTCGGCGCTCCTTCTCGTCTTCATACTCGGCGTACTGGAAGTCAGCCTCTCGTTCGACAACGCCGTTGTCAACGCCTCCGTCCTCAAGGAAATGGATGAAAAATGGCAAAAGATATTCCTGACCGTCGGCATTCTGATCGCAGTGTTCGGCATGCGCCTGTTCTTTCCGGTCGCAATCGTTTCGATAGCGACCGGCCTGGGCATCCTGGATGTCGCCGTAATGGCGCTGGAGCGGCCCACTGAATATTCGCGCCACCTGGGCGATAGCCATGCAGGCATCTCTGCATTTGGCGGCATATTCCTGCTGCTGGTCTTTCTTGCCTTCCTTTTCGATGAAAGCAAAAAACTGCACTGGCTCGGGAAAATCGAAGAAAAATTCTCCCAATTGGGCAAAATGGATTCGATAGGCGTCATGCTGGCGCTACTCGTGTTGTTCGCCGCCTATTTGTGGATGCCGATAGATGCCGCCACGAAGCTTACGGTATTGATTTCCGGAATAGGCGGCGTGATTCTTTTTATCGCCGTGAGCAGCATCGATAGTCTTTTCGAGAGCGAAGAAGACGGCGATGCCGCGGTACGAGCCGCCAGGCGCAACGGCGCCGCCGGTTTCCTCTACCTTGAGATACTGGATGCTTCATTTTCTTTCGACGGCGTACTCGGCGCTTTTGCCATCACCCGCGACGTTGTCGTCATCATGCTCGGGCTGGCCATTGGCGCGATGTTCGTGCGCTCATTGACCGTGTATCTGGTGCGCAAGGGGACGCTGGATGAATACGTTTTCCTCGAACACGGGGCGCACTATGCAATCGGCTCCCTGGCGGTAATCATGCTGGCCGGAATCGTCATGCACATCCCGGAAATCGTCACCGGTCTGATCGGCGTGGCCTTCATCGCGCTGGCGCTCGTTTCTTCCGTCAGGTACAAACGCGGGAATGCGGCGTAACGGAGATCGCGCGCCCACCGATATCCAACCCGCGCCCACCGAGTTCCGCGGGCGCGGGGCGCGATCGAGACGCGATCATTTGTTGGCCTTCGGCTCCTCATTGTCGTACCACTTGAAATACGCTTCCGAGCCTTTTTTGCCGCTGTCGTACAATGCCTGCTTTTTGGCTTCCGAAAGCGAGAAATCGGCGGTGCCGACGCCAAGGGTGTCGATGTAGACCGTGCGCTGCCAGTCATCGCTGTGCAGGTGGTAATTGTCCTGCAATTTGTAGATCGACATGCCCAATGCCAGCATATAGCTGAAAAGATCGTCGATGGTCCGCCGCGGCGGCTCGGCATGGTCGCGGAAAAGATCGATCTCGACGCTGGAATCGAGACGAAAACCGAGGCTTTCCTTGTTGTAAACATATTTGGAGACCGGGCGCTCGTTCTTGTTCAGGGAGCGGTTGGTCTTCTTGTAGTAATCCGGCATCAGGAAGTTTTCCGTATCCAGATATTTTTCGCGGTCGAAGAGTTTGATCGGATAGTTGTCCGTTACTCCGCCATCCACGTAAACATCCCCGCGCAGACTGCGGATGGCGGCAAAAAAGAACGGAAGGGACATCGAGATGCGCGCCGCGTCGGCGACGCACATCCGTGGCGTATGTTCAGCGGAGAACACTTCCGAGAAGCCGGTGGAAAGATTTGTTCCTACAAGATACAGCGAGCGGAAACCGGATTTGTCCTTCAGCTTTTCGATGTCGGCGAAGGTCGCTTCGCTGTTGCCGGTTTTCTGCTTGATGAGCTTGCCGATCCAGTTGCGGAAATAATTGCCCTTGTACCAGCCGTATTCATCGCGAAAACGCTTGAAATCGCGGATGACGCCCCAGTCCGAATCCAGAAAATTATTGAAATCGAGCTTCCACAGGATTTCCTTTGCTTCCGCCGGTGAGAAATTCAAGCCGAGCAGTACCGCGTTGATCGCCCCCGCCGAGGTGCCGCCGATGCGCGCAATGCGGGACAAGATGTCTTTTTCTTCCAGTATTTCCTGGACGCCGAGGTAGGCGATGCCCTTGACACCGCCGCCTTCAAAGACGAGATTTTTAAAATGGTAAGCCATCCTTCATCTCCTGTTATCGACTGACGATTCCAAGAGTATAGCACGCAGGCAATACAAAAAAAGTCGGTTGTGCATATCGAGGGGGGGGGGCGGCTTTGTTGCGCCCAATGTTCGGCGTAGCGGGGCGGCGAAGACATCTTCGTCATAACCGGCGTGGCGCATTCAGTCCGCGCCGACCGGATACGACCCCAGTACCTTGATGAAGCCCGCGCGTTCGCCGAGTTCCGCAAGCGCGGCGGCTATCGGCGCATCGGCGCGATGGCCGAGGATGTCGATGTAGAACACGTATTCCCACATGCCGCCGGGCGCGGGGCGCGATTGAAGACGCGACATGTCGATGCCGTGCCGGGCAAGCGGTTCGAGCAAGGCATGGACAGCGCCGGGGCAGTTGGGCGCGGAGCAGACGAGCGAGGTTTTGTCCCGCCCTGAGGGGCCGGCCTCATGGCGCGCGATGACGAGGAAGCGCGTGGAATTGCTGGAGTTGTCCTCGATGTTCGAGGCCAGTTTGCCGAGTCCGTAAAGCGCCGCCGCCGCTTCGCCCGCGATGGCGCAGGATTCGGGGTCTTCCGAGGCCATGCGCGCGGCTTCGGCATTGCTCGCCACCGGCACTCTCGGCAGGGCCGCAAGTTTGCGGTTGAGCCATTCGTGGCATTGGGCCAGCGATTGGGCATGCGAATAGAGCCGCCGCACCGCGCCGGGATTTTCCGCGCGCGAGAGCAGATGGTGATGGATGCGCAATTGCACTTCGCCGCAAACTTTGAGCGAATGCGCGAGCAACAGATCGAGCGTGCTGCCGACCGCGCCTTCGGTGGAGTTTTCGACCGGCACGATGCCGTAATCGGCATGGCTCGATTCCACGGCGCGGAACACTTCGTCGATGGAGACTTGCGGCAAGAGCAAAGGCGCGGAGCCGAAATGCTTGCGGCTGGCGCTCTCGGAGAATGTGCCCGCCGGGCCGAGATAAGCGACTTTGAGCGGCAGTTCGAGTGCGAGGCAGGCCGACATGATTTCGCGGAAAATCTGCCGCACCGCGCTTTCGGGCAAGGGGCCGGGGTTGAGGCCGGCGATCCGTTGCAGTACTTGTGCTTCGCGTTCCGGGCGATACGGGTAGCCAGCCTCGCCGTGACGCGCCTTGATTCTGCCGACTTCCTGCGCGCAATGGGCGCGCCGCCCCAAGAGTTCCAGCAATTGACGGTCGAGTTCGTCGATTTCCCGGCGCTTGCCCGCCAGTTCCTTTTGCAGCGCCTCGTTCATGAGCCTTCGCCGGAAAAACCGTTACTGTGGCATAAACGCCGGAACGAGACAAACACGCCGCCGCACGCGGCGCCCGCCCGGCGCGGATGCGGCATCCGCGCCGGGCGGATATTCAACCGTCGGCGTTGATTCGCGCGACCAATTCCCCGAGCACTTTTTCCGCCTGCTCGTTGGCAATCTGGCAGGTGCCCGCCGCTTCATGTCCGCCGCCGCCGTATTCGAGCATCAGTTCGCCGATATTGGTCTTGCTCGAACGGTCGAGGATGGATTTGCCGGTGGCGAAGACGGTGTTTTGTTTTTTCAGGCCCCACATGACGTGGATGGAGATATTGGTTTCCGGAAACAATGCATAGATCATGAAGCGATTGATGGCGTAAATGACTTCTTCGTTGCGCAAATCCAGCACTGCCAGATTCCGATGGACGGTGGTACAGCGCCTGATTTGCTCCTCCGCCTTCCCGGCATGCTGGAAATAGAGTTCCTTGCGTTCCGCGATGTCGGGAAGACTGAGAATTTCTTCGATGCCATGCTGTTTGCAATAGCCGATCAACTGCATCATCAGCACATAGTTGCTGATGCGGAATTCGCGGAAACGGCCAAGGCCGGTGCGGGAATCCATCAAATAATTGAGCAGCACCCAGCCTTGCGGATCGAGGATGTCGTCGCGGGTGAACTGGGCGCTGTCGGCCTTGTCTACCGCCGTCATCATGTCGTCGGAAATGTTGGGGAAAGTGTCTTTTCCGCCGTAGTAGTTATAGACCACCCTGGCCGCGGAGGGCGCATCCGGGTCGATGATGTAATTCGGGCATTCGCCGGTATTGCGAAGGGTTTCGGACAGATGATGGTCGAACGCCAGATGCGCGCCGGGAACATAAGGCAGGTTGGTGGTAATGTCCCGGTCCGTGATCTGGATAAGACCGTCCTGCATATCCTTGGGATGAACGAATTTAATCTCGTTCAGAAGGTCGAGTTCTTTCAGTAGCACGGCGCAAATCAGTCCGTCGAAATCGCTACGCGTAACCAGGCGAAATCTTTGATCTTCGCTCACGGGACATCTCCGGTAAAAAATGCAACACGGTTATTAGAGCACATGCGGCGCGGCGCGCCGGGTAACCGGTCACGGTCGACGCGTTTTCTTCGCCAGCGTTCTACATACGGCGTCGATCATTCGTCGGGCGAGCGAACCGGCATGCGGCAAGATGGGCAGTCCGCCGGGGCGGAACCAACCGATGTCCTCGATTTCGCCTTCTTGCGCGACCAGATCGCCGCCGTGATAGTCGGCGATGAAACCCAACATCAGCGAATGCGGATAGGGCCACGATTGGCTGTCGAAATAGCGGATGTTCCGGATATCGATTCCCGCCTCCTCCCGAACTTCGCGGCGCAGGCAAGCTTCGGCGGATTCCCCCGCTTCGACGAATCCGGCCAAGGCGCTGTACATGCCGGGAGCGAAATGCGGTGAACGCGCGAGCAGGATTTCGTCGCCTTTGAGGACGATGCCGATGGCTACCGGCGAAATGCGCGGATAGGCTTTGTAGCCGCATGCCGGGCATTCGCACGCGATTTCCGTGCGGCCCGCTTCCATCGCCTGCCCGCAAGCGCCACAAAAGCGGTTGTGCAAGACCCAGGCGACAAGCTGTCTGGCGCGCACGAACGCGGCGAGGTATCCAGGCGGCCATTGCCCCCATAGTGAGCGATAGTCTCCGGCGGACAGATCCGGGGGGATGGCGAGGCCGGCGGGCCAGACCCGCAACACGCAATCCCGCCCCGCCAGGACGCCAAAGCGGAGCGCCCGCAAAGGGTTCCCCAGGTTTTGCGGCATCGGCTGGCGCGGCAAGGCCGCGTCCGGGCCGATCAGCAGCTTTTGTCCGATGAACGGAAAAACGAGCGCACGCTCATCCGCGGCGGACGGATCGGCAATGCTGCCATAAGCAGGCTCGAAATCCGGCGCGGCGGCGATCATGGCTCGATCCGGGAGGTTTCAGGCGTGCCCGCTCTTTGCATCCTTGTGGAAAGGACTGAGCAGGAAGTCTCGTATGACAGCGATCTGGTCTCTGGCCATCAGCATCGGGGCATGGCCGATGCCGGAGAATTCGACGAGCTTTGCTTTCGGGCCGCGCCGGGCCATATCCAGCCAGGTTTCGCGCTTGAGCAAGTCCGATTCCGCGCCCCGGATAGCCAGTACAGGATAACGAATGCGGTCGAAAGCGCCCCACACATCGACATCGAGCAGGATGGGCAGCATGTGGAAAGGATCGCCCAAACCAGTGTCATACACGAAGGCATAGCCCTTCTCGACCGGGCGCACGCTATAGCGGGTGAGATGCCGCCATTGCTCGTCAGTGAGCGGGCCGAAGGAAGCGCCGGTTTCGCGCAGATAGGTTTCGGCGGCTTCCAGGGAGGGGAATGCGGGAGCTCGCCCGATATATTGTCCGATGCGCCGCAGCGACTCGGCGGTGATCCGCGGCCCCACGTCGTTGAGCACGAGGCGGCGCACCGGCGTATGCGGTTGGCTGGCAAGCAGCATGCCGATCACGCCGCCCATCGACGTACCCACCCAATCGACGTGCAGCACGCCCAGCCGCGCAATGAGCGTCACCATGTCCGAAACATAGAGCGGAAAGGTGTAGTCGGATTTCACGCCCAGCCAGTCGCTGCGGCCGCGCCCGACCACATCCGGACAGACCACCCGGTATTCGCTGGAGAGCGCCTGGGCGAGTATGTCGAAGTCGCGCCCATTGCGTGTGAGACCGTGGACGCAGACCAGCGCCCTGGGATTGTCCGGGTCGCCCCACTCTGTGTAGGCCATGTGATGCAGCCCATGCGGCCCCATGCACTGGACGACGCGCTCGCGCATGCCGGAGGCCGGGCGCAAGCGCCCCGCGAACCGGAAGAACCGGCGCAGAAAATCAGGGACGGACATGAGAAGACGATCCTCGATCGATAAACTGGATGCGCAAGTCTAGCATCCCCAGTGCGGAAAATATGCCCGCAGAAAGCGAGCCGTCCCGCAGGCGCCGCTTTCCCCGGGATCAGTTGATACCTTTCTCTTTCAGGAAAGGCACATAGGCCCTGTCTTCCTTCATGATGTGATTCATCAGCCACGATTGCAGAAAATGCAACATCTCATCCGAAACCGATTCGCCCTTTTCAAACTTGAGCAGCAATTCGAGTGCATGACGTGCGAATTCATCGTGTCGTGCGCGGTGCGCCCTTTCTTCCGGATAACCGAGGCGATTGAACAGGTCTTCCTCGGCGATGAAGTGGTTGACGGTGTAGTCCACGAGTCCTTCCAGGATTTCCTTGAGCACTTCCCGTTCCGGATTGCGAGACTCTATTTCGTCATAAAGGCGATTGGTTGCATCGACCAGCCAGTGATGCTGTTTGTCTATGGAGTCGATGCCCAATATGAAAGCATCGGACCATGGCATGAAAGGCATGGAAACTTCTCCCGTCTGTATCGTCAATTGCGGGCAATGATACCCCTCCTGCCCGGATGGCGCGAGAGCAATGCTATACTCCGCGCCCCCGCACGCAAGAGACAGTCGACAGTCATGCGCATTACCCGCCGCTTCGAATTCGATGCCGGTCATCGCATCCCGGATCATGCCAGCCAGTGCCGGAACCTTCACGGCCACCGATACATTCTCGAAATAAGCCTCGGCGGCGACATCATCGATGCACCCGGCAAGACGGTCAACGGCATGGTGATGGACTTCAGCGAAATAAAACGCATTGCCTGGGAGAAACTGGTCAGCCGATGGGATCACGCTTTTCTCGTCTGGCGCGGCGACACTCGCGTGGTGGAATTTCTCGCGTCCCTGCCCGGACACAAGACCGTGATTTTCGACACAGTGCCGACCGCCGAAAACCTCGCCGCCGCCGCCTTCGACGCCCTCGCCGCCGCTTACCGCGACACTTACGGCAACGCGCTGCGTCTTGAACGGGTCAGGTTGTTCGAGACGCCGAATTGCTGGGCCGACGCCACGCGCGAAGACTGAACCCCGCACCCGGTTGCCCGGGCGGCAAAGTTCATGCAACTGCCTTATGATTCCTTTCAGCCGCCTCGATACCCGGCGGCGCCAGCAAGGCCGATGGCGGCAAATCCAATGCTTCGGCGAGCCTGCAAATATTGAGCAAGGCAATGTTGCGTTGGCCGCGCTCCACACCGCCTACATAACTTCGGGCCAATCCGCTTTTTTCCGCCAACCGCTCTTGCGACCAGCCTCTGTTCTTCCGTATTTCGCTCAATCGTAAACCAAACTGACTGCGCGGATCGTTCAACATGGTTCTCTCCACAAAGGGAACCCGCTCCACGCATTCCGGATCAGGCTCCCAACGAATTCAAAAATCGCAAAACGGGCAACTGCTATGAGAGGTCATTATAACTCTCGATTTGCGGTTTTCCACAATAGACAAAATGTGACAGATATGAAAATCCGTCTCTGGAATGCGCAGACATGCAGTTCAAGAGGGCGATGCCGTCCCGGTGTGCGCCAATACCGCGGCGAAAAACCCGTCCGTTTCATGGACGGACGGGGACAGGCGCAAACGCTCGCCCGTCCCCGGCGAAATTCCCTGCCGCGAGAGAATATCTTCCGCCGATGAAGGCGTGAATTCGGGATGCGCTGCCAGGAAGGCATCGACGACGCCATCGTTTTCCTCGCCGAGCAGGCTGCAAGTGGCATAGACCAGACGTCCGCCCGGACGAACCAGTTTTGCCGCGGCGGCCAGGATTGCCTGCTGGCGCACAACCATCTCGGCAATCGCCGCCGGAGTCTGGCGCCATTTGAGGTCGGGATTGCGCCGCAAGGTGCCCAGGCCGCTGCACGGCGCATCGACCAGCACGCGCCCGGCCTTGCCCGCGAGGCGTTTGAGCCGGGCATCGCACTCGTGCGCAATCAGCATCGGATGCACATTGCTCAAACCGGCGCGCGCCATGCGTTCGCGCAGCCGCGCCAGGCGTTTTTCGGCCACGTCGAGCGCGTAAAGGCGTCCGCTCGAACGCATCAATGCGCCCAAATGCAGAGTCTTGCCGCCCGCTCCGGCACAAAAATCGATCACGAGTTCACCACGCGCGGGTTGCACGAGGAAACCGAGAATCTGGCTGCCCTCGTCCTGCACCTCGAAACTGCCATCGAGAAACAGCGCATGCTTTTGCAGCGCCGGTTTGTCCGCGAGCCGGATGCCGTGCGGCGACAAGGGGCATGGCGCGGCCTCCAGCCCGTCCGCGCGCAGGCGGGCGAGTACGGCATCGCGCCCGGCCTTGAGAATGTTGACCCGCAAATCGAGTGGGGCTGGACGGTTGAGGCTGTGCGCCAATTGCAGAACATCGGCCTCGCCATGAACGGCGAGCAGCCGTTCGCACAGCCAGTCGGGCAAATCGGCGCGCTCGGCGAGCGTCCCTTCGGCAAGCATGGCCGCTTTCACTTTTTCGATCCAGCGGTTTTCCTCGACCGAAGCGATGCCTTTGAACTGATGCATCGCCCAACCCTCTCCGCGCGCCAGCCACGCCAGCAGCAATTGCCACGGCGTCGCCTCGTTCCCGGCCAGGCGGCGCAGCCAGCGCAAGCGGCGGAGCGCGCCATAAACCGTTCCTGCGATGAAAGCGCGATCCCTGTGCCCGAGGGCGCGATGCTCGCGGAAATACCGCGACAGCACCGCGTCCGCCGGATAGTTGAAATCGAGCGCGATGCCCAATGCCTGCGCCGCCTGCGAAACGAGACTGCCCGCGCCCGGCGTGGCGGCTCTTGTACTTCCCGTTTTTTTCATCACTTACTTGTCTGGACTGATGGAAGTCGCTTCGAGAATGAGTGTCACCGATTTGGCATCGTCGAGGACGGCGCGCACCGGCGCCATGTTGCGGTCGAGCGCGAGCCACAGGTCGATGGCGATCTGGCCGTCTTCGGAATGAATCTTGAAATGCCGCGTGGCGAAACGGCCTGCCGGTACTTGCGTGCTGCCGTCTTCCAGATGCGAGATCCGGGCGCGGCGGGCATCCTTGTTGCCGACCACGAGCAAATCTTCCGGCAACTTGCCCATGTGGCCGATCTGGTGCCACACGCTGAGGATATCCTGATCGCCTGCCGCCAGGCTGGCGCTTCGCCGCTCGCGCGCACCGCGATGAATGCCCACCCGCGCCTTGTCCCAATCGAATAGTGCCGCTTCCGGCGTCTTGCCCAATTGGGTGACATCGAAGCGCCGTGGTCGCAAACCGCTTTCTCCGATGTCGCCCTCGCTCTGCTGCACATAGCCGAGTTTGCGCAAGGCCGCCGCCACGCCCGCCGTCTCCACCGCGAGGCGCATCCGGTATTGCTTGCCGTCATGCGACCACGTGTGCTGCGCCTGTCCAATGGGTAATCCGCCAAAGCCGATGGCCACCTGGAATTCCACCTGTCCCTTTTCCGGCCATTTCGCCGAAGACCATTCCGCAGCCTGCGCCCATCCCGCGGCGGGCATCGTCCCGGAAACGAGAAATACCAGCGCGACGGCGAAAACATGGACTGTGCGAATCATCGTTGCATTCATCCTGTCATTCCGTATCGAGCGGCGGCGAATGCAAGACGAACCGTCCGGGATGAACGCCCGCCACCGAGATGCCCGCATTCCCTGTAATGGACAGCCGCCCTTCGACGAACCAGCGCACGGCCTGCGGGTAAATACGATGTTCCTCGGCAAGCACGCGCGCGGCGAGGCTGTCCTCGTCGTCTCCGGGCAAAACCGGCACCACGGCCTGGATCACGACAGGCCCGCCGTCGAGTTCCGGCGTCACGAAATGCACGGTCGCCCCATGCACGCGCACACCCGCCGCCAGCGCGCGCCGGTGCGTATGCAGCCCCGGAAAGGACGGCAGCAGCGACGGATGGATATTCAGCAAACGCCCCGCATAATGGCGCACGAAATTCTCGCCCAGTACCCGCATGAAACCGGCGAGCACGACCAGATCGGGCGCATGGACGTCGATGGCCGCTTGCAGCGCGGCATCGAAACGGGCGCGCTCCGCATAATCGGCGTGAGCGACGACGGCGGTATTCATTCCCTGTTCCGCCGCGAACGCCAGCCCGGCGGCATCGGCGCGGTTACTGATTACCGCGGCGATGCGCCCGCCCGGAACGCCCGCCCGGACGATGGCTTCCATATTGCTGCCCCGGCCAGAAATCAAAATGACAATGGACTTCATCCCTCAACCCGCATTCCAACGCGGCCATCTCCGATGCCGACGGTTTCCGGAACAGTTTTCCGCGAATGATGCAGACATCTCCCGTTCCGGAAACGACGTATTCCGAAAAAGACGAATAGTACCGCTTGCGGACGATTCCCGGCAAATCGCGGCGGAAAACGCCAGAGTGATCGCGGCAATCCGTCAGGGAAACTCCGGTCGAGCCAGGAGAACACCCAATCGCCCGTTTGCGGTAACCTGCCCGTCCCAAGCCGCGCCCCGATCCCCGTGCCTTCCGAATTCGATCTCATCCGCCGATACTTCACCCGCCCGGCCACGCACACGGATTTATCCATCGGCGACGACGCGGCGCTCATCGGCACCGCGCCGGGGGCGCAACTAGCGATCACGACCGATACGCTCGTGGCTGGCACGCATTTCTTCCCCGATGCCGCGCCATGCGGCCTGGGCTGGAAAACGCTGGCGGTCAATCTGTCCGATCTGGCGGCGATGGGCGCGCAACCGCGCTGGGCGACGCTCGCCTTGACCCTGCCCGGCATCGACGAAGACTGGATCGCCGCGTTCGCCGACGGCTTTTTCGACTGCGCCGGACGATACGGCGTAGACATCGTCGGCGGCGATACCACGCGCGGACCGCTCGCCATGACTGTGACCCTGTTCGGCGAAACCCCCGCAGGCGCGGCAATCACCCGTTCGGGTGGAAAACCGGGGGACGAACTGTGGGTTTCCGGCCAGCCGGGGCTGGCCGCGCTGGGGCTGGCTCATCTGCAAGGGCGCATCCGGCTTGCCGACGCTTCCCGTGCGCTCGCCGCCCTGCATCACCCAACGCCGCGCATCGAGCCGGGCCTGGCGCTGCGCGGCCTGGCGCATGCGATGATCGACATCTCCGATGGCCTCGCGGGCGATCTCGGCCACCTGTGCGAACGCTCCGGCCTCGGCGCAACGCTCGACGCAATCGCCCTGCCCATGGCCGCGCTGTGTGAAACCGGCGTGGACAAGGCGCTCGCCCGCCAATACCTGCTTGCGGGCGGCGACGATTACGAATTGCTTTTTGCCGCTCCCCCTTCGGTCCGCGGCAACATCGAGGCGCTCGCCCATCGCCTCGGCCTGCCATTCACCCGCATCGGGCATTTCGCCGCTCGCGCCGGGCCAATACAATTGCGCGAAGCCGACGGCAGCAAGCACACGGTGAAAGCTTCCGGCTACGATCATTTCCCGGCATGACGCTCCCCGCCGATGCGGATTCACCGTATGCGGCGCAGGAAACAAAACACGATGCGATTCCGCCCCGCCCGATTTTACCGGGCGCATCCTTTTCCCCGATAATCACGGCCTTGCCTTCAACCGTATGCTTCCCGCCCATATCATCTTCGACCTCGACGGCACCCTGATCGACTCTGCCGGCGCCATACTCGCCAGCTACCGCACGGCCTTCGCCGCCTGCGGCCTCGCCCCGGCGCGAAGCATCGACGCGGACATCGTCGGGCCGCCGATCGACGAAACCTTGCGCCTGCTCGCCGGCGACGACGATCCCGCACTGATCGGACGGCTCGCCGCCGCCTTCCGGCAAAGCTACGACAACGGCGGACTGCTGGAAACCGCCGCCTATCCCGGCGCCGACGAACTACTGGCAACCTTGCGCGAAGCGGGGCGCGCATTGCACATCGCCACCAACAAACGCATCCATCCCACCCGGCTGATCCTCGACCACCTCGGCTGGAGCGCCTGTTTCGACACCGTCTACGCACTCGACCTGTTTTCGCCGGAGCTGCCCGGCAAAGCGGCCATGCTTGGCCGCCTGCTCGCCGATCGCCGAATCGAAGCGGCGCGGGCCATTTACGTAGGGGATCGCATCGAAGACGGCGTGGCTGCCGAAGCCAGCGGCCTGCCTTTCATTGCCGCGGCCTGGGGCTATGGCGCACCGCGCGCGGCGGCGATGGCCGCGCGCTGGCGCGAAGCGGCGACGCCGCGCGAATTGGGACAAATGTTGCTGGAACAGGCAGTCACCCCGCCGACTGCACCATGGTGACGCACGATGTAATGACGATGTCCTCGACCGAGCAACCGCGCGACAGATCGCTGATGGGCTTGGCGAAGCCTTGCAGGAATGGCCCGAACGCATCGGCGCCCGCAAGCCGCTGCACGAGCTTGTAGCCGATATTGCCCGCGCCCAGATCGGGGAAGATGATCGTATTGACCTTGCCTGCAACCGGACTGCCGGGCGCTTTCTTCTCGGTGACGGCGGGAATCAGGGCGGCATCGGCCTGAAGCTCGCCGTCGAGCAGGAGATCCGGCGCCTTTTGCCTGGCGAGCCGGACGCCTTCCTGGACGCGGAGCACGTTTTCGTGATCGCCGCCCGATCCCTTGGTCGAAAACGACAGCATCGCGACCACGGGTTCGACGCCGACCAGCGACTTGAAGGTCGCGGCGCTGGCGATGGCGATGTCGGCAAGCTGCCCGGCAGTGGGCAAGGGCATCACCGCGCAGTCGGCGAACCCCATGAGTCCGCCCGCGCCCCACTTTTCATCGTGCAGATCCATGATGAAGCAAGAAGAAGCCGTCTCGATACCGCTCGCGGTGCCGATCACCGTAAGGCCCGCGCGCAGCACGTCGGCGGTGGGGGAGAGCGCGCCGGCAACCAGCGCATCCGCTTTTCCGAGCCGCAGCATCATCGCGCCGAATCGCAGGAAATGCCGGATGTCCCCGGCTGCCCGCTCCTGGGTCAGGCCCTTGTGCTTGCGAAGCAGGTAGTATTCCCCGGCGAATTCCGGCAGCCATGCCGATGTCGCGGGGTCGACGATGTTGATGCCGTCCAGGTTCGCGCCTTTGGCGTTCTTTACGACCTCGTCCCGCGCCGCCAGCAGCGTTACCTCTTTGGCGTATTGCTGCCTGACCAGTTCGACCGCGGCTGCGATCGTGCGCTCTTCGCCGCCTTCCGGCAGGACGATCCGCTTTTGCAGTTTCTTGGCCTTTTCCTTCATCGTGCGGGCAAAATCCATGATGTCCTCCTTGTGTTGGATCCTGCGAGCCAGTGTAGCAGATGCTGTAAAAATAGACAGGAAACGTACCGCCAAATGCTGGGATTGAACAATCAAACGGACTTTTCATTCCACGGTATTATCACATGGCATACACGGCGCGTCACCCGCGGCTCGCCGACGGGGCGCGCTATAATTCCGCGCACGATTCGTGAAGCAGGTACGCGCCATGGCCCGCAAAAAACTTCCTATCGGCATTCAGACCTTCGCCAAGATTCGAGAGGCGGACTACTACTACGTCGACAAAACCGCCTTTGCCCTGCGCATGATCGAGGAGGGAACGGCCTATTTTCTTTCCCGCCCGCGCCGCTTCGGGAAGAGCCTTTTTCTGGATACCTTGGCGGAACTCCTCGCGGGCAACGAACCCTTGTTCCGGGGATTGTACTGCCACGACAAATGGGATTGGCGCGTCAAATATCCGGTGATCCGCATCAGCTTCGCGGAAGGCGTCATGGGGAGCGCCGCGGAACTGAAGATACGTATATTGGATATCCTGGCGGAAAATGAGCAGCGCCTGGGACTGGAAAAAGGGTCCGGCGAAGTTCCCGGACGTTTCATCCGTTTGATCCAGGCGGCAGAAGCAAAATCCGGCCAGCGCGCCGTCATTCTCGTCGACGAATACGACAAACCCATCCTGGACAATCTGACCCGGCCAGACCTTGCCCGCGAGATGCGCGACGGGCTGCGCAATCTTTATTCGGTCATCAAGGGGCAGGATGCGCATATCAAGTTCGCCATGCTTACCGGGGTATCCAAGTTCAGCAAGGTCAATATCTTCTCCGGTCTCAACAACCTGAAAGACATTACGTTGCATACCGGGTATTCCAGCATTTGCGGCTATACCGATGCCGATGTCGATACCGTGTTTGCGCCCGAACTGGAAGGGCTGGACAGGGAAAAAATCCGTCATTGGTACAATGGCTACAACTGGCGGGGCGAGGCGGTGTATAACCCCTTCGATCTCTTGCTGCTCTTTGATTGCCACGAATTCCGTTCCTTCTGGTTCGAGACCGGTACGCCGACCTTCCTGGTCGATATGCTGACCGAGCGCAAGGTCTATTTGCCCGCATTCCTGGAAATGCAAAGTTCTTCCGAACTGATCTCCGCTTTTGAAGTGGGCGATATCTCCACCGAAGCCCTGATGTTCCAGTCCGGCTATCTGACCATTGCCAGCGAAGAAAACCTGGGCGACGACATCATGTTCACGTTGACCTACCCCAATCGTGAAGTCCGGGGCGCGTTGATGGGCAATATCCTGGGGCGCTGGGTCGAGAATCCGCAGCAGGCGGTACAGAGCAGATTTGCCCTTTACAAGGCGCTGGAAGCCAATGGCTTCGAGCGCATCCGGGAAATCTTCTTTTCCCTCTATGCCAGCATTCCCAACGACTGGTTTCGCAAGAACGACATCGACCGGTTCGAGGGTTACTACGCCAGTGTCTTTTATGCCGCTTTCGCCGCCCTGGGGCTGGAAATCATCCCGGAGGACGTGAGCGGCCAAGGGAAGCTGGATATGGCTATCAAATTCAATGGCCAGATTTATCTCCTTGAATTCAAAGTGGTGGAAGAAAAAGCCGAAGGGAAAGCTTTGGCGCAAATCAAGGAGAAAAAATATGCGGACAAATACCGGTCGCTCCGCCAGCCCATCCACCTGATCGGGGTGGAATTCAGCAGAAAGGCGCGCAATGTGACGGGGTTCGCGGTGGAGAGTCCGGATTGAATCCAGACACACAAACCGATGCGCGGCGGCCTGCTGCATGACCTGCGGAGCAGGGTGTTTGCGAGCGCCGCCGCCGCGAAAAAGAGCGCGGCTTCCACCGCGCTCTCGCTCTTTTACACATGCGCCCTGTCCGAGTTCAGTGGAAGTGGATGACTTCCCCTTCCTGCTTTTCCTCCCGGGCGGCATTTGCGCGCACTGGCGGTGTATACCCCTCGAGACTGGCGAGTTGTTCCTCTAGTTGACGGATGACGTCCGCCCCCAGACTCTTGGAGACTTCCGAGACGACCCGGCTCCGGTTCAGGACGACGTTGGCGCCTGCGGAAGATATGAGCTTCGTATCCTGCCCCTCGCCCATGGCGGAAAAAGATCCCTTGACCTCATAAGTCTTGGTATTGACAAGACGAAAATCGCCGACCAACTCCAGGCTCAGGGTGTGGGAAATCGTATCCGTATTGTCAACGGGATTGGCTTCCTGGCGGAATGCGATATTGCTGACCGTCCCGAACAATACGTAATCGGCCCCCGGAAATTGCCCTTTCTTGATGCGATCGATGATGTCATAGAGCTTTTCCGTGTTCTTGGCGGTATAAGGCTTGCCTTGCACGATGCGGAAATAGCCGGACTTCAGCATCTCACCCTTGATGTCGGCGGTGAACTTGCGCAACTCGCCGCGATCGATATAGGAATAAATGCCTTCGGAGTAAGAGAAATTCGATTCCTGCCGTGCATTGACATTATGGCTGGAACGATGGGAATGGCGGGAAGCATCCCGGCGGTCATCGCTGTATTCTGCATGACGTCCGCTTTCTTTTCCAGAGGCGCGCAACGATGCTTTGGACGAAGACTTGATCTCACGGAAATACTCCTGCACCCGCTCCTCATAGGCAAGATCGGTCACCGCGACCTTGACCTCGCGCGCCTGCGCGAACGGCGCGGCCAGCATCGAAACCGCCAGCATAGCGCCGAGCAGCAAAGTTTTTGAAACATTCGTCATGGTGTATCTCCATAGCCTTTTGCAAAACTCCGAAATCGCCGGAGGCCGGTTTGTTTGACTGCTGTAATTCGCTCAAAGGAGGCGCATTTTAATGCAATTGCGCCCGCAAGCGACAGCAGGCTGCCATGAAACAAGGCCGCCTGCGATACAATCCGCCCATGCGCGCCCCGCTCGACACCGTTCTCGCCCCGGCATGCCGAAAACGGCAACGCCGTTTTGCCTGGCTGGCCATCCTGGCGGTTTGCCTGCAATTGCTGGCCTCCGGCATTGCCAGTACCCATGCCGTCGATGCATTGAACGCAAACGGCGGCATTTTCGCGGCGGAAATTTGCCATGGCACGGCGGATACCGCGCCGGACGACGGCGAACGCTCGGTGACGAACGGCGGGCATTGCCCGTTCTGTCGCATCGCCCAGGCAAGCATCGTCTTGCCCCCGGCTGCCGCGCCCGCCTTCTCTCCTCCCGAGTCCGTCACGCGCTTTTTCCCGGCGGCGGACGCCAGCCTCCAGCCGAGCGCGCCGGATTCGCGCCACGCCCCCAAGCGCGCGCCGCCTTTCCCTTTCGCCTGATCCCTCCCCCGCGGCGCTGAAACGCCTCCTCTCGCCACCGCTCGCGCGAAAACGGGGGGCGGTCGCGCCAGTGCCTTCCCATTCGCGCCGCCGGCATCGCTCACCCATGCATACCGGCATCGACGCAGTCATTTGGCGAAAGAACGATCATGAACCTGTCTTGCTTTCCTCCGCGCATCGCAATGCGATGCGCCAAACTCGCATTCCCCCTGTTCGCCCTTTTCCCCGTCGCGCTGCCGGCGCAGACTTCTCCCGGACACCACGGCCACGACACCCTCCGGCGACAGGAAACCGCCGAACCGGCGACCCTCGCCCCCGTCGTCGTCACCGCGCCCGTCATGGATGCGCCGCTGGAAGCCCGCCTCGATCCCAAGGCTCCCCAACAACCCTTGCCCGCCAGCGATGGCGCTGCCCTGCTGAAAGCCATTCCAGGCATGAATATCATCCGCAAGGGCGGCACCGGCGGCGATCCGGTATTTCGCGGCATGGCCGCCTCGCGCCTCAACATCCTGCTCGACGGCGAACAAATCCTCGGCGGTTGCGGCGGACGCATGGACCCGCCCACTGCTTATATCTTTCCGGACGCCTACGACCGCGTCACCCTGCTCAAAGGCCCGCAAAGCGTCATCCACGGCCCGGCTTCCGCCGCAACGGTGCTGTTCGAGCGCAAGCATGAACGTTTCAGCCAACCGGGTTGGCGGCTGAATACGGCACTGACCGCCGCGAGCGCCAGCCGTATGGACAGCTTCATCGACATCAAGGGCGGGAACAGCGCGCTCTATGCTGAAGGTATTATCACCCATGCCCGCTCGGACGATTACAAGGATGGCAACGGCGACGCCGTACACTCTCGTTACGAGCGCCAAAGCGCCACCGCCCTTCTCGGCCTGACTCCGGACGATGACACCCGGATCGAACTTTCCGCCATTCGCAGCGACGCCAAAGCCGCCTACGCCGACCGCGGCATGGACGGCAGCCGCTTCCGCCGGGAAAACCATGCGCTCAAATTCGAGAAAGCCCGTATCGGCAATCTTCTGGACAAGGTCGAAGCGAGCGCCTATTACAATTACATCGACCATGTCATGGACAATTACCGCCTACGGCATGGCGCATCGACGCCGATGGCAAACAATCCCGATCGCAAGACCACTGGCGGACGCCTTGCGCTCACCCTGACGCCGGCGACGAACACCGCATTGATATTCGGCGGCGACCTGCAAGACAACCGGCACACCGCGCGCAGCGGCTCGCCGGACGGCACACCGGATCACTACCGCGACAAGGCGCGCATCGCCGATGCCCGTTTTGCAAACCGCGGTTTCTTCTCTGAACTGACGTGGCAAATCAGCGATGCCAGCCGCCTGATCGGCGGTCTGCGCGCCGACCGCTGGCAAGCGACGGACAAGCGCCGGACGATCGGCATTGGCAGCGGCATGGCGGCGGCCAGCCGGCCCAACCCAAGCGCCAACCGGACCCGCCGCGAAACCCTGACGAGCGGCTTTGTCCGCCTCGAACGGGACTTTTCCGGCGGCACGGCCTATTTCGGCCTGGGGCGCAGCGAACGCGCGCCCGACTTTTGGGAACTCATCAACAAGGAAGCCGCCGGACGAGACAACACCGCCAGCCTTTCCGTCTTCGACAGCCTCGAACCGGAAAAGACGACGCAACTCGATCTCGGCGCGACCCTGCAATCCGGCCCCTGGCAAATATTCGCCTCGGTTTTCTACAACGAAACGGACGATTACATCCTGATCCAGAGCCGGTACGCCAAGCCCGCCGCGACCGGCATGGGCGAACGCGCCGCAACCATCGCCCGCAATATCCGCGCAACGATGTGGGGCGGCGAAGCCGGTTTCGATTACCGTTTTTCACCAAACTGGAAGGGCGCGGCGAGCCTCGCCTACGTGCACGGCGAAAACGACAGCGACCGCCGCGCGCTTGCCCAAATGCCTCCGCTGGAGAGCCGCTTCAGCCTGGACTGGCAAAATGGCCCATGGTCGGCAGGCATGCTCCTGCGCCTCGTCGCCGCGCAAGACCGCTACGCACTCGACCAGGGCAACGTCGCCGGGCAAGACTTGGGCAAGGCCAGCGGATTCGGCGTTTTCTCCATCAATGGCGCCTACCGCTGGCGCAAGGCGACCCGGATCAGCTTCGGCATCGACAACCTGTTCAACCGAACCTATGCCGAATTCATCAGCAGGAGCGGCCAGGCCAGTATGATCCAGGGCTACGAACAGACCGCCCGCGTCAATGAACCTGGCCGCACGATGTGGATCAGGGCGCAAATCGCGCTGGACTGAAACAAACTTCCTCGCACGCCCGCCGCGATGACATTGGAACCATGACATTGGAGATCACTGGAACAATGCTTTGTGCAGTGCGGGAAAAGGAATATAATGCTGTCCGCCGAACGATTTCCGTTTCGGTTTTTCTTTTTCTGGTGGATTTGCCGGAACACTCATGTCTGTTTCCCTGCAACGCATGGCCTTGTTGCTGGCCGCGCTCTCATCCATCGGGCCTTTCGCCATCGACACCTACCTGCCGGCTTTCCATGCCATCGGCGATGCGCTCCATGCCAGCGCCGACGATCTGCAATGGACGCTGGCCGTGTACATGGCCATGTTCGCATTCATGTCGCTATGGCATGGCGCGCTCTCCGACTGCTTCGGGCGGCGCGTGGTGATCGTCAGCGGCGGCGCGACCTTCCTGCTGGCGTCGCTGGTCTGCGCTCTCGCGCCCAGCATCGAATGGCTGCTGTTCGGGCGCGCCTTGCAGGGCATGGCGGCGGGCGCGGGAATCATCGTCGGGCGCGCCATGATCCGCGATCTTTTCGAGGGCGCGCAAGCGCAACGCCTGATGACGCGCGTGGCGACGATTTTCGCCGTCGCTCCCGCCATCGCGCCCATGCTCGGCGGCTGGATGTCCTTCCATACCGGCTGGCGCTCGATTTTTTGGTTCCTGGTGGCGTTTTCCGGTTTTCTCACCTGGCTGTCATGGAAAGAACTGCCGGAAACGCTGCCGCCCGCGGCGCGTGCGCCGCTGCGCATCCCGGAGACGCTGCGGGCCTATGCACAGATTTTCTCCGACCGCGAGTTCTTCCTGATCTCGGCGGCGTTCGCCTTGAATTTCAACGGCTTCTTCGTCCATATCGCCGCCGCGCCAAGCTTCCTGATACATCACCTCGGCCTGACGGAAACACAATTCGGCTGGCTGTTCGTGCCTTTCGTCATCGGGCTGGCGCTCGGCTCCATGATTTCGTCCCGCGTTGCCGGACGCTGGAACGCGCATCGCACGATCTGTTGCGCCTTCATCATCATGGGAACGGCAACGGCGCTTGCGGTCGGCCACGCGGCGCTGTTTCCTCCCGGCGTACCGGCATCGGTGCTGCCCATCGGCCTTTACGCCATGGGAATGTCACTGGCCGGGCCGAGCATGATGCTGCTCACGCTGGAATTGTTCCCGGCGCGGCGCGGCATGGTGGCCAGTTGCCAGACCTTTCTGCAAGTCGGGCTGAATGCCATCACCGCCAAGGCCATCGTGCCATTGATTTGGGGATCGCCGCTCACGCTCGAACTCGGCATGTGCGCTTTTCTCGTGCTCGGGGCGGTGTGTTACACGCTGTGGTGGAGAGGGCCGCGTTCGATCGGATAGCGGCAGGCGGCGCATCCGCCCTGTTTGCCGCTCATTTGCCGCGCTCCGCGTGTCCGGCAAAACGCGCCGCGACCGCGACCGGCAAAGCCAGCGCCCCCAGTACCAACGCCAGCACCGGCCCGAAGGGCTGGTCATGGACCAAGGCGAGCGCGAACGCCAGCGTGTAGGCGAGAAGCGCCAGAACCGGCGCGGCGGCAAGCGCGGCCCGCCAGCCGGGCGCGAGCGCAAAGACCAGCCAGGGTGGGATGAAAACCAGCGCGAAAGCGCCCATCACGCCCAGACTCATTACCGCCAGCGCGAGCGAAGCCGCCGCCAGCAGATCGAAGCCCGCGCGCACCGGCCATGCGGGCAAGCGCCGGGCGTGGAAATGCGCGGGACACAGGCAGGCGAGCAAGAGCAGTCGCCCCGCCCGCCACAAGAAAAAACCGCCCAGCGCCAGCGCCAGCGCCGCACCGCACAGCATTTCCGCCCCGGCGAAATAAAGCTGCCCCTCGAACAGCGCCGCGCCCAGGCGCTCTACGCCGGGCAAGTTGGCGGTCAGGAGCAGGCTGACGCTCCAGCCGAGGATGAAAAGCAACGGGAAAAGCCCCGCCGCCGGCAAACATTTTTCCAGACGGTGCTTCATGCCCGCCACGGCGAGGCTGAGGGCCAGGCCGCCCGCGATTTGAGGCACGCCAAGTGCCAGTGCGCCTAGTGCGCCCGCCGCGCCGACTTGTCCATAGGCAAGAGCTGCCCAGTATTCCTGCCGCAGCCGCAGGTACAGGCCGAGAAGCGGGAGCAGCAACGCCAGCAGCGCGCCGGTCAGGCCGGGCCGCCAGAACAGCGCCAATTGCGGTAGAAGGTCAGTCATTGCACGGCTCCATGCGCAGCAGGCAATCGCAACACGCCCGCGCCAGTTCCGCGTCGTGGCTCACCAGCACGATGCCCGTCCCCCGCGCCGCCCGTGCGCGCAGAACGGACGGAAGGCTGGCCAGTCCGGCCTTGTCCAGATGATTGCCGGGCTCATCCAGCAGCAAAAGATCGGTGGGCGCTTGCAGGATGGACCACAACGCCAGATATTGCCGCTGCCCGCCGGAGAGTTTGTCCAGCCGCCGCCGCAAGCAGGCCGCCAGCGGTTCCGGCAAGCCTTGCGGGCTGGCCCCGGTGAGCGACAGCAACTCCGCGCCGGAAAGCGGTATCCCCGCCACTGGCGGCAAATGCTGCGTCTGGAACCCGATACGGAGATTGGGCGCGCGGCGGATATCGCCGGAAAAAATCCGCGCCCCGCTCCCGGCCAGCGCCGCCAGCAAGGTGCTTTTCCCCGCGCCGTTCGGCCCCGCCAGCGCGAGGATTTCTCCGCGCGCCAGCGCGAAACTGACCGGCCTGTGCGCAGGCCGCCGCCAACCGGCGGCCAGTTGCTCTACCTGCAACAGATTCATCGAAAACCGACTCCGGTTCGAGACCCGGCCCTTCAAGACGATGGGCCGGATTCCAGCTGCGGTAGACAGGCATGATGCTGCCTGGGATCAGTCCCCTACCGCCTTCCTGTCCTTGATCCCCGCCTTCAGCCGCGCCAGCGTGTCGTCGAACAGGCCGAACAAATCCCCGGCCTCCGGCGTCCCTCCCACGGGATAAGGCAGCGTCACCAAGGGAATCTCCATGCGTCCGGACACCCAGCGCCCGGCGCTGTCGTCCTGGTACGCGGCGCGCAGGATCGCGGCGGCGGGCGCATTCCGCTGGTTCGCCACGACGCGGCCCAGATGCCCGCCGCTTGGCTCGACGCCGGGTTTCGGCTCCAGTTCGCCCCGGTTCTCCAGCCCAAGCCAATGGGCGAGATAGCCGAAGGAACGATGCATTTGGAGAAAGGGCGCGCCCTTGAGGCTTGCGCCTTCCGCCTCCCATCGCGCGATGGCGTCCTGCCAGCGGGCGCGGAAACGGGCAAGATTGGCGCGATAACTTTCCGTTCCGGCGGGGTCGATCCGCGTCAGACGTTCGGCCAGCGCCTCGGCAACAGGCAGGATATTGCGCGGATCGAGATGGAAATGCGGATCGCCCGCCGCATGCACGTCGCCCATGGCGCGGTCGACCGTCTCCGGCACATCCCGCAGCCGCAGCAGCGCCGCGGCTTCCAGATGACCGTCCCGCCCCGGCTGGATACGCTCGTTGCCCGATTCCCGCAGCAGGATGGGCAGCCAGCCGATCTCCAGTTCCGCCCCCGTGGCGACGAGAAGATCGGCGGCGCGCGCGCGCGCAATCAGCGAAGGCCGCGCCTCGATGCGATGCGGGTCTTGCATGGCGCCGGTCGCGCTCGCCGCCTCGATCCGCTCGCCGCCGACTTCCCGCGCGAGCGCCGCCCACTCCGGCACGGTCGCCAGCACCTTCACCGCCGCCTGCGCGGGCAGGGCGCACAAAAAAAGCAGGAAAACCAGGATTCGTTTCATCGCGGCGGTCTCCCTCAGAACTTGTGCGCGCCATGGCTGCCCAGGCTCATTACATATTGCAGGGTCACCTGGTTGTCGGTTATCCCCGGCATGGCGCGGTCGCGCGACCATTGCAGCCGCAGGCGGGAAAACTCGCTCCAGCTGTAATCGGCCATCACCGAGAAGCGGCGCGGCTGCCAGGAAACGATCTCGATTTCCGCCGGATTGGCGCCAAGGGACTGCCGTCCGCTCGACAGGCGGTCATAACGCAATCCGGCGCGCCAATTGGGCGTGAACTGGTAGACGCCCGCGATGTAATAGCCATGCTGGCGCGTGCGCCACGGGCTTTCGAGCGAGTTGCCGCCGCCGTCCTCCACCGCCAGATGGCCGCTTTCCTTGCGGTGGAAATATTCGGCCTGCACTTTGAAATTGCGCCGTGCGGGATTGCCGTCCGGCGACCACTTATAAACGAAGTCGGCGATCCACATCCTGCTCCGCCCGGAAAACGCGCCATGCGTCTCCCCGAGGATTTCCGACTCGAAATGGCTTTCGCGCGCATCGGCGCGGGTTTGCAGCCACGAAATCCCCGCCCGCCAACTGTTCGATGCGCCGATATCGCCGCCGGTGTGCGCGAACAGGGCAAGGCTGTTGAAACCGTCGAGATTTCGCTCGTCGCCGGGGAAGCGATTCCCCCGCCCGGCTTCCGCGCCCAGTTCGACGAAGGTCGACAGCGGCGCAACCCACTTCGCCTGCACGCCGTCCTGCGTGTAACCGTGCTCGCCGAACAGGGCCTTGTACATCAGGGGCTGCTCATAAAAATCCCACTGATGGGCGTGCTGCTCGTTCAGATAACCGATGCCGGAGAGAAAACGCCCCGCCTTGAGTCCCAGGCCATGGCCCAGCGCCGTGGTCTGGAACCAGGCTTCTTCCAGTTCCACCTCATCGTCGAGCAAAGCAAGCGTGGCCTGGCCGCGAAAATTTGGGTCGATATTGGCCGCAAGTACGAGTTCGGAATGATCCAGCGTAAAACCGCGTTTGTTGTCGCCCTCCACCCCGTCGCCGTGATGATGTTCCGCCCCCACGAAACCGCCGATATGACGTTCCGCCACATCCTTGCGGCCTTTGTAAGCGCCTTGGAGAATCAGCGAGATTTCCGGGTTGAAAGCCGACGCCCCGCTCCGCGCGGCGACGCGATCCACGGCTTGCGGCGCGGATGGGGAAGCCGATGTCGCCGCCTGCGCGGCAGTTCGCGCCGGCGCGTTTCGTTCATTGCCGGTGCGCCTTTCGGCGTCCAGCTTTTCTTCCAGCGCCGCGATGCGGCCCTCGTAGGCCGCCTTCATCTGCGCGATCTGCTCCCGCAAGGCGGCCACTTCATCGGCCAATGGCGTACCGCCCGTTTCTTCCGCCGCGAGTGTCGGGCACGCGAGCGCGCAGGCCACAGCGGCAACCAGTATTCTGGATTGCATGGAATTGCTCCTGAAAAATGAGATATGCGGCGCGCGGGCAGGACGAATCCGCCGGACGCCTTCGCAAGAGAGGTTCTCAGGAGAGCCGGGGCGGCCCTTGTTGCCGGGGCCGAACCGGATCGGCATCGCCGCGCGAGGCGGGTTCATTCCAAGCCAGGGATTCGGAAAGAGGGATGGCGGCGACAGCGCATCCCGCGCCGGACAAGGCCGACCCCATGCCGTGCATGGAACAACAAAACTCGCACGTCGCGTCCTCGTCCCCGTCGACGCCAAGGTCGTGCTCGAAGCGATGGACGAGCCAAAGCGCCTGCATCGCAAGCAGCAGGCAAGTCAGGAAAAGCCCGATGAAACGGCGGCGCTGGAACACGGGATCGAGACCGGGGCGGACGGAAGGCGTCGAGTATGCCACACTGTCCGGGGCGCTTGGGGAACGGACTATAATCAAGCGTCCTGCCGCCCGCCGGAAAGCAGGAACGAAGATAAAAAAGGGAGGGAGACGCAATGGAAGGAAACGGCGCTTTCAGGGCCTTCTTGATCGGACAGGACGAGGCGCGCAAGGTGCATGCTGCGATGACTTCGTTGTCGCCAGCGCAACTCGATGCCGGCGAGGTATTGATCCGGGTGCATTTTTCGAGCATCAACTATAAGGACGCCCTCGCCGCGACCGGAGCGGGCAAGATCGTCCGGCGGTTTCCCTGCGTGGGCGGCATCGACTTGTCCGGCGTGGTGGTCGAGAGCGCCGATCCCCGGTTCGGGGCGGGCGATGCGGTCATCGCCACCAGCTATGATATCGGCGTCGCCCATCATGGCGGTTATGCCGAATATGCCCGGATACCGGCCGCCTGGACGCTCCCGCTGCCGGCGGGACTCGATCTCATGGAGGCCATGGCGCTGGGTACGGCGGGGCTGACCGCGGCGCTCGGAATCGTCAGGATGGAAGACAACGGCCTCGCGCCCGCCAATGGCCCCGTGCTGGTGACTGGCGCGAGCGGCGGGGTAGGGGGGCTGGCAATCGACATGCTGGCCCGGCTCGGTTATGAGGTGACGGCCTTGACCGGCAAGCCGGGAGAGGCGGGTTTTCTCCGGCGCATCGGCGCGGCGGCAATTCTTTTGCGCGACGAAGTCGATTTTGAAAAAGCCCGTCCGCTGGAGGCTTCGCGCTGGGCCGGCGCGGTCGATAACGTCGGCGGCCCCATCTTGCATTGGGTCCTGGCGACGATGCGGCAGGCCGGCACGGTTGCCAGCATCGGCAACGCCGCCGATTCCAGGCTGTCGACTACGGTGTTTCCGTTCATTTTGCGTGGCGTAAGTCTTTTGGGAATCGATTCCGGTTATGCGAGCATGGCATTGCGGCAAAGGGTGTGGCGGCGGCTGGCGTCCGACCTCAAGCCGTCTCGCCTGGGCGATTTCGTGCGGGTGATCGGATTCGACGAGTTGCCGGATGCTTTTGCCGCTTTCATCGATGGCCGGGCGAAAGGGCGAACCGTCGTCCGTATTTTGGGGTAGCAGATCCGTACCGGGTAGATGCCATGGCCGAAGAAGATTCCGAAGTCCTGCCGAAGATATTGATCGTCGATGATTCGCGTATGGTGCGCGCCAGTTTGACCAAGCAGGTTCGCCATTGCTTTCGCATCCGCGAGGAAGCCGACGGCGAGGCGGGCTGGGAGGCGCTGCTGGTCGATCCGGGAATCCAGCTCGTGCTCACCGACCTCGGTATGCCGCGGCTCGACGGCTTCGGTCTGCTGGAACGTATCCGCGCCTCCAGGGTGCAGCGCATCCAGGAGGTGCCGGTGGTCATCATCTCCGGGGACGAGGACGATGCCGCCCGCGAGCGGGCGCTGAAGCTCGGCGCCAGCGATTTCGTCTCCAAGGGCGCGGGGTGCGCGGAGATGACGGCGCGGCTCGAATCGTTGCTGACGCTGGCCGACACCCAGCGCGACCTTGCCAGGAGCCGCGGCGCGCTGGCGGCCCAAAGCCCGGTCGACCCGGTTTCCGGGCTGGCGACGCCCGCATATCTCAACCATAACGGCGAGCAGCAATTGGCGCAGGCGCGGCGGCACCGGCTGGCGATCTCGGCAATGGTGATCGAGATCGACCATTACGATCAACTGGTCGAATGGCATGGCAAGCGCGCCGCCGAACTGGTCGGTCACAGGCTTGCGAACTCGCTTGCCAGCGAGGTGCGCAGGGAAGATACCCTCACCCAGGTGTCGGGGGCGCGTTTCGTCGTTTTGTCGCCCAGTACCCCGGTTGCCGATTGCTGTGCCTTTGCCCTGCGCATGCAGAAGTCGATGGAAAACCTGGTGATGATCTATCACGAGGAACAGATTCGCATCACCGTCACCATCGGCATTTCCGGTTCGGAGCGCGACGATGCGCAAAGCATCGATGCGTTCATCGAAAACGCGGCGGAACGGGTGCGACGCGGCGTCGCCGCGGGAGGCAATCGTATCGTCGGCGACGAGGGCGAGGTCGACGAAAAGACGATCGAAGGCTATATGGCGCATGCGATCAGCCTCGACCGGGCTTTACTTCAGTTGCGGGTCGGAAGCGCCGAGGAGGTCGTGAGCCGCTTGCCGGACATCGTCGCCGCAATCGACCCCTTGCTTGAACTGCTCGAGGAGCGTTTGCATCTCGGTATACCGCTTGGCGAATTGAAGAACTACGGCCGAAAGCGGGCCGCCGAACCGGACGGCCGGGCGGATTCGTGAAAGGATGGCGACCGCTTCAATGCGGCGCGCGCACGACCAGATTGTCGCGATGTATCAGTTCCGGCGTGTCGACATAGCCGAGGATGGCCTCGATTTCGGCGCTCGGTTTCCGCAGGATGCGGCGGCACTCGCTGGCGCCGTAGTTGACCAGTCCGCGTGCGATTTCCTCGCCGGCTTCATCGAGACAGGCGACGGCCTCGCCCCGCCTGAAGTCGCCCCGCGCTTCGAGTGCGCCCACCGGCAGCAGGCTCTTGCCGCCGCGCAGGGCGGCAATCGCCCCAGCGTCGATGACGAGCGCGCCCGCCAGTTGCAGATGGTCGGCGAGCCATTGCTTGCGCGCGGCCAGTCTCGAATCGCTGGCATAGAGCAGGGTGCCGGCGGCGTCTCCGGCGGCGAGCCGGGACAGGACATCGGGTTCGCGCCCGCTGGCGATGCATGTGTGCGCGCCGCCGCGCGCCGCGCGCCGCGCGGCAAAAACCTTGGTCAGCATGCCGCCCTTGCCGATGCCCGTGCCCGCGCCGCCCGCCATCGCCTCGTAGCGGCGATCTCCGGCCTCGCCTTCTTCGACCAGGGTGGCGTTCGCATCGCGGCGCGGATCCGCCGTGTATAAACCCCGCTGGTCGGTGAGGATGATGAGGGCATCGGCGTCGATCAGGTTGGCGACCAGCGCGCCGAGAGTGTCGTTGTCGCCGAATTTGATTTCATCGGTGACGACAGTATCGTTTTCGTTGATGATCGGAACGACGCCGAGTTCAAGCAGCGTGACGACGGTCGAGCGCGCATTGAGGTAGCGGTTGCGATCGGCGAGGTCGTCGTGCGTCAGCAGGATTTGCGCGGTGGCGAGGCCATGGCGCGCAAAGATGTTTTCGTAGGCTTCCACCAGCCCCATCTGGCCGACGGCTGCCGCGGCCTGGAGGCGGTGCATCTCGCTCGGCCGTTTTTTCCAGCCCAGTTTTTGCATTCCGGCGGCGATCGCTCCCGAGGAAACCAAGGCGATTTCGCGCCCGCCCCGGCGCAGGGCGGCTATCTGACGCGCCCAGTCGTCGATGGCGGCATGATCCAGTCCCGCGCCGTTGCCGGTGACGAGCGCCGAGCCGACCTTGACCACCAGGCGGCGAGCCTCGCGGAGATGTTTTCTCATGCTCATTCAGCGCGCCTCTGCGCTGTCGTCGTCGAAATCCTCGTCTTTCGGGGGAATTTCCTGCCATGCACGCGCGTCGGCGGCGCGTATGGTCTCGATGGCGGCGAGCCGTTCCCGTTCGGCGGCCTGGCGGCGGGCGAGTTCGGTTTCGATGCGTTCACGCTCGCCGTCGAGAAAATCCTGAACCGCGAAAACCAGCGCCTCGCAGCCCTTGCCGTCGATGGCGGAAATGTCGAAAAAGCGTTCGACGGGAAAATCGCAAGCATCGAGGAAAGCCCGGATGCGGGCGGCGCGCTCGCCGGTCTCGATGAGGTCGAGCTTGTTGAACACCAGCCAGCGCGGCTTGGCGAACAGGTTTTCGTCGTATTTGCGCAGTTCGGCGACGATGGTTCGGGCGTCGCGCGCCGGGTCGGCTTCCGGGTCGAAGGGCGCGAGATCGACAAGGTGCAGCAAGAGATGGGTGCGTTGCAGATGGCGCAGGAATTGATGGCCGAGACCGGCGCCTTCCGCCGCGCCTTCGATCAGGCCGGGAATGTCGGCGATCACGAAACTGCGCTGTTCCGCGGTGCGAACCACGCCGAGGTTGGGGGCCAGCGTCGTGAAAGGATAGTCGGCCACCTTGGGCCGCGCGGCGGAAACGGCGCGGATGAAGGTCGACTTGCCCGCATTGGGCAGCCCGAGCAGGCCGACATCGGCCAGTACCTTGAGTTCGAGATGGAGTTTGCGGCGCTCGCCTTCCTGCCCCAGCGTGCGCTTGCGCGGGGCGCGGTTGGTGCTCGATTTGAAATGGAGATTGCCAAGTCCCCCGCGTCCGCCGCTGGCCAGCAGGACTTTTTTGCCATCCTCGTCGAGATCGGCGATCGGTTCGCCGTTGTCGCCGTCGCCGATGACGGTGCCGACCGGGAAACGCAGGACGATGTCGCCGCCTCCCTTGCCGTAGCAGTCGCGGCTGCCGCCGTTTTCGCCCCGTCCGGCGCGGAAGATGCGGGTATAGCGGTAGTCGATCAACGTGTTGATGTTGCGGTCGGCCAGCGCATGCACGCTGCCGCCGCGTCCGCCGTCGCCGCCGCTGGGGCCGCCGCGCGGCACGTATTTTTCGCGCCGGAACGTCGCCGCGCCGTCGCCGCCGTCGCCGGCGATGACCTCGATTCGGGCTTCATCGAAAAATTTCATCGCAGGACTCCTGGGCGGCGCGTGGCTGCAAACAAAAAAGCCCTATCGCAGGAGACAGGGCTTGGGCCGGAACCGCATGCCGCCGGAAGTCAGGCGGCGGCGGGCATCTCCGGGATCACCGTCACCGTACGGTGGTTTTTCGGGCCTTTGACCAGGAACTTGACCGTGCCGTTGGTGAGCGCAAACAGTGTGTGATCCTTGCCGATGCCGACGTTTTCACCGGGATGGAACTGGGTGCCGCGCTGACGCACGAGGATGTTGCCGGCTGCGACGGACTGCCCGCCGTAACGCTTCACGCCGAGGCGTTTCGACTCCGAGTCGCGGCCATTGCGGGAACTGCCGCCTGCTTTTTTGTGTGCCATGTCGAATGATCTCCGGTCTCAGGCTGAAATCGCGTCGATGAGGATTTCAGTGTAGTTCTGGCGATGCCCCTGGTGTTTCTGGTAGTGCTTGCGCCGGCGCATCTTGAAAATCCTGACCTTGTCGTGACGGCCGTGCGCAAGCACGGACGCCGTGACGGTGGCCCCGGCGACCACTGGCGTGCCGATCCTGACCGACTCGCCCTCGCCGACCAGTAAAACCTGATCGAGAGTGATCTGGGAACCCACGTCGGCCGGTATCTGTTCTACCTTGATCTTTTCGCCGGCGGCGACGCGATATTGCTTGCCGCCGGTTTTTATCACCGCGTACATGGTGTTGCTCCATAGCATGGTTCATTTGAAGAACCGGGGAGTCTATTGGCGGGTCTGCGAAAAGTCAACGGCGCTCTCAATGTGCCCAGGCAATGCCCATTTGCTCGGAAAATCCTCATGTAATTGAGTAATACATTGATTGGACTGAAGATTTCGTTCAAGACCCAAAAGACATAAATCTTTTTAAAATCAATGAATTGTGTTGTTCGCGGGATTGTTTGAGCGATTTCGGTCTTATCACTATCCCTGTCCTGTGTCTGTTGTTATCATGCATCAGCAAAGTTGTTCAAATCGTTAATTTTTCTCATGCGTGTCTCCGTCGAAACCTGTGTTGCCCGCCATGTCGGGGATCGCAAGGAGCAGCAGGATCGCGTCGCCGTCCTGACTCATCCTTCGCACCCGGGCGCGCTGCTCGTTGTGTTGGCCGACGGTATGGGCGGGCACAACGGCGGCGCAACAGCCGCCGAACAGGTCATCGTGGCGGCGAGGCGGAGTTTTGAAGCCTTTACACCCGCCACGGAGTCGCCTGGGCAGGCGCTGGATGCCGCGGTTCGCGCCGCGCACGGGGCGATTCGCCTGAGCCAGTTCACCCGCGAGCAAGATCCCCACAGCACGGTCGTGATGTACATGCTCTACCGTGGCAAGGCGTATTGGGCGCATTGCGGCGACTCCCGCCTCTACCATTTCCGCAACCGTCAATTGCTGGCGCGCACGAGCGACCATTCGCTGGTCGGAGAATTGCACCGGCGCGGCAAGCTGTCGGAAGAAGAAGCATTGCGGCATCCGCAGCGCAATGTCCTGGTCGCCTGCCTGGGGGGCGACCGTCCCCCTCGCATCGAACAGGGCGGCAGCGGGGACGTGATGCTTGGGGATCGCTTCCTGCTCTGTTCGGACGGACTCTGGCGCTACTTCGGCAACGATGAACTCGCCGCCACGCTTGCCGATTTCCCGACCGCCGAAGCGGCGCGGCGCCTGCTCGACCTTGCCCGCCAGCGCGCCGCGGGCCGCGGCGACAATCTCGTCCTCGCCATCATCGGGTTTGTCCCGGCCAAAGGCTGAACCCGGTCGCGGAGGCCGGATTGCGCCCCGGTCTCATTCCCAGAGTTGCCACCATGGCCGCCCGTCCTTGCCGCCGGACAGGTATTTACTGTCGGAAAAATTCTGCTGCATCACGCGGTCGGCGTCGTCGCGCAGATCGGCGAGGCCGAGCTTGTCGTAACTCTTGACCAGCAGGAACAGGGCCTCCTCGTGCGCGGGCGCGTTCGGATAATGGGTGATCGCCGCTTGGGCGCGGTTGATGGCGGCGATGTAAGCGCCGCGCTGGTAGTAATAACGGGCGACGTGCACTTCGTGGGAGGCAAGCGAATTCACCAGATATTGCATGCGCAAACGGGAATCCTCGGCGTACTTGCTCTCGGGGAAGCGTTCGACGAGTTCGCGGAAGGTATCGAAAGCCTCGCGCGACGCCCTCGGATCGCGCTGGGAAAGATCCTTGCCCGTCACGTCGCCGAAAAGACCGAGGTTTTCATTGAAATTGACCAGCCCTTTCAGGTAATAGGCATAATCGACATCGCGGTGATTGGGGTGCAGCTTGATGAAGCGTTCGGTTGCGAGGATCGCCAGATCCGGCTCCTCGGACTTGTAATAGGCATAGGCGGTGTCGAGCTGCGCCTGTTGGGCGTAACGCCCGTAGGGATAGCGCGATTCGAGCTTCTCGAACATCTTGATCGCCGGGTCGTAGTCGCCGCCGTTCATCAGGGTCTTCGCCTCGGAATAAAGCTTCTGGGCGTCCCAGTCCGCGGTTTCGTCGGGCGTGCCGTTGCATCCGCATAGCGCCAGAACGGCGGCCAGCAAGGCATTCCGGGCCGCTTTTCCCGCTACACTTGCAAAAATGGACTTAGTCATCGAAAACACTCGTTTGAATGGACCGGCGAATTATAGCCATAGCCCGGATGAAGCACTCATCTCCCGCGAAATCGCGCCCGCCGCATGTGCCACAGTACCATCCGATTGCGCGGGCTGGCGGCTGGACCAGGCGCTCGCCCGCATGTTTCCCGAATATTCGCGCAGTCGTCTCCAGGGCTGGCTGCGCGAAGGGCGCATTCGCGTCGATGGCCGCGTTTCCGAAATCCGCGCCAAAGTCCGGGGCGGCGAACGGCTGGAAATGGACGCCGTTCCGGCAAGCTCCCAGGAACCCGCCGCCGCGCCGGAAAACATCGCGCTCTCCATCGTATTCGAGGACGACTGCCTGCTGGTGCTCGACAAACCCGCCGGATTGGTCGTGCATCCGGGCAATGGCAACTGGCGCGGCACTTTGATGAACGCCTTGCTCCACCACGCCCCGGCGCTTGCCGCCATTCCGCGCGCGGGCATTGTGCACCGGCTCGACAAAGACACCAGCGGTCTCCTGGCCGTGGCGAAAACGCTGGCGGCGCAAACGCATTTGATCCGGCAATTGCAGGCGCGCACGGTCGAACGCCGCTACCTTGCGCTCGTGCACGGCGCGCTCGGGCGCGGCGGCGAAATCGACGCCCCGATTGCCCGCCATCCCGTGCAGCGCACGAAAATGGCCGTGGCCGTGGGAGGGCGGGCGGCGCTCACCCGCTACAAAGTGCGCGAACGGCTGGGCGCGGCGACCTTGCTCGAATGCCGCCTGGCGACGGGCCGCACCCATCAGATACGGGTACACATGGCGCATCTCGGCCATCCGCTCGTCGGCGACCCCGTATATGGCCCGAAGCGGGTATCCGATCCGTGTCTGGCAGACTTCCATCGCCAGGCATTGCATGCCTTCCGGCTCGGGCTGATTCATCCCGCGCGCGAAGAAACGATGATGTGGTCCGCCCCCTTGCCGCAAGACTTCTCCGACCTCCTGGAAACACTCGGCAGCCGCGCGCCCGGACTTCCGGGAGAGAACGATGCCTGACGCGGACGCCTTCCTCGCGCCCGGCTGGCCCGCCCCGCCCACGGTGCGCGCCCTGGTCACTACCCGGCGCAGCGGGCACAGCAAAGCGCCTTATGACAGCTTCAATCTCGGCATGCACGTCGGCGACGACCCGGCGGCGGTCGCCGCCAACCGCGCTCTATTGCGGCAACGCCTGCCCGCCGAACCCTGCTGGCTCGAACAAGTGCACGGTATCGATGTCGCGCTGGTCGACGGCAGCGGGCGAAAAGCGCCCCCTTGCGGCGATGCCGCCGCAACACGCATCCCCGGCGCGGTGTGCGCCGTGATGACTGCCGACTGTCTGCCGGTGCTGTTCTGCGACGAAGCCGCCACCGTCGTCGCCGCCGCGCACGCGGGTTGGCGCGGGCTGGCGGCAGGCGTACTGGAAGCGGCGCTCGTCGCCATGGCGACGCCGCCCGCGCGCATCATGGCGTGGCTCGGCCCGGCCATCGGCCCGGCGGCCTTTGAGGTCGGCGGCGAAGTACGCGAAGCCTGCCTGGCGCGCGATCCCGGCGCGCACGTTGCTTTCGCGGCGCGGGAAATTCGGGGCAAATGGCTTGCCGACTTGTACACACTCGCCCGCCGCCGCCTGACGCGGGCCGGCGTATCCCGGATATACGGCGGCGGACGCTGCACCTTCACCGAATCCGCGCGCTTCTACTCCTACCGGCGCGATGGCGTGACGGGCCGTTTCGCGTCGATGATCTGGCTGGAGGACGCCTCCGGCGTCCGCTTGGGAGCATCCGGCGGAAGCATGGCGATGCGCTATCCGGTCATATCGGTTGCCGATGGCCGCGGCGTGAGTCCCCTGCGATGATCCCCTCCGCAATACAAGCGATCCGGCAAAACGAGCCTGGACGCACGCTGGCCAGCGCCATCCTGGGCGCGGCGCTGCTCGGGCTGGCGCTGGCCGCGCTGCGCTTCGGCGTCATCGAAAACGGCCTTTTACCGCGCGACTGCGGCCCCGGCGGGGCGGACGCCGCCTGGTCGTGCGGACTCGCTTGGCTGCTGGTACAAAGCTTCCGGCTGCAAGCCCTTGGCTGGCTGGCGCTGTTCGCGGGAACGCTGGCCTTTCTATTCACCTGGCGGCGTCTTGCTTGGGCCGGCTGGTTCGCCGGCGTGGCCGGGCTGGCGCTGTACTGCGCCGACCCCGCCGCCGTCGGCGTCCTGCTCGCCTTGTTCACCCTGTTGCGGCATCGTCCGCCCCTCGCGGCGGCGGACGATGCGCCAGCCGGTCGCGGGCAGGGCCAGCGCGAGCAAAGTCACTGACCAGCCGATGGCTTGCGGATTGGCGGGTTCCGGCAGCCACCGGCCGATCGCGCACGTCACGATGAGCATGGCGCAAATACGTTCCGGGAGCGACAACGGCCCGCCCTGCCGCCAGCCGACGATCCCGTAGATCATCGCGGGCGTCAAATAAAGCAGACTGGCGAAATCGCGGTAACGCGACGTGACGAGCAACAACAGCGCCGCAACGGCAGCGGCAAAAAGAACGAAGCCGCGCAAGGCCGACAAAACATCCGCCGCGCTCGCGGCAAAGCCCGCCGTCCGCACCCGTCGCCAAGCCTCATCGGCGGGTCTCAGCGCCTCGCCCTGCCAGCGCGCCAGCGCGGCCCCGGCGAGCACGGCGGCAAGCGCCACCGCTCCGAGCGCCCCCCAATCGATGAAGTTAGCATAAGCCAGGATGGCATGCTCGGCGTGCAACACCGCGATCAGTCCGCTCGTCGCCCCGGCGAACGTCACGGCGGCAAGACGCCACGGCGCGCGCAGCAGCGCGCGGACGCGCCCGGCGAACGCAAGAACCAGCGCGAGCGCCGCTCCCGCCGCCGCGCCGCCCAAAGGACGCGCCATGCCGTCGCGCTCGGCCACCGCCCCGTCCAGCGGGAACTTGGGCCGCAAATCATCCGCGTCCAGCATCCCCCAATACCCGCCGACCGTGCCTTCGAGCGCCCGCTTCCACGGCTGGTCGATCGCCTCGATCAAGTTGTAATCCCACCCCTCGGCATGCGCGCGGTACACGAACTCCCGGACATAACGCGCCTGGTTGACCCGCGAAGGCAGCGACGCCCCGCGCTGGCGGCCCGCGCTCGGCCAGCCGGTTTCGCCGATCAGGACAGGCTTGCCGGAAAAATGCGTTCCCATCCTGGCGCGAATATCGGCGACGTGGGCGAGCGCATGCGCAATGTCGACCGGCTCGTCTTCCCAGAACGGCAGGATATGCACCGTCACGAAATCCACTGCATCGGCGAGTTCGCCGTGCTTGAGCCAGAATTCCCACACATCCGCATACGTGACCGGCACGGCGCTCGCCGCGCGCGCCGAAGCGAGCAGGGCGCGCATTTCGTCCGGCGTGCGCTCGCGGCGCAGCAATACCTCATTGCCGACGATGAGCGCCCGCACCACATCGCGGTATTCATTGGCGAGCGCAATGGCGCGTTCAAGTTCGATCGCGTTCTTTTCCCGGTCGTGACCGATCCACGCGCCGAGCAATACCTCCAGCCCCAACTCGCGGGCGACGGCGGGCGCCTGATCCAGACCGGCATCGGTCGCATAAAGACGCACGCAAGCCGTCAACGCGGAAAGCGCCTTCAAGTCTTCCTCGATCTGCCGGCGCGAGATGCGCAGCGTTCCATCGAATGGCGTTTGCCCCGGACGGTGGAAGGGCGCATAGGAGACGCAGCGCAGCTTCTCGCCCGCGGCCAATTGCAAACCGTGCATCGGCGCTGGGCGGGTTTCGCCGTAAACCCAGAGGAGCAGGGCGGCGAGGCCGAAAAAATGGACGAAGGCCAACGCCGCCCAGGGCGAGCGGCGGGCGGGCGGCAAAGCCTCGATCATGGAAGTTCAGGCAAGGGCGGCGGGACGGCGCATTATGCCCGGCTTTTCGCCGTCGGGCGCGCGGGGCCGGAAAGGGTACTTCAAGCCGTCCGCTCGTTCGCCGGATGTCGTGTGTAGCAGGCAGGCGAGGATAGGTAAGCGTCAGTCTGGAAATCAGAAAAAATGTGTATTGGTGTGTACAATCGCGCGATAGATAGCGCGACAATCATTGCTCGCCTGCGCCGGGACGGTTGGCGCAAGGCAAATCAGGTCGGAAGCCATGTCAAATTCAAACATCCATCCAGGCTTGGCATGGTGACGGTACCGCATCCAAAGAAAGACTTGCCGGTCGGCGCGTTGCGCAGCATCTTTCGGTAGGCCGGATGGGAATGGTGAAAAACATGCCTTATCCCGTTTATATTTACACCGGCGACGATAAAACCGCGCACGGCATGGTTTTCCCCGATTTTCCGGGCTGCTACTCCGCCGCCGATGACTGGCAGGACATCCCGCGTATGGCGCAGGAAGCCATCGAATGCCATATGGCGGGCGAGAATCCGCCCTTGCCCAGACCGTCCGATTTGCAAGACTTGGCGCATCACGCCGACTATCAGGACGGCGGTATCTGGATGCTGGTGGAAATCGATGTGAGCCGAGTCGATCCGTCGCCGCGCCGGGTCAATATTTCTTTGCCTCGGAATCTGTTGGCCGAAATCGACGCCTATGCCGCGTCACATGGGTGCACCCGCTCAGGTTTTCTGGCCGAGGCCGCGCGCGCCGCAATGTGGTAGGCGATCGACTGCGGGTGAAGGCATCCGCGCGTTTTCCGCTCGCGCATGGATGGCAGGGCTTTATTCCTGCCATGGCTATGCATATCCCGTCAATGGATATAAGCAATTTCCCAGACTCCCGATAAGTATTGCTTTTATTTCTATTTCTTTCGGATGACAAAAGATTTCATCATTCGCGGATTGTTCTTTCCGATGATCCGACGCCATGCCGTATGCAGCACCCACCGCGTTTCGCCATGTAACGGACGCTTCCCCCTTGCGTTATCTCGACATCGACACGCGCGATCCCGCCGAATATCTGGCGGCGCTCGATGCCCTGCGCTGGAAGAAACTGCAACGGCAGATTCGCTATGTCTGGCGCAATGAAGATTATTACCGCTGCCGCTTCATCGAGGCGGGGATAGGTTCGCCCGAGGATATCCGTTCGCTTGCCGATTTCCGCCGCTTGCCCGCGTTTCTCGACAAGACGCGCCACCGCGATTCGCAGGAGGCGTCGCTCGGGCGTTACGGTCATCCGCTCGGCTTGCACCTGACCGCGAGGCCCGAGGCGGCCATTCATCTTGCGGCGACTTCCGGCACGACTGGCACGCCGACGTTTTATGTGTTCAGCCGCAAGGATCTGGAAATTACCTGCAAGGTGTTGGGGCGCATGTTCCGCGTCGCGGGCATCCGGCCCGGCGAAACGACGTTTCATGCTTTCGGGCTTTCGCTCTGGCTCGCGGGGATCACTTACGTGCAGGCGCTGGAGGCTTACGGCGCAAGGCCGGTGGCGGTGGGCGCGGAGGGCGGGGTGCCGAAAATCCTGCGTTATATCGTCTTGACCCGCCCGAGGGTGTTGTTCGCCACGCCTTCGATGGCCAATCAGTTGATCGAGCGCGCGCCGGGCGAGATCGGCAAGCCCGTGGGGGCGCTCGGCATCGAAACCCTGGTGGTCTGCGGAGAACCCGGCGGCAGCCAGCCCGCTTTCCGCGCGCGGATACGCGAGCATTTCGGCGCGCAGACCTTCGATATGACGGGCGGCGCCTGGCACAACGGGACGATCACTTGCGATTCGGAGGACGCCCACGGTATGCATTACATGGCGGAGGATTATTGCTTCCGCTACGACCTCGTCGATCCGGAAACCCGGCAGCCCCTGGAAATCCGGGACGGGGCGGTCGGCGAGGCCATTCATACGGGGCTGGAATACGAAGCTGCGCCCGCGTTTCGCAACGCCACCGGCGATATTCTGCGCCTGCATGTCGGCGAGTGTCCGGGCTGCGGGCATTTCGGCGTACGGATGGAGATCGTCGGGCGCGCGGACGATATGTTGATGGTGAAAGGGGTCAAGGTATATCCCGCCGCCATCCAGAAAATCGTGCACCAGTTTTTGCCGAAGCTCTCCGGCGAGTTGCGCATCCGGCTCGACGCGCCGCCGCCGAAGGTCGCGCCGCCGTTGAAGCTCGCCGTCGAGGCCGGGGAGGGCGTGCCGGAAGCGGAGTGGCCGGCGCTCGGCAAGGCGCTGGAGCAGCGTGTCCGTGAGTTGCTGTCGCTGCGTCCCGCCGTCGCCGTGCTCCCCTTCGGCGGTCTGCCGAGGAGCGGGGCGAAGACGAAATTGATCGAGGTCGCGCAGCCTTGATCGCCGGGGCATGGCGATGACGGCGTCCCCGGACGGCTCCGCGAATCTTGATTCTTCGTTCGCGCCCATCCCTTATATGGCGCGTACCCGCGCTTTTTATCTCGCGTTGGGCTACGACAATCCCTATGTTTGGGCGCATCACGACGACGCGCCTTTCACGCCGCTGGCGAAGCCGCTTGGCGCAACCCGTATCGCGCTCGTCACGACCGCCGCGCCTTTCCAGCCGGGCAAGGGCGAACAGGGGCCGGATGCGCCTTATAACGCGGCAGTGAAGTTCTTCAGGGTTTACTCCGGCGATGCGCGGCTCGATCACGATGTTCGCATCGCCCATCTCGCCATCGACCGCCAGCACACCCGCATGGAAGACAGCGGCGCGTGGTTTCCCTTGCCGCGCATGCGGCGCCTGGCGGAAGAAGGCCGTTTTCTCCTCGCGCCGCGTTTTCACGGTTTTCCCACCAACCGCAGCCAGCGCCGGACGGTGGAGACCGACGCGCCGGAACTGCTCGCCCGCTGCCGGGCGGATGGGGCGGATGCGGCGCTTCTCGTCGCCAATTGTCCTGTTTGCCATCAAAGCCTCGCGCTCGCGGCGCGGCATCTCGAAGCGCATGGCATCAGCACCGCGCTCATGGGCTGCGCCCGCGACGTGGTCGAGCACTGCGGAGCGCCGCGTTTCTTGTTTTCCGATTTTCCGCTTGGCAACGCCGCCGGGCGGCCTGGGGATGCCGCCTCGCAAGAGGCGACGCTGGCGCTCGCCCTGGAATTGCTCGCGGAAGCGGAAGCGCCCCGGACGACCTGGCAGTCGCCGCAGTCATGGGCAGCTTCCCGCGACTGGAAGCGCGATTACGCCAACCCCGCGCGTCTTGCGCCGGAAGAACTCGCGCGCCGCCGCGAGGAGGCGGAGGCTGCCCGCCTCGAAGCCCGCGCCTTGCGGCAGGCCGCGCTCGCGCCCGGCGATACCGGCCCTGCGTCCTGTTTTTGTTCGCTCCACTGACCCGAAAGGAAAAACATGTCCGAAGTTCTTTACGAATCCCGCGACGGCATTGCCGAAATCACCATCAATCGTCCGGAGAAATACAACACCTTCACGCACGAAGTCATCGATGGGCTGCACGCCGCCTGGCAGCGGTTCAGCGCCGGCGACGACAAAGTGGCGATTCTCGCCGGCGCGGGCGACAAGGCGTTCACCGCCGGGGCCAATCTCCGGGATATTCCGCACGATCTGTTCCGGGCAATTCCCGGCATCGGCGTTCCCGTCCACAAGCCCGTCATCGCGGCGGTGTCGGGACTCGTCATCGGCGGCGGCATCGTTTTCCTGCAAATGGCCGATCTCGCCATTGCCGCCGAAAACGCGAAGTTTTCCTACCCGGAGGCGAAAGTCGGTTTCGCGGGCGGTCTCGTCGCCTCGCTCGCCGCTCGCATTCCCCACAAAGCCGCCATGGAACTGCTGTTGACCGGCGAGCCGATCGACGCCCGGCGCGCTTACGAAATCGGGCTGGTCAACCGGGTCGTTCCCGTCGGGCAGCAAGTCGACGCAGCGCGGGAACTGGCGAGGAAGATTGCCGCCAACGCCCCGCGCGTGCTGGCGCTTTTGAAGGATTTCGTCGGGCAAGTCATCCCCAAGGGGCCGACCGAAGCCGCCGGGATCGCCCGCGCCCGCATTCTGGACGATATCAACGCTTCGGAAGATTTCGCGGAAGGCATCGCCGCTTTTCACGAAAAACGCGCGCCGGGATTTACGGGACGTTGATTTTTGTGCATGGAGAATTCGATATTCGGTCAATCCGCAGCGCGTTCGGCTTTTCGCCGCGGCCAGCGGTTTGGGTTCATTGATGCGCCATTGGCCGGTCGCGCGGCGGCAGTTGTCGTATTGCTGATATATATGAAGTGTGTTAGCGTGCGCGGAATTCAATCACGCTGGAACGAAAGGAATCGTCATGGTGGCATTCGCAACGGGGGCGCCTACGGCAGAGGAGATCATCTGCCTTTATCTCTACGATGACATCAAGCCTCCGGCGCCGGGCACGCTCAAGACGAAGCAGGATGTTCTCAACTTGGCCAAGCCGACACGGCAAGATGTGGAGATCGACAAGGATTGGTTCATGAAGCATGGCGGGGGGAGATTCATGCATATTGGGCGGTTTGATATTGTGAGAAATTTTCTGGCAAAGAAAGACCCGCCTCAAAGAGCCTTGCCGTTGCCGCCGAAGGGGCAGGTCAAGGTCTATAGCACAAGCGACATTTTTGATGCATATGGTGTATCGAGGCGTAATCCGGCACGGTGGTTCGGTCTGAAGCAGTACGAATATGACCTCGACAATAACGATTTTGTTGACCGATGCGAAGTATTCGGATCGAGCAATTTCGAGATCAATAAGTGGGCACAATTTATTGTCAAAACTGATGGGACGCGCGAGATACATTCCATTTGCGTTGAGCCCGTGGAGGATGACTACGACTACACAAGTAGTAGCTGGGAGGCGAAAGTCAGTAATACCTTGACAGAATCCATGATCGACCCGTGGAATATTGGCCGGAAAATTATCATCAAGTTTACTGGAAATATTCATTCCGTGCATAATTTCTCATGGATGGATTTGCCCATGCTTGAAAACCAGAATAACAGGCTCAAGGCGCTACAGGCTTCCTCGTTTAAAAAGGCGCTCAAATTCCCCGAGCTTCACACCAAAAAGATGATGAGCCTCGCTGCCAAAAGTATTTTGTATTGGAAAATGCCTTTTGTGCCGGTGCTTGTACCGACACCTGTACCGATACCGATGCCGCTACCTGTATCGGTACCAATTGCGCGTGATGCGTAGCCATAAAGGAAGCAACGATGACCACAGCCCGTTTTCTCCGCTCCAGGCTGTATTTGGCGCTTGCCATTGTTTTTTGTGCGCTCGTACCGACATCGACCTTGACCATTTATTACGTACAAACACAAGGGATGTGCCTGAAGGCGGGGCGTGTTTTGAGTGCCGATGAACTCCGCCAAGCGGTGCTGATGGATTTGGTAGTCAATGAAATAGAAGACCTCTTTGCGTATAATTGGAGGGAAGGCGGCGACTATTTTTTAGTGGGAATAAATAGCCCTGTTCAGGAAACAGATATTCAGAAGATCATCAATACTTCCTTTAATAACGGAAAGTCCCTCGAAGAAAATTTTGGGTTGAAGATTATTTTAAAAGGCAGAAAAAAAGAAAACTATACATCCCATGATATGATAGAACCATTTACGCTTATGGCGTATAGCTTGTATGGAGGGGATGCAACAGTTTACTTATCGTCCGATGTACAGGAAATGGCTTTCGCCAAACTTGACGCGGGAAGCCAGTCTGATGTGCCGCGCAAGATTACTGCATATAGGCGTTTGTTGGGGTATGGCAATCATTATTTTGATATACCATCTTTCTCATTTGATCGAAAATGTTGCGACAACAGAGATCAGAATGACAAGGACTATATGGAGGAAAAGCAACAAGCTTACGATCTTGCGATCGAAACTTTTAGAAAAATGGCAACTATAGAAGACTATCCCCCGAAATTTTATGCCATAGTATCCAATTGCGGCGACATTCTAAGAACAAGGCACGGGAATATTCGTGTGCTTGGCAGTGACTTTGAAGATGGTGAGATGCATTGAGTCTTCTGTACGCTCAAAGAACGATCGCATTTTCAGGAAGCAATGATGATTACAATCCATTTTCCCCGCTTCAATCTGTATTTGGCGCTTGCCATTATTTTTTGCGCGCTCGTGCCGACATCGACTCTGACCATTTATTACGCGCAAACTCAAGGGATGTGCCTGAAGGCCGGGCGGGTTTTGAGCGCCGACGAACTCCGCAAGGCGGTGCTGATGGATTTAGTGGCCAATGAAATAGAAGGTCATTTTGCGTATAATTGGAAGAAAGGAAACGACAATTTTTGGGCAGGGATCAATAGCCATGCCCAAGAAATTAATATTCAAAATATTATCAATGCCTCCTTTATTAACATGGCAATCAACAACATGATGAACTGGGAACACAATCTAATTATAACATACTGATTTATATGTAAATATGTCAATGGGCATATTGCGAAAATCATTGCCGTGTTAATAATAATGGGAAATCTTTTGAGGAAAATTTTGGGTTGGAAGTTATTTTAAAAGGCAGGAAGAAAGAAAGTTATTCATTCTATGACATAAGAGAACCATTTCTGTTCGTATTATATAGTCCTCGGAGGAGAGGTGGTGTAGGAATTTACTTGTCGTCCGATGTGCAAGAAATAGCTTTCAGCAACCTTGATGCAGGAAGTCAGGCCGATGTGCCGCACAAGATTACTGCATATAGGCGTTTATTGGGGTATGGCAACCATTATTTTAATACAACAGCTTTCTCATTTGCCCGTGAATGCTGCGACAACAGGGATCAAGGTGAGAAGGATTATATGGAGAAAAAACAGGAAGCTTACGATCATGCGATCGAAGATTTTAGAAAAATGGCAACTATAGAAGACTATCCTCCGAAATTTTATGCCATAGTATCCAATTGTGGCGACATTTTAAGAACAGGGCGTGGGTATATTCGTTCTCTTGGCAGCAACTTTGAAGATGGAGACACGCCCTGAGCTTTCCATGCATTCAAGAAGCACATTCCCTATTTTTCCAACCAAGGAGGTACACACATCATGACGCAAGAAGTTTTCATCAAACTGGACGGTATCGCCAGTGAATCCAAACAGGCCAAACACCAGGGCTGAATCGACGTGCTCGATTACAGCTACCGGGTTACCCAATCCGCTTCGCTTTACAGCGGCGGCGGCGGCGGCGTGGGAAGAGCCGATTTTCCGCCCCTGACTTTCTCACATTACATCGACAAGGCTTCGCCCAATCTTTTCAAGTATTGCGCGGCGGGGAAACACATCAAGGAAGTGACGCTCTCGGCATGCAAGGCGGGCGGCGGATCGAAGGAGTTCCTCAACATCGAGCTGTTCCAGGTCATGGTCGTCGATGTCAGTCAGTCCGAGCGGTTCCTCCGGCGGGCAAACGGTCGAAACCGTCAGCCTTGCCTATGGCAAGATCGAAATCGGGGTCAACGAACAGAGCGCCGGCGGCGCGATGGACACGGAAGTCGTGGGGAAATGGAACGTCCAGGCAAACAGTGAAGAGGGATGATCGTCCTGTCTACAGGGGCATCGTGGCGCATGCTCCGTCGAGTTCCGGCATGTGATGTACTGGATTGCCTGGCGGACGGCCGCGGGCGTATTTCAAGTATTTCGCGCGAAATTTCGTTCGGGAGGTTCGTTACGGGGCAAAGTTGCATAGAATCTTGGATACCGAAATCCTACCGATGCAGGACGCATGACATCAGAGCATTCCCCCGATCCCTTGCAAGGCGCGCTATCCTGGCTCTCCGCCGATCCCGGCGACGACCTCGATGCCGAACTGCTGGCCTTGAGTCGTTGTGCCGGGGCGGTCGCTTTGGAGACGCTGTCCGTGTCGCAGCGCCAGGAAGTGCTCGGCCTGCTTTGCCAGCGCGCGCAGGATGTGTGCGGGCGTTTTCGTCCGGGCTTGTTGACCTGCGCCTTGCCGACGCCCATCGAATTGCGCGCCCAGGCTTCGATCCTGATCGATACCTTGCTGGATATTTCCGTCCAGTTGCGGGCTTTGTACGACGACATGCGGCATCGCAAGCTCTGGTCGCGGAATACCGATCTGTCCGAATTGTGCGGCTTGTCCCTGGGAATTCTCGGCGAGACTTATCTCCTGAACGTCTTGCTGGGCGCTCCCGCGCCGGTCAGCCTCTGGCAGCGTATCCACGATGCCTGGATTTCCTCGGGCCAGTACGAACGCCTGAGGAACGATGCTTCCGATCCGCAGCCGTCGAAGGCCAACTTGCTCTACAAGCGTTTGTTGACGATGGCGGCGAGCCAGACGGAGAGCCTGACGGTGCGCGAGCAGCAATGGCTGTTCGATTATCTGGAAACGGTGGGAGGCGATCTGATGTTGTCGTCTTCGCCCTTGCCGCCCGAATCGTCGAATTACTGGTTCGATCCCAACCAGGACATGCCCCCCCTGGCCTGCGTGCGGCGAATGCCCGAGAAGGGGCAGGAAGTCGTGTATTTCCGGCTGGAGGAAATCATCCACCGCATCGGCGTGCAGATACTCTGGCTCGAAAAGGGCTTGCTCGATCTCGACGCGGGCGCGCGCCGGAGCGGCGATAGCGAAATCCTGGAGGTCGGTTCCGGTATCTTGCCCCTGGGGCTGACGCCGGTCGAAATCCTCTCCTTGCTGCGCCGTCTGCGCGAGCAATGGTCTTCGCCGCCGGAACGCGGCGAGTTGCGTAACCGCCAGCATTACACGGTGCAGGTTTGCGCCGGACTGAAGAACGTCTGGGCCATGGGCCGCCAAGCGCCGGTCATGACCGATGAGTGGACGGTCTATAACGAAAGCCCTGGCGGCTATGCCATTTTGTGCGTGGGCGGCGTACACCGCACTTTGCTGGCGGGCGCGGTGCTGGCCTTGCGGCGCGAGGCTTCGCAGGAATGGACGGTTTGCGTGGTGCGCTGGGTGCGAACCGATAGCTCGCGGCAGATCGAATTGGGCTTGCAGGTGCTCGGGCAGGGCTTCACCCCGGTGCTGATCTGCTTTCACGGCAACGACACGATGACGCCGGCCCTGATGATACGGCGCGGTTCTCCGGCGCGGGGCGAACAGACCATCGTCACCGAGTCGGGGACTTACGTATCGAACCGCTTCGTGATGGTGCATGAGGCCGCGGGCAATGTGTATCTGGCCCAGGGTTCGGCCCTCGGGCTGGACATGCAGACGGCCACGATCGAATTGTTCGAGTTCGAGATCGACCACTACGCCAAGTGATCGGCGCTCAGGTCGGCCAGGGTCTGGTTGCCGAGACGCAAGCCTTCTTCCAGGCTGTTTGCGATCTTGCTGTCCGGCTCCGCTTCCAGCATGTTCACCGTCGCCAGCTTCCAGGCGTCGATGTCGATCGCAAAGCGGCGGACGATTTCGGCGAGCGGAATTTGCACCGGCGCGCGGGTGAGCACCCAGTCGCCGTCGTCGGTGCGGCTCGCCCAGCCGGCCTCGGCCAGTTTGCCGAGCACGGCTTCGGCGTGATGTTCCGACAGGGGCGCGCGGTCGCGCAGCGCCGCGAAACTCACCGGATGGCCGCCGGTTTGCGCCTGGGCCAATTGCACCAGCATCGTGACCGCCGCCCAGGCTTCGCAGCCGGGAAAATCCCGCACGATCCGCTGCCGTTCCGCGAAAGCGGGCAGGGTAGCGGTTACGAGCGCGCCGAGCAGCACCACGAGCCACGACAGGTAAAGCCAGACGAGGAAGATCGGCAACGCCGCGAAAGCGCCGTATATCAGGGTGTAGGTTGGAAAGCGGGCGATGAAGATCGCAAAGGCGCGCTGCATCAGGAAGAACGCCGCCGCCGCGGCCAGCCCGCCGGCAAGGGCGTGCGTGAAGCGTACTTTGTGATTCGGTACGGCGAAGTACAGAAAAACGAACAGGATGCTGAGCAGCGTTGGCGGCAGGAGCCGGGCGTGGTAGGTATCGAGCCAGCCCAGGTTTTGCGATAGCTGCATCGAGGCGCTCACCAGATGGCCGGTGGCGAGAATGCTGCCGCCGACGATGGCGGGGCCGAGCGTGAGGACGAACCAGTACACGGTAATGCGCAGCAGCAGCGGGCGCGGCTGGCGCACGCCCCATATATGGTTGAACACGCGCTCGATGGTCGCCAGCAGCATGAGCGAAGTCACCGCCAGCATGGCGACGCCGATCAGGGTGAGGCGGGCGGCTTTTTCCGAAAACTCCAGGGCGTAGGCGGCGATGATGTTGCCGGCCTTGTCCGGGAGCAGATTGTCGAGCAGGAAACCCTTGAGCGAAGCGCCTATGGCGTCCATGCCGGACAGGTTGCCGAAAGCGGTGGCGACCACGGTGACGAACGGCACCAGCGCGAGCAGGGTGGTATAGGCCAGGCTGCCGGCGACCTGGGGGCAGCGGGTGGCGGTGAAGCGTTCGCGGAAAATCACGACGAAATCGCACAGCGATCGGAGAAAGGTTCGCGCAGGCATGGCCGGTACCGGAGTCGGATACAATGCTGCGATTCTATAGGCTTTGGCGTGTCATGCAGACGGTTGATATTGGCATTGGTATTGGTATTGTCATCGGCGTCCTGGGTTCATGCCGCGCGCGCGCCGTGGCGCGAAAGGGGCGGACGTGAGGCCGGAATCGTGGTCGCGGCTGGCGCGGCTGGTTTTGCTGGCGCTGATTGCGTTGTGCGTACTGTGGGAAGGGTGGCTTGCGCCGATCAGGCCGGAAGGATCGTGGCTGACGCTCAAGGCGCTGCCGCTGCTCTGCGCCGTGCCCGGCGCGCTGCGCGGGCGGCGCTATACCAGCCAATGGCTGTCGATGGTGAGTTTGCTCTATTTCATCGAGGGCGCATGGCGCTTCGACGATCCCGGCATCATGGGCGCGCTGGCGCGCGGGGAAATCGCGCTGGCGGTCGCGCTGTTCGCGGCCGCCGTCGGACATGCGCACAGCAGCGCGCCGTCGCGGCAGGCGCGGGAATGAAAAAACCTGCCTGGCAAGGCGAATCGGCGAATGTTTCGCGTCACATCGATCACTGCCGCGTACTGCCGATTACCGGTTCCTGAAAAAAACAGTTGATCCGGTGTGGATGGCCGGGATCGAGTTTGTTGAGCACGATCTGGGCGACGTTCTTGGAATAAGTCACCGAAGCATGGTCGGACAGGTCGTTTTTGCACACGTCCTGAAGCGCGATGTTGTCGACCGTATCGCCCGGCTCCGGGACGATGAAAGCGCCTGTCCAGGGAGTGACGACTTCGTCCAGCCGCGTGGCAATGTTCGTGTAGGCGATGCCGGGGCGCGTCTCCCCTCGACCGTTGAGGTGGACGTAGAAACGCGATTCCGGCTGGGCCTGCTGGACGGCGCCGGGCATTTGGGCAGACGAAAGCCTGCCGAACACGTAATCCTTGATGCCGAGTTTCTCGCCCAGGATCGCCAGGTTCGAGAGCGTCGTCGGGTGGTTCGATGCCGTGAGCGCGATTACCTTGGTCACTTCGCCGGCCGGGGCCAACAGATTTGCGTAATAACGTATCTGCGCGCCGCCTTGGGAGTGCCCGATCAGGGCGACATGTTCGGCGCTTGTGGCCTTGCGGACTTTCGCCACGAAACTGGCGATTTCGCGGGCCGACGAAATCAGGTCGCCGGTCGCGTTGAGACCGGGCTTGCCGGTGGTGTTGCCGTAGTTGACCGTGAAAACGCAGTAGCCGTGCGCGGCCAGGATCGGCGCCAGCCCGTTCCACGTGATATAGGCGTTTTGCCAAGTGCCATGGACGAGAATGACCGGCTCGGGGTGCACGCTGTCCGGTCGGCACTGCCAGTCGTTGGCGTGAAGAGGATCGGCGTCCGGAGTCCGCCGGGCGCCCGCCGATGCGGCCGGCCAGTTGGCGTCTTCGTTGGGTGCGGGGCGACGCAGCGTCCAGGGTTGCGGGTCTTCCTGCGCGGCTTCGGCGGCAGGCGCAAAAGTGGGCGCAAGCGCGAGAATTACCGCGAGCGCGGCGAGCAAATCTGTTTTGGCCGGATTGCGCATGACGGTTTGAGTCTGTCATTCCGCGGCTGTAGCCGGCGTGGTTTTTGCGATAACGCCTGGATGATCGACCATATCCGGAAACCAGACCGTTGTGATGACGGAAACGATGAAATCGACGGCGACGACGCAAAACAGAATCTTGGCCAGTTGTTTTTGCCTGGGAGGTAAAATCGTGTCGAGAAGTTTTTTTGCGAGCGGTTGCACGGCGTAAAAGAAGAATGCGCCGCCTGCCGCAAAAATGAAACTCGTCCGGAAAGCGATTCTGCCCTGGAAGTTCAGCCAATAGCCGCTGTAGTCCCACATGATGACGCCAAAACCGTATTCCATGATATAGCTGGCCAGCAGTTCCGCAATAGTCGATATGAAACCAATCAGGAGAAAGACCGCCAGAGGGCGTATGTTGACTTTCCTTATTTTATATTGATCGCCGATAATATTGACGATCATGTACATGATGATTACGGCGCCGAATCCATATATAGGGATATAGGGGCCGAAATTGAACCCCCGGTTTATGAAGGCATGATCTTGCACGGAAAAAAGGACGGTTTCGTAGATCCAGCCGATGAAGGAATACAGCATGAACAGGAAGAAATAAATATGAAGCGGAATGTTCGTTCTTTTTACTGACGACGACATGAATGATTCTCCTCATCACATGCCGGACTGCGGAAACAGCCCGGCTGTCTGCACCGGGGGAAAAAGCGCCATGGCGCGATCATCCATCCTCACTGTTTGCCTGAACGTTCCATTTCCCCACGACTTCCGTGTCCATCGTGCCACCGGCGCTCTGTTCCTTGACCCTGATTTCGATCTTGCCATAGGCAAGGCTGACGGTTTCGACCGTTTGCCCGCCGGAGGAACCGCTCGGATTGACATCGACGACCATGACCTGGAACAGCTTTATATTGAGGAACTCCTTCGATCCGCCGCCCGCCTTGCATGCCGAAAGTACCACTTCCTTGATGTGTTTTCCCGCCGCGCAATACTTGAAAAGATTGGGCGAAGCCTTGTCGATGTAATGTGAGAAAGTCAGGGGCGGGAAGTCGGCCCTTCCCACGCCGCCGCCGCCGCCGCTGTAAAGCGAAGCGGACTGGGTAACCCGGTAGTTGTAATCGAGTACGTCGATCCAGCCCTGGTGTTTGGCTTGTTTGGATTCACCGGCGATACCGTCCAGTTTGATGAAAACTTCCTGCGTCATGATGTGTGTACCTCCTTGGTTGGAAAAACAGGGGATGTGCTTCTTGAGTGCATGGAAGACTCAGGGCATATCCTCATCTTCAATAGTCGCTACCAAACCAACGAACATTCCCTTCCTTTGTTCTTAGAATGTCGCCACAATTGGATACTATGGCAGTGATGCTCGGAAAGGTATCTCCGCTGGCAGCCATTCTAGCAAACCTTGCGGTCAAAAGATCGTAAGCTTGCTGCTTTTTTTCCATGTAATCCTTGTCATTCTGATCTCTATTGTCACAACATTTTCGATCAAATGAGAAAAATGATATATTGAAATAATGGTTGCCATACCCCAACAAACGCCTATATGTAGTGATTTTGCGTGGCACATCAGCTTGGCTTACTGCATCAAGCTCGGTGAAGGCTATTTCCTGCACATCGGACGACCAGTAAACTCCTGCATCACCACTACTTCGTGGGCTATATAATACGAACAGAAATGGCTCTTTCATATCATGGAATGCATAATTTTCTTTTTCCCTACCTTTTAAAAAAACCTTCAAACCAAAATTTTCCTCGAAAGATTTCCCGTTATTGAAAGAAGTATCAATGATCTTTTGGATATCTGTTTCTTGGGCAGGACTATTGATTCCTGCCCAAAAATAGTCACGCCCTTTCTCCCAATTATACGCAAAAAGATGTTCTGTTTCGCTGGTCACTAGACCCGCCAACATCGCTTGGCGGAGTTCGTCGGCGCTCAAAACCCGCCCTGCCTTCAAACACATCCCTTGAGTTTGTGCGTAATAAATGGTCAGGGTCGATGCTGGCACGAGCGCACAAAAAACAATGGCAAGCGCCAAATAAAGCCTGGAGTGTGGAAAACGAACAACTATGGGCATCATTGCTTCCTGAAAATGCGGTTGTTTTTTGAACGCATGGTCAGGGTAGATCCTCATCTTCAAGATCGAAACCAAGAGAACGAATAAGCCCGCCCTTTGTTTTTAGAATGTCGCCACAATTGGACACTATGGCATAAAACTCCGGAAAATAGTCTTCTATAGTTGCCATATTTCTAAAAGTGTCGGTTGCAAGATTATAAGCTTGCTGCTTTTTCTCCATGTAGTCCTCGTCACCCTGATCTCTATTGTCGCAACATTTACGGCCAAATGAAAAAAATGATATATTGAAATAATGGTTACCATACCCCAACAAACGTCTATATGCCGTGATCTTGCGCGGCACATCAGCTTGGCTTATTGCATCAAGTTTAGCAAAAGCTATTTCCTGTACATCGGACGACAAGTAAACTCCCGCATCACCACTACTCTGAGGGCTGTATACTGCGAGCATGAATGGTTCTTTCATATCAGAAAACGTGTAGTTTTCCTTTTTCCTACCCTTTAAAATAACCTTTAAACCAAAATTTTCCTCGAAAGACTTTCCGTTATTAAAGGAATTATTGATGATCTTTTGAATATCTGTTTCCTGAGCCGGACTATTGATTCCCACCCAAAAATAGTCACCGCCTTCCTCCCAATTATACGCAAAAAGGTGTTCTATTTCACCGGTCACCAAATCCATCAGCACCGCTTGGCGGAGTTCGTCGGCGCTCAAAATTCGCCCTGCCTTCAAACACATTCCTTGAGTTTGTGCGTAATAAATGGTCAGGGTCGATGTCGGCACGAGCGCACAAAAAACAATGGCAAGCGCCAAATACAGCTTGGAGCGGAAAAAACGGGCTGTGGTCATCGTTGCTTCCTGAAAATGCAGTTGTGGCTCAGGGCATATCCTCATCTTCAATAGTCACTACCAAACCAACGCACACTCCCTTCCTTTGTTCTTAGAATGTCGCCACAATTGGATACTATGGCAGTGATGCTTGGAAAGGGATCTCCGCTGGCAGCCATTCTTGCGAATCTTTCTGTCATAAGATCATAATCCCCCTGTTTCCTCTCCATGTAATCCTTGTCATCCTGATCTCTATTGTCGCAACATTCACGGCCAAATGAAAAAAATGATATATTGAAATAATGGTTGCCATATCCCAATAAACGCCTATATGCAGTGACCTTGCGTGGTACATCAGCTTGGCTTACCGCATCAAGTTTGGCGAAAGCTATTTCCTGCACATCGGACGACCAATAAACCGTTGCCCCCCCCCCCCCGCTCAAAGAGCTATATACTACAAGCAAAAATGGTTCTACCATATCATGGGATACAAAATTTTCTTTTTTTCTGCCTTGTAAAAAAACCTTTAAACCAAAATTTTCCTCGAAAGATTTCCCGTTATTAAAGGAAGCATTGATGATTTTTTGTATATCCATCTCCTGAGCAGGGCTACTGATTCCCACCCAAAAAGCGTCGTTTCCTATCTCCCAATTATACGCAAAATAGTCTTCTATTTCACTGGTCACCAAATCCATCAACACCGCCTTGCGAAGTTCGTCGGCGCTCAAAATTCGCCCTGTCTTCAAACACATCCCTTGAGTTTGTGCGTAATAAACGGTCAGGGTCGATGCTGGCACGAGCGCACAAAAAACAATGGCAAGCGCCAAATACAGCCTGGAGCGGAAAAAACGGGTTGCGATCATCATTGCTTCCTTTATGGCTACGCATCGCGCGCAACTGGTACCGATACAGGTAGCGGCATCGGTAGCGGTACAGGTGTCGGTACAAGCACCGGCACAAAAGACATTTTCCAATACAAAATACTTTTGGCAGCGAGGCTCATCATCTTTTTGGCGTGAAGCTCGGGGAATTTGAGCGCCTTTTTAAACGAGGAAGCCTGTAGCGCCTTGAGCCTGTTATTCTGGTTTTCAAGCATGGGCAAATCCATCCATGAGAAATTATGCACAGAATGAATATTTCCAGTAAACTTGATGATAACTTTCCGGCCAATATTCCACGGGTCGATCATGGATTCCGTCAAGGCATTACTGACTTTCGCCTCCCAGCTACTACTTGTGTAGTCGTAGTTATCCTCCACAGGCTCAACACAAATGGACTGTATCTCGCGCGTCCCGTCAGCTTTGACAATAAATCGCGCCCAATCATTGATCTTGAAATCGCTTGATCCAAATACTTCACATCGGTCAGCAAAGTCGTTATTGTCGGGATCATATTCGTACTGCTTCAGACCGAACTGCCGTGCCGCATCATGCTGCCGTACACCATATGCATCAAAAATGTCGCTTGTGCTGTAGACCTTGACTTGCCCCTTCGGCGGCAACGGCAAGGTTCTATTGGGAGGATCTTGCTTTGCCAAAAAATTCCTCACGATATTGAACCGCCCGATGTGCATGAACCTCCCCCCGCCATGCTTCATGAACCAATCCTTGTCGATTTCCACGTCCTGCCGTGTCGGCTTGGCCAGGTTGAGGACATCCTGCTTCGTCTTGAGCGTGCCCGGCGCCGGGGGTTTGATGTCGTCGTAGAGATAAAGGCAGATGATCTCTTCTGCCGTAGGCGCGCCCATTGCGAATGCCACCATGACGATTCCTTTTGCTTCAGCGTGATTGAATGCCGCGCACGCTAACACACTTTATATGTATCGGCAATACGTCAACTGCCGCCGCACGACCGGCCAATGACACAGCAATGAAACCAGTCATTCCGACCTGCTCCCATCCGGCGTATCACCGATAACCGGAGTCCAGGGTTGAGGGTTACAGCACTTCGGGTACGAGCATGGCGTCGTGACGCTGCAACGCATACTTGACGGTAGACAGCCCCAGTCCAGCGGCGCAGGAGCGGGCGGCGTCGACGCGGTGGAAACGCCCGGTCGGCCTCGGGATGTGCCCGGAGGCGATGCCGGGGCCGCCGTCCTGCACGGAGAACAGCCATCCTCGCTCCGGGAGAGAACATTCTCACTTCGAGAGCGGCCATCCTCACTCTGGGAGAAAACATCCTCGCTTCGAGAGCGGACATCCTCACTCCGGGAGAGAACATCCTCGCTTCGGGAAAGGCGTTCCTCCCGACGGGAAGAAACGACGCCTCTTTGGGAGAGAACCGGCTCGCCCGAGGAAAGACGCGCGCCTCTCCAGGAGAAAACGCTTCTTGTCCAGAGAGGAACCGCCCTGGGGCGGCAGGCTCTCATTCGTAGTGTATCGACCGATTTGACGGGACTTCAAACAGAGCCACATCAATTCGTTCCGTTTCCATATCTGCACTATATCGCAACTCTACGATATTGTATTGCCGGATTGATATCGATCGATTGTATGTCTTGCAGGGGGCAGGTCAGAACCGCTACACATTTTCTGTAACAGATGTTACCTTGAGCGCGCCAAACTTCTTTGGCCCCTTTCGCTATAACACAGGAGATTCAGTCATGCAGAAAAAGCACATCCTGTTTCTTGCCGCCGCGACCCTATTGGGCGCAGTTGCAGTCAATGCAGCCAACGACGAGCCTATCCAGCCGATCAAGCCGCCTACCGGTGTCAATCCGGATATGGCGGAATTGGGCAAGAAACTTTACTTCGACCCGCGGCTTAGCAAATCCGGCTTTATTTCCTGTAATTCCTGTCACAACCTTTCCATGGGCGGTACGGACAATATTCCGACCTCCATCGGCGATAAGTGGCAGGAAGGCCCGATCAACGCGCCGACCGTGCTGAACTCCAGCCTCAATCTGGCGCAGTTCTGGGATGGCCGCGCCGCCGATTTGAGGACGCAGGCGGGAGGCCCTATCGCCAATCCTGTGGAAATGGGTTCGTCGCATACCCTGGCCGTGGGCTTGCTGGAGACCATTCCCGGTTATGTGCGCGAGTTCAAAAAGGTTTTCAACAAGAGCAAGATCGATATCGACCAGGTGACGATGGCCATCGCCGAGTTCGAGAAAACACTGGTAACACCGAATTCGCGTTTCGACCAATGGCTGCTTGGCAACGCCAAGGCCCTGAGCAAAGAGGAACTGGCAGGCTATCAGCTTTTCAAGAATAGCGGTTGTGTTGCCTGTCATAACGGGGAAGCAGCCGGCGGCAATTCCTTCCAGAAAATGGGTCTGATGGAACCGTACCAGACCGCCAATCTTGCGGAAGGCCGCGCCGCCGTGACGGGCGAGGATGCCGAGCGTTTCAATTTCAAGGTGCCGACGCTCAGGAATGTGGAACTGACCTATCCTTATTTCCACGATGGCGCCGCCAATACGTTGTCCGAGGCGGTGGACATCATGGGCCGCTTGCAATTGGGTAAGAAATTCACACGGGAAGAAAACGCCAGTATCGTCGCTTTCCTGAAGACGCTGACGGGGGATCAACCCGACTTCAAGCTTCCCATCTTGCCGCCTTCCACCGACAGGACGCCGCGTCCGACGCCGTTCAAATAATGCGGAAGCGCGCCGTCCGCCTGATTTCGGTCGGGCGCATGGCGCTGGCGGGAGTCCGGCCGTTCCGGATTCCCGCCCTTGCGATTCCATTGATCCGCTCCTCCTTTCAGCGCACCGCCACCGTCGCGCTTTTCCAGGCCGCGTCCTGCCAACGGTAGAACGCGCTCAGGTTGCCGGGTTTGTCGGCGCTGCGTTCGACTTTCAGCGTGGCGCGATCCCATAGCTCGAAGCTCGTCTTGCTGCGTCCGTTGGCCGCCGTTTCGCGCGCGACCAGGAATTGTTTGTTGCCCGGTACCCAACCGGCGAATTCGATGTAGCCAAGCTCGGGGGCGTCGACGGACGGCGGCGCGATGTCGAGCCGCCAGACGCCTTGTTCCTGCTGGAATACCCAGAGTTCGCGCCAGTCGCCGAGCGGTTGCACGGCCAGGGTCATGGCCTTGCCGTCCGGGCTGACGGTGAGCGAGGAGGTCCATACCTTTCCGTAAGTGCATTGCGTGAAAGGCTCGCCCGGCGCGGCGGCGGCGGGGCGCTGGCCCTTGGCGGCGGGCGTTTGCGCCGCGACGATCTGGACGCAGGTTTGCCCCGGTTTCCCGCTTGCGGTCAGCCGTATGCCCGGACGCCCCGGCGCGGGTTGGGCGAGGGTTTGCGGCAGCGCCGCCCAGCGGGATGCGCCGACGCGGATGGCGGCTTCGTTCCATGCCGCGCGGTCGCCGTCCGTGAAGGCGTTCTTGTCGACGCCGGCGAGATGGGTCTCGGCTTTTTGTCCGGCATCGAATACGGCTGCCGGGTCGCTGTCCAGGCGTTGCGCGAGACGGTGGGCGAGGCTCGCCCAGACGCCGGCGGCGCGGAGCTTGATCCGGTTTTCGATATGCGCGGGCAAGCCGCCGCGCTCAATGCCGTCCGCCAGCGCGCTTTCGAGGATTTCGGCGCGGCGGCGGTCGGCGTCGAGTTGTTCGGCGGGAGAAGGCGTCGGCGCGATGCAATCGTGGCGGGTGAGCGCGAGCGCCGCGCGCGCTTTCTGTCCTGGGGTGGACGGCAATGCCAACAGATGCCGCCAGGCGTCGCCGTCGTAGCAGAGGGAGACTTTTTCGTGGCGCTCGACGCTGTAGAACTTCACGCCGTAGCTGGCGGCGGCTTCGAGATGCGCGGAGACGATGCGCGATTTTTCGTTGTCCGCGGCGGTCAGGCGCGAGGCGCGCCAGGCGAGGCGTTCGGCCATCGCGCCGAGCGCCTCGAAAGCGCCGGCGTCGATCGCTTCGGCCGGCGCTGCCTTGAGGAAGGCGGCGGCATGGCCGATGCCCAACGCCTCCTGGCCGGGCTGATCCTTGAGGAATTCGAGCACGGCCCGCAGGCGCGGCGCTTCTTCGGGCGTGAGTCCGTACAGGCCGGCCTGGGTGACGCGAACGTAGCCCGCGCGCTCGCGGCGATGGTCGTAGACCTGGAGGTAATCTCCTTTCGCGCCGCGTACTTCCAAATTGTCGCCCTGTGTGAGCACGGCATGGCGGGCGGCGTTTTCGTTGGGCGCGGCGCGCAGCGGAATCTGATCCTGGGTGACGATGGCGAAGCTGGCAAGGCCGGCGGCAAGGATTCCGATCACGATTCAGTCCTCCCGTCCGGCGGGCAATTTGCCGACCAGGTTTTCGCCGATGAAGCGGCCATTGGTTCCCGGCGGGGCGATGATGACCTGCACCTTGTCGGAGAGCTTCTCGGCCAGCGTCTTCTGGATGAGGAGCGGGCTGCGCGCCAGGATCGCGCCTTCGCGCGCCATCTGTTCGCTGTTGACCTTGCCGACCTGGTCGAGCCGGTACGCTTCGGCGTCGGCGAGCTTGCGGCGCGAGTCGGCCTCGGCTTCGGCCTCGATGCGGCGCGCTTCCGCCGCGGCCTGCGCGTTCCTGATCCGCGCCGCTTTTTCGGCGTCCGCCTCCAGTTCGCGCTGGCGTATTTGCTTTTCCTTGAAGGGCAGGATGTGTTTCATCGCCTCGGCCTGCGCCTGCGCGGCGATGATTTGTTCCTGCGCCGTGGCCTGCGCGTATTTTTCGCGCTTCACTTTGTCGGCCTCGGCCCGCAGCTCGCTCTCGCGGACTTCCTTTTCCTTGAGTTCGAGGGTGTATTTCATCTGTTCGCTCGCCAGTTCCGCCGCCAGCATTTTTTCCATGCCCTTGAGGTAGTCGGGGGGCAGGTCGATCTTGCCGATGGCCAGGTCCTTGAGCTTGACGCCGTCTCCGGCGAGGCGCGTCTGGAGTTCCCTTGCGATCTCGCTCTGGATCTCCTGGCGGCGCGCCGAGAAAATTTCGCGCACCGTGTAGCGTGAAAACGTCTTGTGCAACACGCCCTGGATGATGGGCAGCACGATTTCGCCGTCGATATCGTCGGGCAGGGCGCGCGCCAGCGTCGTCAGCCGATCGGTATCGAGCGCGTAGCGGACGGTGAAATCCACCCCCAGGGACAGCCCTTCGATCGACTGGAACGTGAGACCGGGTTCGCCGTCTCTTTCCGGACGATAAACCTGGTCGCGCAGCGAGAAAGTGCGCATGGCGTGGATGCCGGGAACGACCAGCACCGAGCCTTCCCGAAAGCGGTCGACGCCGCCCGTCCATTGATTGGTGCGCAGCCCGGTTTCGCCGCGCGCAACTGTCTGTACGGGGGGATGGGCGGCGACGCCGTAGATGCCCAGGCAAAGCGCGCCCAGGATGGTCAGGCGGCGCAACGGCAGGCGTTGCAATCCGGTCTTGAGGAGTTCGGCGGCCTTTTCCGTGCGGGAGCGCGGCGCGCCGGCGCGCGGGGTGAGTTCGGTGTTTTCCATGATCGTGCCTTTTGTGGTGAGTGGGGGGAGCTTCCGGGGCGGCGCATTGACGGCGCGTCACCCATGGCGTGCATCATGGCGCTGGCTCCGTGGAGCGTTCCATGCCGTCGCCGGCCCGCTTTGCTCATGGACGAAACCGTTTGCGGCGGGCGCGTGAAGAAACGTTCATACGCCCGCCGCGTTCCGCGGCCTGGTGTACGATCACGCCTTCACAAGCGGGAAACGGGCCGGAAGGCGATGTACAAGGTAGCGATCATCGAGGACGACGAGCCTACGAGCGGGCAGATCCGCGATTGGGTGCTTTCTGCGACGCCGGAAGTTGCGGCGGCGCAGTGGTTCACCCGCGACGAGGCCGAGGCCGCTATTGCGCGCGAGGATTACGACCTCGTGATTCTCGACATCGAACTCGGGCGCGACCGCCACGCCGGGGTCGCCATCATCAACGCCATCAACAAGAGCGCGCGCGGCACGCCGGTGCTGGTGGTTTCGGCCATGCCGGCGGCGATCTACCGGGGCATCATGCGGGCGCTCGACGCCTGGGATTACTTGCAGAAGACCACCTTCGAGGAAGCGGAATTCATCGACACCTTCCTGGAGATGCTGCGCGCCGCGAAGAACCGGCGGCAGGTCGCGGAGCGCGCGGCGGCGCAACCGGCGAGCGACGAGCTTTCCATCGACCCCTTGCACCAGGGCGCGCCATTCTGGCGCGGCAAGCGGGTCAATGTGCCGCTCACCGCGCAGCGCATCCTCGCCGTGCTCCACGAGCGCCGGGGCGAAGTGGTTTCCTACGACGATCTGTTCGCGGCGGTGAAAAGCGGGCGCAACCGCGAGAACATCCGCAAGCACATCAGCGCCTTGCGCGAGGCTTTCCGCGAGATCGACGAACGGTTCGACGGCATCGAGAACGTGCCGATGCGCGGCTTCCGCTGGACGGGCGCGTCCCGGAAGCCGGGCAAGTAAAGCGCGATGAGGCGCTTCCTGCGCTGGCTGGCTTCCTTCCGGCTGCGGATTCTGTTCCGCAGCGCCTTCCTGCTGCTCATCCTCGCGGTTGTGGCGCTGGCGGTGGCGGTGCTGCAAGGCGAAAAGCAACGCGCCTGGCGCAATTACCAAAGCGCGCTCGCCAAGACCAAGGAGCAGATCGTCACCCGCCTGCGCCATCCCTCGGGACAGCTCGCGCTGCTCAATCCCACGCGGGGCATGGATGGCGCGGGCCGGCTGCATCCGGTGCTGCTGCCGTTCTCGTCCATCGACTTCGACGACCAGATCAAGACGTGGAATGCGGTGGAGATGGCCGATTGCCTGATCCGCTACCCGCGCAACGGCAGCCTGTGCGTGGGAATCGGCAACAACCCGTGGATCGGCGGCTTCATCTACGCGGCGGGGACGTTCGAGAGCGGGCCGCTCGTGCCGCACGAGATCGGCGACCGTTACCTGGACGGCGCGCACCGCATGCGCGTTGCCGTCCGCCTCCGCGGGACGCATCACCGCTGGCTCGCGCCGTTTGAAATCCTGCCGCCGCGCCGCAACGCTTCTTTCGAGGGCGTGCGCGGGCGCTTGACCGGCTATGAGGAACTTGAGGGGCGCGACTACGATAGACGCATGCCCGTGAAAGAGTTTCGCGGCTGGCTGTGGCAGGAAGCGCGTTGTCTCAATGCGCGGCAAAGCGGTGAGAATTGCGAACGCAAGTCTTTTTTCTCGCTGCGGCTGCCGGTCGAGGAGTTGATCGCCGACCTGCTGCGCGACCGGCGCGCGCCCTGGCCGCCGCCCGGCCTGGACGAGATCGCGGTGGAAATCTCGTTCTTTCCGCCGGGCCTGGGCGAGGGGCGCGAGGCGGCCTTGTTCGACAGCGCGGCGCGCGGCGCGGTGCCGCCCTTTTCATTGAGCGACCTTGGTGAACTCCTGCAAGCCGGTGAAACCCTGCGCGTCCAGCGCGAGAACGACGGGCGCGACGAGGCGCTGATCCGGGGCAAGGGCGGACTCGAAGAACAGGTCTCGCCGCTGCTCACCCGCCTGATCCGGCGCTTGCCGGTGGCCGACGGGGACGTCGCGGCGCCGATAGAACTCGAAGACACGGTGGCGACGCCCGCCGGGAATTACCGCGTCATCCTGCGCGGCGAGGCCAGCCGCGTTGTCAACCAGACCCTGAGCGCCACCGCGACCCGCCTGGCCTGGTTCGTTGGCGCGGTGATGGCGGCCATCGTGCTCGCCTGGCTGCTGATCGAAATCGGCATGATCCGCCGCATCGCGCGGCTGACCCGCCGCGCCCGCCCGTTCGCGGCGGGAAGCGGGGAATCCGGCCTTGCGGCGCTCGACTTCGCCGATCTCGCGGGCAGCGACGAACTGGGCATCCTGGCCGACCGCCTCGACCGCCTTCTTGCCCGCGTCAAGGAGGACGCCGAGCGCGAACGCATCCGCGCCGCGCAGGAAAAGGAGCAATGGCATGCCGTCGGGCACGAGATCATGTCGCCGCTGCAATCCCTGCTCGCCCTGCACGGCGGCGACGCCGATCCGAGCCATCGTTATCTTGCCCGCATGCAGCAGGCCATCCGCGTGCTCTACGGCAGCGCCAGTCCGAGCGAAGCGTTCGAGTCTTCATCGGTGGCGCTGGGGACGCTGGACATCGACGACTTCCTCGCCGACATCGCCGCCAATGCGCCGCATATCGGCGTCGACGACGTGCGCTACGCCGCGCGCGGCAAACCCGTGCCGGTGCGCGCCGACGAGTATTCGCTCGAAGATGTCATCGGCCATCTGCTCAGGAACGCCGAACGCTACCGGCTTCCCGGCACGCCGATCGTGTTCGCGCTCGATACGGACGACTCCGGCGGCGTCACGGTGAAAGTCCATGACACCGGCCCCGCCATCGCGCCGGAATGGCTGGAAAAGATTTTCGAGTACGGTTTCTCCGGCGCGCTTGAGCGCGCCGGAGAAGGCAATCGCGGACAGGGCCTGTTCGTGGCGAAGACGTACATGGCGAAAATGGGCGGCACGATCCGCGCCGTCAATGAGGAAGACGGGGTCAGTTTTTACTTGGGGCTGAAGCGGGCGGAAGGGGAAGATTGACCCGGTGCGCGCGAAGCACTGCCGCCGGAGAGCCGTTCGACTCTCGCCCATGGAGCCGCCCCCCCAAAAAAACCGTGAGAACTATTGCACACACGATTTAAATAGGCGTAAGATGCCGCTACGTTTTTCCCGCATGCGGGAATCCCATGACGATGACGGGCGACTCATGAAAACGGC
>JAISCE010000015.1 GCA_031265765.1 Azoarcus sp.
CCAGGCGCGGCAGGAAATCGCCCGCTGGCGGCGCGATTACAACGAAGTGCGTCCCCACAGTTCCGTGGGGCGTATTCCCCCGGCGCAATTCGCCGCGTTGCATCGCCAGCATGCTGGCGATGCAACGCCATCACCCGATGTGCTGTAATCTCAACCTTGGACTCTGGTTATCAGTGGTACGCCACATGGGGGCAGGTCAATGCGTGAATGCGAGGCCCTGCAGCGTGGGGCCGGCAATGGATGCCTTGGGTTCGACGATATGTTCGGGAGGTATGGATTGGGCTTTCTCAACAATATCCTGCTGGAACTTGCCAGAAAAATAGGCTCTGGCCTTGTCAAAGGCGAAGTTAATCGCTGCCAAGGGAACCAGTACGTTATTGATGGTTTTTGTCAGCGTCACAGCCGTTCGACCGAGATTACCTGCAGCTTCCTTTATCTGCGGGTCGTTGCCCGCAGCTTTAATAATTTCGGCGACGAGTGAAACGCCATCTTGGGCTACCTTGATCGGATCATCATCCGACATGTATCTTCCTCATATTGTTTGTAACGCTCAATGTTCGACGCAAACGGCGAAGGCTGGTGCGAACCTGTCGGCAGGTGACTCGGTTATCGGAGTCGTTAAGCATATAAGAGACCAAAAGCCTTGATTCTGCGAATTACAGTTCTTGGGGTTCGTGATCTTCGACAAAATTCAGTATACACCTTCACAGGTGTATAACAGAGAAAATCAAAATAACATATTGATTTTATAATTTTTTTATAAACCATGTCCGGCATTATGAGCGCCCATCCACAAAAGCTGCTGGATCAACTCGCCATTGAAGCGGCACTGGAAAAGGATTACCGTCCTCCGGTACCCTACGGCAGGGCGATATGGTACCTCGTGAATTTTCAAACCCCCAGATAAACCGCCGTGACCGCGATTCGCTCATGCCCCAGCTCACGGCTGATGATCTGTCGGGCATCTCGATCCCGTTCGCGTTGGAATAAATCAAGCTGTGCCGCATGTGGGCCGCCCGCCTTGGGCGCTTTCCATCCCGTCAGTGCTTCATAGCGCATTTGAGCATATCGATGCCGCAGACCGTGCATGTTGGAAAGGCCCGCCGCCTTGCATTGCCCGTCATAGACCTGCCGCTGCTGGATGTAAGACTTGTTTGCTGGAATCAATGACCCTGTGCCAGCCAGCCGGATGGCTTCATCAAGCACGGCGCGTTGCTCCCGCGTCGTGACCGGTATCGTCCGCTCGCGTCCGCCCTTGGCCCAAGAACCTTTGATAGCGATATGATCGCCTTGGTCAGCTATACTCGGCTGGAACTTGATGGACTCTTCCCGGTGTAACCCGAAAGCCGCTTGCAGACGCAAACTCATACGCACGTAAGGATCGGTGATCCTGTCCAGCCCGTCCAGTTCTTTCGCCTTGTTCTCCTGGGTCACGGTGTGGCGTTCTGGAATGCCCAGTCTACTGTTGTCCGCCGGTAGAATCCCCGCCTTGCCGACTTTCTCGGCCCACCAGCGCAGATGCGAGAGACGGTTCTTGAGGGTTCCTATGGAAAGCCCTTCGGCTTGCCAGCGCTGTAGTAAGACATTGACGTGCTTGCCCCTGAGCGAAGAAGTACACATCTGGCGGAATCCCGCTTCCCGTAATTGACGTGCCGCCAGCGTCAGCGAGCGTTGCCGGTCGGCCTGCGTCGCAAAACTGCCGTCGCGGTTGCGCTGGCAAAGCTGGCGCAGGGTATAGGTCAAGTCGTCTATTGAGGTATTCCTCCATCGGTTGTCGGTCATGTGAAGCTGAGAAACAAACGGTTAGTGTTCATGCCAACTCGCTTAAAGCGAGATCCCCGAAGGGCCAGGGGCCAGGCGCTCAGATCGCCTGTTGCCTCATATGAGACGTCCGTCTTGCTTCCTGTAGGAAGACCGGGCGGAAGAACTGCAAAGGACGACAAAGATGGATGGACGCCTCCTGTGAAGAAAGAAAGAAAAAGGAGAAACAAAGGAAAATGAGCGGACACGTTGCGGCAAGCCGATGACCTGCGGTAGTTGTCCTGAATGGAAAGGACGCCATATAGCGTCCGAGGGCCGGGTAAATCCGGCCGAAGAGGAAGAAGGCTCTGCCCGTGGGTCGGGCCGCACATCAAAACGAGCCGGGATGTGCCGGGGTGGTTCCATCCGGGAGAACCGGATCGGCGCTGGCAGGAACCTGCGCCAGGGTTCTGGCGTTCAAACCCGCCGGCGGGTCATTGCAACAGCATCAGTATAGCAGGCATCATCACGTATAGGTCACGAAATAGGATAGTACGCTAACCTTTATTGTTGCCGCAGTTCGCCGGGCCGTCACTGCGGCGGGCAGTGACGGCCCGAGGGCACGGTTGGTATAGGTTGGCACAGTCATACCGCTTTCCCATCGTCCACGAGACGTTCCGACGCCCGTCCGAGGAAATACGCCCTCGCGTCCGCGTCCCGCCGACAGGCTTCGATCACTTCGCCGAGGGTCACGATATCGTTCTCTCCGATGGATGCCAGCCAGGCCAGGATGGCCGTTTCATGTTCGGCGCTTATCCGATCGGGTTGCAATTCGGTGATCAGGTCGGCCTTGTGGTCGCGAATCAGTGGCAGGTATTTTTTCACCGCGTCCGGGCTGCCCTTTGCCTTGAGTTCGCCGGTGGATGACAGCGACAGGCGGACACCCAATTTTTCGAGTTCCAGAATCATGGGGATGCTCATACCGTCACCTCGATTTCTTCATCGCTTATCCGAAGTCCGTCAAGACCGCCAATGCTGGCGGTGTTCGTCACCTCATCCCAAAGACCGCCAAATTTTCTGAAGTCCGCCATCTTTTTTTGTTGGCGTTCTTCGTGATCTTTGGCGGTCTTCGTCTCCATTTCCCGGAGTCCGCCAACACTGACGGTGTTCGTAGACTGATGATTGGGAAACAACCAACGCCATCCTTTCGAGAAATCGGATTTTTCCGATTTGATACCCAGGGCGGATTTGGCGCGTTCGACCGTTCGCCATGAAATACACGCCTCTTTTGCTTCCACCTGAATGTCCTTCGTAGACATTGGCCCGTCGACGAGCAAATCCGTCAGAAACCGTTTTGCGTCGCCAAGCACTCCGCCTTCGCCGTCGCCCGTGTCTTCCGCCTCGGCCAAGAGTTCCCGCGCCGTGCCTTCCACGGGATTGCCCCAGAGAACATGAGAGGCGAATATCCCCGGATACGCTTTCAGTTCCGGCTGTTGCAGGTCATACTCGAAGCCGTCTTCGTCTGGGCCGATGTTGGATTTGGCCCGGCAGAGAATCCGTACCATCCGCCCATCTCCGCTTTCTTCCTTGGACTTGGCCGCAACAAGCACGACGCGCGCCAGCGCGCCAAAGGCCAGACTGCCCGTAACCCTCTCCGCCGGATCGCGGCCCGCCGTGCCCTTACTGAAATGCGTGATGCCCAAGATGGCGCAGCGCATCAAAGCGGCCAAATCGACCAAGGGCTGTAATCCCCGCCTGACTTCGGCGTTCTTGTGAGAGTCCCCCGTGATGGCGGAAACGATCGGATCGACGATCAACAGACGCACATTGCCGAGTTCGAGCAGTTCCCGCTTCAGGGGTTCAACGTCTCTGGCCGGATCGAACGGGCGCTTTCCATCGAGGCTTATGACACTGCCGATGAAGTGAACCCGCGACATGTCCGCTCCACTTGCCATCAAGCGAGGAACAAGGGTATCCGTGGGATCGTCTTCCCCAGACCAGATCGCGACCCGGCCTCTGCGGGCGTGTATGCCGTCCGGCCAGCGTCCGCCCGATGTGATGGAGGCTGCGAGGGCCATGGCAATGGACGTTTTTCCCGTGCCCGGCTCTCCGGCCAGAATGTGCAGCTTTCCCGCCGCCAGCCAACCCGGCCAAAGCCAATCGATCGGTTCCGGCTGAAGGGTATCGCCGCGAATCAAGTTTACCCGGCTGATGGATTTATCCATTGGCGAGTTTTCCTCACCTGTGGGAACTTCCTCTTTTGCAGGTTCGCCGGCGGCCGCAATGCAACGTGCTACCGCTTCCAATCCTTGTACCTGATGCAGATCGTTGAAGTCCGTCCAAGCTGGATCACGGTGGCCCTCGAAAACTGGAACAGCCAGCAACCCACCCACGGCCCGCGCGGCTTCTGTGGCGTGGGTCAGGCCGGGATTCCCTTCGCTCTTCCAATCGTCATCGGCGCACAGGATGATTTTGACCTTCCGCATCTTTTCCCGTAGAGCTTGGGCGACGGGCAACAGATTGCCCGCGTCGAAGGCGACCGCCACGGCGTGCCCTGTGGCTTCGTGGATGCTCGCCGCGGTCGCATAGCCTTCCGCGAGACACAAAACATCCTTCGGCTGACCGATGGAGAAGTAACAGCCATGTTTCCGGCCGCTGGTCTTGAACCGCTTGTTTCCCTCGGCATTGATGAATTGCAGACTGTGCAGCGTGCCGTCACTGTCGTACAAGGGAATAAGTAAGCGCCCGTTTCCCGTTACTTGCAGGCCGTATGACCGGACGCCCTTCCTTATCAGGTAAGGATGCAGGGCTTCCGGGTCGACGGGCAGCGCTTGATTCCAGACGAGCGCGCAAATCCGTCGTACTTCCTCGTGGCGCCGGGCTTGGTCGACTTCCCGCTGTCGTTGTGCCGACTCGATTCTTGCTCGGTGCGCGGTTCCCTCGGCCGGTGTCGGAACACGATCCGTGTCTACTCGCCAGTCTTGCCAGCCCAGGCCATCGCGCCAGTTCTGGAATCCGCCGGCGGGAATACCCTCCCGATGCAGCAGGTAGGAAGCGTCGCTTTTGCCCTTCCGGTCTTCGGTATCGCAACGGTGAATGCGCCCATCGGCGATCAGGTCATCCGGCGGAACGATGCCGCGCCCAGCCAGGGCTTCGCGGAATTCCCGAACAGGATCGTTCATGGCGGCGATTCTCCTTTTTCTTCCAAGGGAAATGGGCATGCGCGGATAAAGAGAATCCGTGTCGGTTTTGCGTCACCGTTGCCCAAAACAAGTCGCCATATCACCCGAATTCGGGGATCAAAACAACAAAAAATAGGAAATGCGAAATTTCCTGTTTTTTGTTGACATCTTTTTCTTTTTTTGGTAGGGCCGTTGTTCCTTATTCCTTTCCTTTCGAAACCCCCTACTTTGGCGTAGATATTGACGAATGACGTTCCTCGGACAGTATTGCTGGAGCAGGTAGCTCGTTCGGTAAAGAACCGAAGATTTCTAAGCGCTTTTTTGTTGGGCACTTTGTTGGGCACTTTTTTCAATCTTGCCCCAAGAAAGCAAAAAGGCCAATCGTTTGATTGGCCTAAGTGCTTGATTTTACTGGTCGGGGCGGCGGGATTCGAACTCGCGACCCCTTGCACCCCATGCAAGTGCGCTACCAGGCTGCGCTACGCCCCGACATAAGCCCGCGATTATAGCAAATCGCTCGAAACTTGCCAGGAAAATCCGCTGTACCGGCGCTATCCGGGTCGCGCCCGCCGGGCGGCCAATCGCTTTCGCCGTTTGTTCCGGCGTCGAGCTTCGCCTACAATGCGAAGTCGATTTCCCTTTCGAGAAAGACCTGTCATGCCGTTCCTGCAATCGCTGTCGCGCTTGCCCTTCCGTCTGTATTTTCTGGCGCTGTTCGCGCTGTGCGCGGGCGAACTGTGCTTCGGGGTTTTATATCTGCAAGGGATCAAGGGACTCGAACCTTGTCCGATGTGCATCATGCAGCGTTACGCCTTGCTGGGGGTGGGTCTCGTCGCGCTCGCCGCCGCCATCCACAATCGCGGTCCGCGCGTCCATGGCGCGCTCGTGACGCTCATTGCGCTTGCCGGCGGTGGCGTCGCTGTCCGCCAAAGCTGGCTGCAATGGAATCCGCCCGCCGTTTCGGAATGCGGCCCCGATCTCGAATTCTTGCTGGAGAGTTTTCCGCTCACCGAGCTTTTGCCGAAACTATTCCACGGCGCAGGCGATTGCAGCGCGGTCGACTGGACGTTTCTCGGCCTATCGATTGCCAATTGGGGATTGGTCACCTTCACTGGCGTCGTGATCGCCACACTCTGGATGATCTTGCGCCGCCCCTTGCGCTGAAGCGCGGTACCAGCCCCGGAAAACTCAACCGACGACGCGGACGGTGGCTCCGCCGATTTCGTACCGTCCATCGGGGAGCGCATGGCAGCGGGTCACGCGCAAATGCGTCACCAAGGGCGGGCGCGCGACCCGCTCGTTCGGCGACGTGATGACCACCTCGATCACCTCGCCTTCACCGGGTACGTAAGGAACGTGCAGCGTCATGCCGCTTACGCTCAACTCGATACATTCCGCCGCTATCTCGTCGCCGCTGTTAACGCGGATGCAGGCAGAACAGCCAAGGGGGATGCGACGGTCGAGGCGGCGATCCCGTGGAGATGCGTAATCCATGATCCTGTTCGGCGTCGGGTTGGCAACGCCTCCGATTGTAACGCCAGTGCGGCGGCTCGCCATGATCGAAGTTATTCCGAAGGGCAAGATCGCACGATCCGCCGCGGTATGTTCGACGGCGCTGTATCCATTCCCAAAGGAATAAGGCCGTCGCCCGGCGTGAAAAGTTGACAAATTTCGACAGGTATATATAGTTGACGAAATTAGTCGTGTAATAACGGCAGGCTGCGCATATCGCGCGTGTTCATACAAAAAGAGGAGGGAGCCATGAGACTTACAACCAAGGGACGTTTTGCGGTCACGGCGATGATCGACCTGGCGTCGCGCCAGGGCAACGGGCCGGTGACGCTGAACGGGATTTCGGAGCGCCAGAACATTTCCCTTTCTTACCTTGAACAGCTTTTTGGCCGCCTGCGGCGCTACAACCTCGTGAAAAGCGTGCGCGGGCCGGGCGGCGGCTACCGGCTGGCGCGAGACATGGACGAAATCACCGTGACCGACGTTGTGCTCGCGGTCGACGAACCGCTCGACGCTACCCGCTGCGGCGGACGGGCGAACTGTAACAACGCCGCGCAGTGCATGACCCACGATTTATGGGCCAATCTCAACAAGCGCATGTTCGATTATCTCGACTCGATCACGTTGGGTTCGCTGGTCGGACAAAGAACCTATCCCGCCGCCGCTACTGCCGGGGCGCACGGGCAAGTCTTGCCGTCGAAGATACTGCGGGCAGAGAGCTGTCCGTCCTGACGCCGGGGTATCCGCATGGCCGATGTCATCTACCTCGATTGGAACGCGAGCGCGCCGCTCGATCCGACCGTGCGCGAAGCCATGCTGCCGTGGTTCGGCGAGCGGTTCGGCAACGCATCGAGCGCCCATGAATATGGACGGCGGGCGCGGACGGCGATGGAAACCGCGCGGGAACAGGTGGCCGCCGCCGCCGGGGCGTTGCCGGGCGAAGTGATTTTCACCAGCGGCGGTTCGGAGGCGAACAACCTGTTCATCAAGGGCGTGGCGGCTTCCTGCAAACCGGGTCTGATTGCGGTGAGCGCCGTGGAGCATCCCAGTGTGCTGGAACCGGCGCACCAGCTTGGCCGGCAGGGTTGGCGGCTGTTCGAGATCGGCGTGACGAGCGTGGGCGCGATCGACGGAACGGCCTGGCGCGAGGCGCTGGCGCGGCGGCCCGCCTTCGTTTCGGTGATGACCGCCAACAATGAAACCGGCGTGGTGCAGAACATCGCGGCGCTGGCCGGCGAGGCGCGCGCGGCGGGCGTGTATTTCCACAGCGACGCGGTGCAGGCTTTCGGCAGACTGGTGTGGGATTTCCACGCCCTCGGGCTGACGGCGGCGACCTTGTCGGCGCACAAGATCGGCGGGCCGGTCGGCGCGGGGGCGCTATTGCTCGACAAACGGGTGGAACCCGTTTCGCTCATCGCGGGCGGCGGCCAGGAGAGAGGCTTGCGCGCCGGGACGGAAAACGTCGCCGCGCTGGTCGGTTTCGGTCTTGCCGCCGAGCGCGCCGCGGCGCGGCGGGCGGCGGAAGCGCAGCGGCTCGCGGTCTTGCGCGACGAATGCGAAGCGCGTCTCGTGGCCGCGGGCGCAACGGTGTTCGCCCGCGGCGTCGAACGGCTGCCCAATACGATTTATTTTGCGTTTGCCGGAATCGACGGCGGCGCGCTCGTAGACTGGCTTGACCGCGCCGGTTTTGCCTGCGGCAGCGGTTCGGCCTGCTCCAGCGCGTGGCCCGGAACCTCGCATGTGCTGCGCGCGATGGGCGCGGAGCACGGTCTGGCGCGCGGCGCGTTGCGGGTGAGCATGGGCCGGGAAACCCGCGCGGGAGAGATCGAAGCGTTCATCGCGGCGCTGGTGCGCAGCGTCTCGGAACTGAAAAACTTCGCGGCTGTTTCGGCATGAAGAATAATGGTGTAAAAACGCTACCTTGCTTCATGCGGCGAAAGAACACAGAGAGATAACGATATGGTGAAACTGCCGATTTACCTGGACTATTCCGCGACCACGCCGGTCGATCCGAGAGTGACGCAGGCGATGATTCCCTGGCTTACCGAACGCTTCGGCAATCCGGCGAGCCGCTCGCACGCTTTTGGCTGGGAGGCGGAGGCGGCGGTGGAAGAAGCGCGCGAGAACGTCGCGGCGCTGGTCGGCGCCGAGCCGCGGGAGATCATCTGGACTTCCGGCGCGACCGAGTCGGACAACCTCGCCATCAAGGGAGCCGCGCATTTCTACCGGGAGAAGGGGCGGCACATCGTGACGGTCAAGACCGAACACAAGGCCGTGCTCGACACCGTGCGCGAGCTCGAACGCGAGGGTTATGCCGCAACCTATCTCGACGTGCGGGAAAACGGCCTCATCGACCCCGATGCATTCCGCGCCGCCCTGCGCCCGGATACCAGCGTGGCGTCGGTAATGCTGGTCAATAACGAAATCGGCGTGATCCAGCCCATCGGGGAGATCGGCGCCATTTGCCGCGAAAAGGGCATCGTCTTTCACGTCGACGCGGCGCAGGCCACCGGCAAGGTTGCCATCGACCTGAAAAACCTGCCCGTCGACCTGATGAGCTTTTCCGCGCACAAAACCTACGGTCCCAAGGGCGTCGGCGCGTTGTACGTGCGCCGCAAGCCGCGCGCCCGGCTGGAAGCGCAGATGCACGGCGGCGGCCACGAGCGCGGCCTGCGCTCGGGCACCTTGCCGACGCACCAGATCGTCGGCATGGGCGAAGCCTTCCGCCTCGCGCGCGAGGATATGGCGGACGAACTGCCGCGCATCCGCGCCCTGCGCGACCGCCTGCTCGCGGGCATCTCCGGTATCGAGGCGACCTGCATCAATGGCGACATGGAACATCGGGTCGCGCACAACCTCAATGTTTCTTTCGCTTACGTCGAAGGCGAATCGCTGATGATGTCGATCAAGGACATCGCGGTATCCTCGGGTTCGGCCTGCACATCGGCCAGCCTGGAGCCTTCCTACGTGCTGCGCGCGCTCGGGCGCGAAGACGAACTCGCCCACAGTTCGATCCGTTTTACCCTTGGGCGCTTCACGACCGCCGAAGAAATCGACTATGCCGTCGAATTATTGAAGACCCGGATCGGCAAATTGCGCGACATCTCGCCATTGTGGGAAATGGTGCAGGCGGGCATCGATCCTGGCACTGTACAGTGGTCTGCCCGGTAAAATCCGCCCGGCGGGAAACCGCCGAAGGCGATATCGTCCGCTGCGGCAGACAGGAGAAACAGCATGACCTATAGTAACGAGGTTCTGGATCATTACGAAAACCCGCGCAATGCCGGTTCGTTCTCGCAGGACGAAGAAGGCGTGGCCACGGGCATGGTCGGCGCGCCGGCCTGCGGCGACGTGATGAAGCTCCAGATCAAGGTCGGCAAGGACGGCGTGATCGAGGATGCGCGTTTCAAGACCTACGGCTGTGGTTCGGCAATCGCCTCCTCGTCGCTCGTCACCGAATGGGTCAAGGGCAAGACGCTCGACGAGGCGCTGGCGATCAAAAACGCCCAGATCGCCGAAGAACTGGCGCTGCCGCCAGTGAAAATCCACTGCTCGGTACTCGCCGAGGACGCCATTCGCGCCGCGGTGGCCGATTACAGGAAAAAACACGGGGAACAATGAAATGAGCGTAATCCTGACCGAACGCGCCGCCGAACATGTTGCCAGCTTCATCGGCAAGCGCGGCAAGGGGCTTGGCATCCGTTTGGGCGTAAAAACTTCCGGCTGCTCGGGCATGGCCTACAAACTGGAATTCGTCGACGAAACCATAGAAGACGATGTCATTTTCGATAGCCATGGCGTCAAGGTGATCGTCGACCGGAAAAGCCTCATCTACCTTGACGGCACCGTACTGGACTACGTGCGCGAAGGACTCAACGAAGGCTTCAGGTTCGACAACCCCAATGCCAAAAACCACTGCGGCTGCGGCGAAAGCTTCAATGTCTGAACAATTGCGCGGCCTGCCCCTGCATATCGGTCTTTTCCGCAAAGCGGGATTGCCGCCCTCTCCATGAGCGTGAACTTCTCTCTCGACTATTTTGCCCTGTTCGGCCTGCCCCGCCGGTTCGATATCGACGAGGCGGAACTCGACCGCGCCTGGCACGCCTTGCAGGCCGAAGTGCATCCCGACCGCCACGTCCACCTGCCCGGCAGCGAACGCCATCGCGCGATGCGGGGCGCGCTGCGGGTCAACGAAGCCTACGCCACGCTCAAGAAACCGCTCTCCCGCGCGCGATACCTGCTCGACCTGGCCGGCGTCGATGCCGACGAGATCGACAACGTCGCGATGGCTTCCGGCTTTCTGATCGAACAAATGGAATGGCGCGAAGCGGTGGAAGAAGCGCGCGCCTTCGGCGATGTCGACGCACTCGAACAATTGGCGCTGCGCCTGCGCATGCGCGTAGACGAAGTCACGACGCTGCTGGCGGAACAATTCGACAGCCGCGAAAATCGTGAAGCCGCCGCCGATACGGTGCGGCGGCTGATGTTCCTCGACAGATTGCGATGCGACATCGACGACGGCCTGGCCGCGCTCGACGATTGATCCGGACGAAGCCGCGAAAGCCCCGCAACCCGTAAAAGGAAAACATGACCCTGTTGCAGATTGCCGAGCCGGGCATGTCCGCCGCGCCGCACCAGCACCGGCTGGCGGCGGGCATCGACCTCGGCACCACCAATTCACTGGTGGCGACGGTAAAAAACGGCATCGCCGTATGCCTGTCCGACGAAGAAGGCCGCGCCCTCATGCCTTCGATCGTGCACTACCGCGGCGACGGCGGCCTGGACGCGGGACATGCCGCCCTGGGCGCGCGGGTCGCCGATCCCAGGAACACCATCGTTTCGGTCAAGCGTTTCATGGGACGCGGCTTCGCCGACGTGGCGCACATCGAAACCATGCCCTACGTCTTCGAGGAGACGCCCGGCATGCTGCGCCTGCGCACCGTGCAGGGCAGCAAAAGCCCGGTCGAAATCTCCGCCGAAATCCTGCGCGCCCTGCGCCTGCGCGCCGAAGCGAGCCTGGGCGGCGAACTGGCCGGCGCCGTGATTACCGTCCCGGCCTATTTCGACGACGCCCAGCGGCAAGCGACCCGGGACGCGGCGCGGCTGGCGGGGCTGCACGTACTGCGGCTCCTGAACGAACCGACCGCGGCGGCGGTCGCCTACGGGCTGGACAACGCCGTCGAAGGCGTCTATGCGGTCTACGACCTTGGCGGCGGCACTTTCGACCTGTCCATCCTCAAACTCACGCGCGGCGTCTTTGAAGTACTCGCCACCAACGGCGACGCCGCGCTCGGCGGCGACGATTTCGACCACCGCCTCTACTGCTGGGCGCTCGACCAGGCCCGCATCGCCCCGCCTTCCGCCGAAGACACCCGCCGCCTGCAAATGAAAGCGCGCGAGGTGAAAGAACTGCTCAGCATGAGCGAGGAAGCGCCGTTCCGGCTCCGGCTCGGCCCTGGCGTCTCGGTCGATCTCACCGTAAGCCGCGCGGCGTTTTCCGAGATGACGAAACCGCTCGTGCAAAAAACCCTCGTCCCGATCCGGCGGGCGCTGCGCGACGCGGGGCTGTCCGTGCGCGACATCAAAGGGGTCGTCATGGTCGGCGGCGCCACGCGCATGCCGCATATCCAGCGCGCGGTGGCCGCCTTCTTCGGGCAAGAACCGCTCACCAATCTCGACCCCGACAAAGTCGTCGCCCTCGGCGCCGCGATGCAGGCCAACGTCCTCGCGGGCAACCGCAAGCCGGGCGACGGCGGCTGGCTGCTGCTCGACGTGATACCGCTCTCGCTCGGGCTGGAAACCATGGGCGGGCTGTCCGAAAAGATCGTCCCCCGCAATGCCACCCTGCCGGTCGCGCGGGCGCAGGAATTCACCACCTACAAGGACGGCCAGACCGCGATGGCCTTCCACGTCGTGCAGGGCGAGCGGGAACTGGTGGCCGACTGCCGCTCCCTTGCCCGGTTCGAGTTGCGCGGCATTCCGCCCATGGCGGCGGGCGCGGCGCGCATCCGCGTCACCTTCCAGGTCGATGCCGACGGACTACTCTCGGTTTCGGCGCGCGAAACCGGCACCGGTGTGGAGGCGAGCATTCTGGTCAACCCGAGCTACGGCCTTGCCGACAGCGAAATCGCCGACATGCTGCGCGCCGGGTTCGAGCGCGCCGGGGAGGACCTTGCCGCGCGCAATCTGCGGGAACAACAAGTCGAAGCCGGTCGGCTGCTCGAAGCCGTCGCGCAGGCGCTCGCCGTCGACGGCGGCCTGCTCGACGCCCCGGAGCGCGCCGCCATCGACGCCGCCATGGCGCGCTTGCGCGGACTCATCGACAGCCCTGGCGACGCCCCGGCGCTTGCCGGCGGCATCGCCGCCCTTGCTCGCGCGACCGAAGAATTCGCCGCGCGCCGCATGGATCGCTCGATCCGCGCCGCGCTCGCCGGGCAAAAGATCGGAGAGCTTTGAGGTGCGCCCATGACACGGATCGTCGTTCTTCCCCACGCCAGCCTGTGCCCGCAAGGCGCGGTCATCGAAGCCGAAGCGGGCATGTCCTTGTGCGATGCGCTGCTTGCGGGCAACGTCTGGATCGAACATGCCTGCGAACAATCCTGTGCCTGTACGACCTGCCACGTCGTTGTACGCGAGGGCTTCGAGTCGCTGCCGGAAGCATCCGAAGCGGAAGACGATCTGCTCGACCGCGCCTGGGGCCTGACGCCGCGCTCGCGCCTGTCATGCCAGGTCGCCGTGGGCGATGTGCCGCTGGTGGTGGAAATCCCGCGTTACACGATCAACCTTGCCCGAGAGGAAAAACACGAATGAAATGGACCGACGTCAATGAAATCGCCCTCCTGCTGGCCGATGCCCACCCGCATGTCGACCCGCTGAAACTCAACTTCGTCGACCTGATGCGCTGGATCGAAGCCTTGCCCGCATTCGACGACGACCCCGGCCATTGCGGCGAGCGCATCCTCGAAGCGATCCAGCAAGCATGGATCGAGGAAGCGGCCTGATGAAACGCATGCGGGATCGTCTTGTGGAAACGCAACAGATGATCGTTTTTTTGTGTATTTTACGTAGCGTCGTGATATAATTGCCATCTTGTTTTCTATTCGTTAGGTTCAAAGGAGATGCAAGCATGAACGTTGGGAGCCGTTGGGAGCCGTTGGGAGCCGTTGGGAGCCGTTGGGAGCCGTTGGGAGCCGTTGGGAGCCGTTGGGAGCCGTTGGGAGCCGTTGGGAGCCGTTGGGAGC
>JAISCE010000016.1 GCA_031265765.1 Azoarcus sp.
CGTGGGGCGCATTCCCCCGGCGCAATTGGCCGCGTTGCATCGCCAGCATGCTGGCGATGCAACGCCATCACCCGATGTGCTGTAATCTCAACCTTGGACTCTGGTTATCAGTGGTACGCCACATGGGGGCAGGTCACGTCATGCCCGGTTTTCTTCTGCTTGCCCTCTTGGCATGTTGTGTTGGTAGCAGTATCCATGGAGATTTTTCATGAAAAAATTCTTACTATTTTTCTTGATTCTCTCAGTTTCGACTCTGTTAGCCTTGGTTTTGTCAGTCTTGGTTGTTTTTGTAAAAATGGACTGTGAAATGGGTTGCGGTACGCGCCAAAACGACGAGTTGTTGATAGAAAAAGTTGTGGGAAACATGGAAGTTGGCTCAGTTGTAAGGTTGGCGGATACTGGAATCGATCTAGTAGAATCGGTTTGTGCTTTACATCCGTACGCTATAGGCATATCGAACGAATATGCGGAGAGTGTGAAAATTAATAAATATTTGTTGGATTCCAAATATCAAGCTTCTGAAGGAAGGTGGGCATTAGCCATGGTCAAGGGTGATGTTATTAAATTGCTTACATTTAAAAGGAGAAATATTCATCTTACTCATAATTCAAGTAAAACCGTTTTCCCCGATGATTTTGAACACAAGGCTTGCGCTCCATTCAAGCAAGCTGCCCTGTTCAAGTCGTCTTTCGACAACCACCCTGAATTTTTCTTCGGGAGACTCAAATGATGATAAGCGATTTGATTGCCTCGTATCACCGTTATCGGGATGAAGCTTACGACTATGCGCAAAAGTTCGACATTGACCCTGCCTTTAAAAACTTGATAGTTCTCAGTGACACTTATCGTATTATCATTCATTGTCTTGACTGAACAGGAGGAAAACAGCATGGCTTGCACGCTTGAACCCATTGCCAATATCGCAAACGGCGTTGGAAGAACGGGATGGCGGATTTGGGCGGCAACGCTCATTGCCGCCTTGCTCGCCCTGGCGGCAGGCAGCTGCGCCGCCAAGGATGATGTGCCCGAAAATCCCGATATCGAAAGCGGCATGGACATGCGGAATGAAATTGTCGAGCTTGTTATATCGAAATACGGGCCTTCTTCTGGTGGCGCGCAACTCGATGTCACTAATTTGGTTGAAAAATATATCAAAGTTGGAGACGATTTTGAATCGGCCAAAAAAATTCTGTTGAAAAACGGGTTTGAGGTACGCGACAAAAAAGGACTCAAAAGATATACGAAATCGGCAAGATATGATTCTGAAGGTAAAATTGTGAGGACAGTTCGATCTGAAGACTATACTTATCGCATTTATGCTCATTACCAAATGAAATATCCAATGGAATGGACAAAACCTCTTTCCAAGTTTGCTTATTACGATTGGAGTCTACGAATCTTTCTTGGACGTAACCCTGAATCGGAGCGGATAGATAGGATATTCGCAATAGCCAACCTCAGGGCGTTTTAACTTCACGGAGCAAACGACCATGCTGCGTCATATCGCTTCAAAAGCCCGTGACACAATCCAGGTTACCGTCTTCTGGGCAACGATGTTCATTGCCGCTTTCGCCTTGTTTGCCCTGGCGGCAGGCAGTTGTGTCGCCAAGGATGATGTGCCCGAAAATCCCGACTTGGGCGTCGGCGTGGACATGGAAGCCGGCATGGACATGCGAAATGAAATCATTGAGTTCTTGGCAGCAAGCCGTGGAAATAATCAAGTTCCTCCCAGGCAAGTCAACGTCACCCATTTGGTTGAGAAATATATCAAGATGGGAAACTATTTTGAAACAGCCAAAGAAATTCTGTTGAAAAACGGATTTGATGTAAGGGATTACACAGGGCTCAAGGAACATATGGTGGAAGTAGTGGACATTCACAAAGGACAGAAAATACTCAGACCTAGACACTTCACTCATCGGCTCTTTGGCCAGTATGAAATGAAATGCTCCATGAAATGGACAAAACCGCTTTTCAAGTATTCTTATTACGATTGGAAGTTACAAATATTTCTTGGGCGCAGTCCCGAATCGGAGCGAGTAGATGAGATACTCGCAATCGCCAAACTCAGGGCATTTTAACTTTTCACGGAGCAAATAATCATGCCAGAAACAACTGAACCTCTTTTCCCGCCTGGAACGATTTTCCCAGAGGACGGAAGTGCCCCTGTTTTCCAGAAACCAGAAACGATCGAAATCCTCTACCAACCAATGAGGTACGGTCTTTACTATCACACACTCCTTCTCTATACGGATCGTGAAGGAAATAAATGGGCTGCTCGCGGTGGCCCAGAGAATGGCATGCTGCACACAACTGTACAACCCTATAAGAGAGGACATGATGATTGGAATGAAGAAGGCGATGACTTGTCATTAACCGTGGCAAAAGGACAGGATCTATCCGGTGTTTGGCATGAGATTGCCGACGCGGTTGTTGAAATGGACAACAAAAGCGAATATGGCCAAATTAGCAATAATTGCCATACTGTGACATCTATAGGGCTGCATGCGGCGGGGATAAACTATCGTCCTCACCCTGATATTTCGGATTGGCAGGCGCCCGGGGCGAAGGAAAACCCCGCTGGCGGGGTTGACTTCCTGAATGCCGACGATAAAGACGACGAAAGAGACGGCGGCGGCGGCGCGGGCGAGTCTGCACAACCCGGCGAGGCGTTCCCCGACATGACCGCTCCGACCGACGGCGATGGTGGCTCGACCGCCGGCGACTCCGGCGGATGGGTCGGTTCGCTCGGTGGCCTATTGGGCAACTTGCTGAGCAACATTTTCAGCGCGATTGGCAACTTCCTCCGGGAAACGCTGGCAAGCATCAATCCACGGACTGATTCTGAAGATACCGCGCCCGACGCGCCGCTTGAAAATACGCCATCGGAAAACGGCAATCCATCCGGAAACGGCACTCCATCCACGCCGGAATCCACTGAGCCGGATGTTCCGCCGGAATCGGGAGAAGCGCCCGCCGCTTCCGAAAACCCTGCCGAAAATCCCGCTACAGGCAATGCCGCGCCGCCAGCGGAAAGCGGCAATCCGTCCGGAAACGGCATCCCATCCGTGCCGGTATCCGCCCCGGCATTCGATGACAGCAGTTTTTCGATTCCATCGGGCATACTGGATCATTTTCCGGAAGCGCCGAACGGTAGTTCTCAAAGCGGTCAGTCGACGGGCAGTGCCAGCGAATCCGGCGGCGGCAGTTCTCCATCGTCATCGGGCATATTGGATTATTCTCCGGCAGCGCCGGGCGGCAGTTTTTCAGGCGATTCGTCTGCAAGCGGTGGGGCCGAAGTCGGAGACATTTTTTGCGATCCCGGAGCATCGAAGGAACATCCTGCGCTGGATGCGTATGGCAATCCAGCATATGATGAAGGCATTACAGTTTATTGCCTGCCTGACGCTGGATGGGATGGCATTTCATGGGACGATGACGTCATGGGCGAATTCAATTCCGGCGGCTATCCCGGCTATTCCGATTTCATGGACAACCCTGCTGGATGGGACTCTGATTACATGGGCGGCTCCGGCGGCGATCTCGCTTCCATGGACGATTCCGGCTATTCCGATCCCGCTGGATGGGATTCCGACGCTTGGGGCCCAGGTGGAGGGGGATGTGCGGCCTGCAATTGGTACACGGGAGATGTCTGCGATTGGGTGAGTGACCCAGGCTGCGGCGACGGGAATTGCATGTGCTAATGGAATACCCCTCACAGACCGGACAAACACGAGGGCACGCTTGATGACCAGGAAATCCCTCTCCAGGATCGCCGCCGCCTTTCTCATGGCGGCGGGGACATTGCTGGCCTATAGCAATGCCCAGCGCCTGTTCTATTGGCCGATGTCCGGAAGCGGGAAGTCGACGCCGGAAAGCGCGGCAGGATTGCCGTTCGAGGAAGTTTATTTCGCCAGCAAGGATGGCACGCGCCTGCACGGCTGGTTCATTCCGGCGATAGGAGAAACCCGGGGCGTCGTCTTGCACGTACATGGCAACACCGGGCACATGAGCTTCTACCTCGACCAGACGCTCTGGCTACCCACGGAAGATTACGCCGTGTTCATGTTCGATTATCGCGGCTACGGGCTGTCCGGCAACGAAACGCCCAATCCCCGCGCCCTGATGGAAGACACACAGGCCGCCATCGCCTACCTGAAAAACCGCCCGGATATCGACGCCTCCCGCCTGTTGATCCTCGCGCAAAGCCTCGGCGGCAACAACACCGTCGCCGCTCTTGCGCACGGCGGTTTCGATAGCATCGCCGGCGTCGTACTGGATGCGACCTTCTATTCCTACAAGACCATCGCCAACGACAAATTCCCCGGCGGCGGAATGCTGATAAACGACGATTACAGCGCCAGCCGCCTCATCCGGCGCTTGTCGCCCATTCCCCTGCTGCTCCTGCACGGCGACAGGGACGATCTCGTTCCGCTCGAACACTCGCGCAAACTCTTTCAGATAGCCGAGGAACCGAAGCAACTCATCGTCGTCCCCGGCGCCGCGCATCTGGGAGTGCTGCCCCGCCCGAAGATACGGGAAGAAGTGCTGGAATTCTTCGATGCCTGCCTGGCGGAGTGAACGATGGGGCGGGAATCCGGAAATCCACCTTGATATCGACGCTTGCAGTCAAGATTACCGACCCCGTTTCCGTTTCCCGAACCAAGCGTTTCAGCGCCGCTCCCGCTCCAGTCGTGTCAAATACGTCGGCTCCACTGCCGCCCCGCCCCGGCTCGCCTCCCAATGCGCATCCAGCCGCCGCGCGCTCTCCGCTTCGCGTCCGGCGTCGATGCCGCTGCGCCGCCAGGCGTCGGCGGCGGCGTGGAGCGCGCGGTAATACTGGTCGTGGTCGTAGGAGACCAGCACCAGATCCACCCCCGCGTCCAGCGCCGCCGCTGCCGCCCGGCCAATCCCGTCGGTGTACACCGCCATCATGTTCAGGTCGTCGGTTATCAGGAGCCCCTGATGATTCCAGCCCTCGCCGTCTTTCTTGCGCAGCACGTCCTGCACCAGCGTGCGGGAAAGGGAAGCGGGCATGCGCGGGTCGATGTCGGGCAGGCGGACGTGCGCCAGCATCATCGCCGCGCCGGTCCGGGCGGTGACTTCGCGGAACGGCAGCCAGTCGGCGGCCTGTTCCACGGGATCGGACGACAGGCTGGCCTTGACCAGGTGCGTGTCGCCCCGCACTCGCCCGAGACCGGGAAAATGCTTGACCGTCGGCTGGATGCCGCTGACGGCAAGGCCCGCGCCGTAGGCCGAGGCCACCTGCGCCACCGTCCACGGATCGGCGGAGATGGCGCGGCGCGAGATGCGGGTGTGGAGATTGAGCCAGTCCTCCTTTTCGGCAGGTTTCAGGTCGACCACCGGAGCCAGGTTCATGTTGACGCCGAGCGCCGCCAGCGCGCTCCCTTGCCGTTCGCCCTGGGCGCGGGCGCGCGCTTCCAGGTTTTCCGCGCCGCCGGCGAGCAGGTCGGACAGCGCGGGCAGCGGTTCGATGAGCGGCGAGAGGTGCGTCACGTCGCCGCCTTCCTGATCGGCCATGACAAAGAGCGGCGGCAGCCCGGCGCGGCGGCGCGCTTCCTGCAAGCCGTCGATGCGCTGGCGCAGGCTTTGCACGCTCTCGCCCCGGAGGTTGCGCCTGGTGATGTAGATGCCGCCGATGAGACCGCGCTCGGCCAGCGGCGTCACCTCGTCGAAATCCCGGAAGCCGACGACGAAATGCCGCCCCATGCGCTCCACCGCCACGCCCCCTTGCAGCACTTGGAATCGCTGCCAGCGGAACCAGCCTTCTTGCCCTGCGACGAGACCCAGCAGCGACAGGCAGATGGCAAATCGCAAGCCCGCCTCGACTTTGCCCAGCCGGCTGCCGGCGCTTTTCGCGCCGCGGAGCGCGAACCACGCCCCGCCGCCGCCGGCAAGAAGCAGGACGGGCAGTTCCAATCCGCGCCAGAAGTGGAACAGGGGATGCTTGAAGTAGTGCGCCGCGATGAAGGTCAGCGCCGCCAGCGCGATCCAGACGAGGACGTTCTTCTGCCAGGCCGCGAGCCGCAGGCGGCGAAGCGCGGCGAGGCGGGGCGGGAACTGGATCGCCATCATTCTTCTCCCTTGTCCGGTACGACGAGGGCGTCGGCGGGAAGCTCGGTGGATTCCCATGCCTGCTGTTCCCGGTACCGCTGCGTTTCCCGCGGGCACGGCGCGGTTTTGCCGGTCTGTCCCAGGCCATACCAATCGAAGCGGCGCGTACCGAGCATGACGGCGGCGAGCGCGGCGAACAGGAGGAGGCTGCCCATGAGCAGCGCCTGATCTTCCAGTTGCAGGATGACGTAGATCATCGCGTACAGCCCGGCGAGGCCGCCGCCGAACGTGAAGGCCGGACGCCAGGAACCGAACACGCCCGCGAGGTAGAAGGCAATCAGGCCGATGCAGGCCGCGGCGGCGGCGAGGTAGGAAGCCAGGAACGGCAAGTGCTCGGAGAGCGCGATCAACAGCAGGAAGAAGACGGCGAGCGCCAGCCCGACCAGCAGGTATTGCAGGATGTGCATCGGACGGCGGCGCAGGATTTCACCCAGGAAGAACGCGGCGAATGTCAATACGATGAACAGGCCGCCGTACTTCACCGCCCGCTCGGATTGCAGGTAGATGTTGACCGGTTCCATGAACGCGATGCCCAGGACTTCCTGATCGTGTTCCCCGAGCGCGCCATCCAGGTTGCGGGCCAGTCCGGATATCTCCCATTGCGCGCTGAAACCGTCGTGCGCGATCTGCCGGGTGCGCGGCAGGAAGCGGCCTTGAAAGCTCGGGTGCTTCCAGTCGGATTGCAGGCGGACGGAATTGCTTTCCGCCGTGGGCGCGATGGAAAAAGCTTCCGTGCCGGTGAGTTTCAACGGCAGGGAAAAGGCGATGGTGCGCGCCTTGCCGGGCGTCAGCGCGCCGAGATCCAGTTCCAGCCGGCTGCCGGGCAGGACGCTGTCGAAATACTTGTCTTTCGGGGCCGCAAAGCGCATCGGGCGCTGGTCGATGAGGACTTCCGGCGCGGCATCCATGCCGCGCAGGTCGGAGATGCCGAGCAGCATCACGGCATGGGCTTCGACGATTTCGTTTTCCCGTCCAGGCGGAACCAGGTCGGCGGGCAGGTTGAAAACGCCCTCGGCCTGGAGATCGAGATGGAAAAGACGCGCCTTGTAGATGCCCCGGTAGCGTTGCTCCACGTCGGCGCGACCGCCGATCGTCAGCGTCTCGGCGGGCACGACGGCCAGGCGTTCGCTTGCGGGCGGCGCGGGACGGGCGACGATTGTGCCCGTATTCATGTCGCGGTAGATATCCGCAGCCGTTTTCGTCCGGTAACGGATCGCCAGCACCGGCCCGGTCAGAGTCTGCGCGCCGGCGGCGGAATTGGCGACTTCCGCCGTAACCTGTCTTTGATAGTGGCTGCGCTGGGCGATCTGTTCCCGGATCATGTTGAGCGGAATCAGCAGCAGCATGGCCAGCAGGGCCACTGCCGCAAGTTTGCCCGCATATTGGGCGTTGACGGCGGTTTTCACGAGCGAGCGGACGCCGTCGCGGTTTGTAGAGTCATGGTTTTCCATTGCACGTTCTCCCGGTTGCCTCGCAGTGACGAGTGCCGCCAGATTGGGGGACGCATGTGAACGGGCGCGGAAGGGGAAACGGGGGATGTGTGAAGCGGGAGTGAAGTACGGCGAAGAACGGTAAAGCTCCGCGCAGTCCAGGTTATGCATGCAGCTTGGCTTGCATTTATCGCTCTTTGCGATAAAATCGTACCATGAAATTGATTTCCAACCGTGCCTTGCGCGAGTTTGCCGACATCCACCCGGATGCCGCTGCGCCGCTCCAGTTGTTCCGGGTACGGATCGAGAAGGGAACATTCAGGAATTTCGCGGCATTGGGTGATACCTTCCGGGGCGTAGACAAGGTCGGAAATCTTTATGTGTTCAACGTTGGCGGAAACAAGTGCCGTATTGCGGCGAGCATCGCCTTTTCCGTACAAACGATCTGGATCAAGGCCGTCATGACGCACGCCGAATACGACGAAGGAAGGTGGAAATGAGTACCAGGACTGTGCACCGGACAGACAAAATCACGCAAGCCTGGGGCGTACTGGACAAGGCGCTCGGCCTGGCCGGCCCCATCCGGGACGAAGCGCACCATGCCCGGCTTGCCGAATTCGCCGAATCGCTGGCGGATACCTTGCCGGACGATGCCGGCGAGCCGCTTTGGGGGCTGGTTTCGCTCATCGGCGAGCGTGTCGCCGAGTACGAAAAACGCGCGCACCCCCTGCCGGAGTTGCCGCCGCACGAACTTCTGCGGGAGTTGATGACAGAATGGGGACTGAATCAGAGCGACCTGCCGGAAGTTGGCACGCAATCGATCATCTCGGAGATACTTTCCGGCAAGCGCGCGCTGAACCTGCGCCAGATCAAGGCGCTTGCCAAACGGTTCGTCGTGCCGATGGAAGTATTCGTATGAAATTTTCCGTTATGCTATACGCATCGACAGGAGAAATCGGCTGTTCGATTCAAGGACAAATGGCCCCGGACTTTTCATGAAAATCCTCATCGTCGATGACGAACCCGCAATCGCCGACACCCTGGCCTACGCGCTCTCCGCCGAAGGCTATGCTTCCGACCGCTGCGGCCTTGGCCGCGAAGCCCTGGCGCGCGCCGCCGCCGAATCCTACGCGATCATCCTTCTCGACGTGGGCCTGCCGGACATGAGCGGCTTCGATGTCTGCCGCGAACTGCGCCGCCGGTCGGATGTGCCGATCCTGTTCCTCACCGCGCGCGCCGAGGAGGTCGACCGCATCGTCGGATTGGAACTCGGCGCGGACGATTACGTCGCCAAGCCGTTCAGTCCGCGCGAACTGGTCTCGCGCGTGCGCGCCATCCTGCGCCGCGCGCGCGGCGGCGCTCCCGCCGCCGCCCCGGAAACGTCCGCCGCCAGCGCAGCGGCATTGCCCTTCCAGGTCGACCGCGAGGGCCTGCGCATCGCCTGCAAGGGGCAATGGCTCAACCTCACCCGCTACGAATACCTGCTGCTCGCCTGCCTGCTCGAACATCCGGGCCGGGTGTATTCCCGCGCCCTGCTGATGGACAAGGTGTGGCGCGACGCGGAAGAAACGGAAGAACGCACCGTCGACACCCACATCAAGACCCTGCGCGCCAAGCTGCGCGCCGCGCTGCCCGAACGCGACCCCATCGTCACCCATCGCGGCCTGGGCTACAGCATCGACCCGTGATGGCCGCCGCGCGCCCGTGAACATCTCCGTCCGCTTCTTCCTCGGCTACTTCCTCGTCCTGGGGCTGGCCGCCTGGTTCGCGCTCAACATCGTCACCGACGAAATCTCGCCGGGGCTGCGGCAGGCGCGCGAGGAAACACAGGTGGACACCGCCCATCTCCTTGCCGAATTCGCCGCCGGCGATCTGGCTGCGGGGCGCATCGGCGAGGGCGCTTTCGCCGCCGCGCTCGCCGACGCCGGACGGCGCGACCCCGGCGCGACTATTTTCGACATCCGCAAGGAACGGGTGGATTTCCGCGTCTACATCACCGACATGCAGGGCAAGGTGGTTTTCGACTCGGCGGGGCGGACGGCGGGCGAGGATTTTTCGCAATGGAACGACGTCGCCCTCGCCCTGCGCGGCCAGTACGGCGCGCGCACCACGCGGGACGACCCCGACGACCCCGCCTCGTCTTCCATGTACGTCGCCGCGCCGGTGGAAAAGGACGGCGAACGCATCGGCGTGCTCTCGTTCGCCAAGCCGACTGCAACGCTCCTGCCCTATGTCGACCGGATGACCGGGCGCATCCGCTCCAGCAGCTTCGTCATGCTGGCCGTATCCGCGCTGATCGGCGTGTTTTTTTCCGCCTGGCTCACTTGGTCGATCCACGGCCTCATCCGCTACGCGCGCGACGTGTGCGCCGGGCGCAAGGCGACGCCGCCCACCGGCGGCGGACGGCAGTTTTCCGAACTCGCGCACGCGCTCGCCGCGATGCGCGAACGGCTGGAAGGCAAGCAGTACGTGGAAAAATACGTCCAGAATCTCGCCCACGAGATGAAAAGCCCGCTCACCGCCATCGTCTCCGCCGCCGAGTTGCTGGAAGGCGCGCTGCCGGACGCCGAGCGGCAACGCTTCGCCGCGCTGATCCAAGAGCAATCGAGCCGCATGCAACTCATCATCGAACGCCTGCTGCAACTGGCGCGGGTCGAACAATTGCAGCGTCTGGAAGACGGGCAGGCGCTCGATCTGGCCGAACTGGCGCGCCAGGCCGTTGCCAGCCGCGCCGCCACGCTCGAACGGCGCGGCCTCGCGGCGAATGTGTGCGCGCCGGACGCCTGCCCCTGCCATGGCGACGCCTTTCTGCTGCAACAGGCGATCGCCAATCTGCTCGACAACGCCATCGATTTTTCTCCCGCCGGCGGCGGCATCGACGTCGCCGTGGAGAAAGCGCCCGGCCAGCTGCTGCTGACGGTGCGCGACCACGGCGAAGGCGCGCCCGACTATGCACTGCCGCAAATCTTCGAGCGTTTCTACTCCCTGCCGCGCCCCGCCACCGGGCACAAAAGCACCGGCCTGGGGCTGCCCTTCGTGCGCGAGGTCGCGCAGTTGCACGGCGGCAACGCGCATTTCGCCAACCATCCGCAGGGCGGGGCCGAGGTGACGCTGGAAATCGCGGCGGGATGAGGCGGCGTCCGGCCTGTGTTGCCGGTTACACCGGAAAACATCGACGAAGCTACACTTCTGGCCGACTTGAACACAGCCGGCGCGGTATTCCGCGCAAGTGCGGAAGCCGTACTTGTATACAAAATTGCACGATTGTTTCCATGTAGTAGCAAAAACTTGCCTTCTATTGCCGAAACTGGAGTAATCTCTCATCTTGTGTAAAGACCCTCCGGTGCGCGCCATTCCAATGGAATGGATAGCGAGCAGAAAGCGGACGAGGCGGTCGCCGGGAGTTTTCACACACGAAGCAGCCAGCTTCATTTGTTTTACGCATTGAGGCCATAATGCCCGATGCGTGATGACGGGAAGTCGTTGTACCTCGGGGGAGGGTCGGCGATAATGCAACTTGATTTTTCTCGAATGCCACGCCATGTATACGAAACCGATCTTTACTGTCCTGCTGGCGCTCGTCCTTGCCGGCTGCGCCAACACCCCCGGCGGCGAGGGGTCGAATCTCCTTCCGAACCGCGCGGACTCTCCCGACCCCCTGCCCCTGGCCGCCTTGCGCGACGCCGCGGATGACCGCGCCGCGCCTACCCTGTTCCCAGGCAACGACGCCATGATCAACACGCCGTCGGCGCGCGGCTCGATCGCCACTCGGGGCGGGGCAGTGACCCTGAGCTTCGAGCAGGCGCCCGTCACCGAAGTCGTGCATGCCGTGCTCGGCGACCTGCTCAAGCTCGACTACTCCATCCTGACGCCGCTCAACGGCGAAGTGACCCTGCGCACCCAGGGGCCGGTGGCGCGCGCCGAAGTCATTCCCCTGCTCGAATCCGTATTGCAGGCCAACGGCATCGCCCTGCGGGCCGATTCCTCGGGCCGTTACCAAGTGGGCAATATCGAGGCGCTGAAAGCCGTGCCGCGCCTGCCCGCGTCCAACAAGGAACTGCCCGCCAGCGGCGGCAGCCTGCTCGTGCCGCTGCAATACATCGGGGCCGCCGAGATGGCCGACATCCTGCGCCCGATTGCCGGACAGGAAGCTCTGCAACGCATCGACACCACGCGAAACCTGCTCGTGCTTTCGGGCACGCGCAATGAAATCGACGGCTGGCTCGAAATCATCCACACGTTCGATGTCGACTTCTTCAAGGGAATGTCGGTGGGGCTTTTCCCGCTGACCCATACCACGGTGAGCGAAGTCGAGACCGCCTTGCAGGCATTGATCGGATCGGGCGGGAAGCCCGCAACCGGCCAGGGAGGCGGCGCTCTGGGCGGCATCCCCGGCGTGCAGCCCGGAGGCCAGGGCATCATTCCGCCCGCCGCCATGGCGGCCATGGGCGCGAACAGACCGGGGAGCGAAAACGGCGGCGCGCCGGGGCCGCTCCAGGGAATCATCCGCATCGTGCCGATCGAGCGCCTCAATGCACTCATGGTCGTCACGCCGCGCGCGCATTATCTCGAACTGGTCAAGACGTGGATCGGACGGCTCGACCGTCCCAGCGAAGGCAGCAGCGAATCCCAGTTGTGGATTTATCCGGTGCAGAACGGTTCGGCCGAGCATCTGGCGAACCTGCTCAACGGCCTTTACGGCGATTCTTCCACGTCCCCGAATCCCTTCTTTTTCGGTAATCCGGGTGTAGCCAACAGCTTGCCGCGCGCTTCCCGGTTCATGAATTCCGCGAATGGCGCCAATTCCGGCAACCGCCTCGGCGGCGGCATGTTCGGGGCCGGCGGCGGCAACCCGTATGGCGCGCCGCCCATCGGGGCCAACGGCAATGACGGCGCCACCATCACGCAAGTGGCGCTTGGCGAGAATGTCCGCGTGGTGGCCGATCCGAACAAGAACGCGCTTCTCATCTACGCCAACCGCCGCGATTACCGCCGCATCGAAGAAGCCTTGCGCCGTCTCGACTCTGCGCCGACGCAGGTATTGATCGAAGCGTCCATCCTCGAAGTCAGCCTGGGCGACGACCTGAAATACGGCTTGCAATGGTATTTCCAGGATGCGAGCAGGGGAGGCTACCAGGGGCATGGCGGGCTGTACAACAACCCCGGCAACGCGGTTTCCTCGACGCCGGGGATAAGCGGGCTGGTAGCGCCTTCCGCGGAAGGATTCGTTTATTCGCTGCTCAACTCCGGCAACAACATCCGGGTCGTGCTCAATGCGCTTGCCGAGAAGTCGCTCGTCAACATGCTGTCCAATCCCAATGTGATGGTGCTCGACAACCATACCGCCACGATTCAGGTCGGCGACCAGATGCCGGTAAAGACCGGCAGCGCGACGACGGACGGCGGAGTGGTTTCCGAGTCGATCCAGTACCGCGATACGGGCGTGCTGTTGAGCGTGAAACCCTCGGTCAATTCCGGCGACATGGTGACGCTGGATGTCGACCAGTCCATCGTCGATGTCGGCCCGGAAGATGCCGCCACCGGACAGCGCAGTTTCGACCAGCGCAACATCGTGAGCAAGGTTGCGGTGCGTTCGGGCGAAACCATCGTCCTCGGCGGCCTGATCCGCGACAAGAAGATGCGCACCAAGAGCGGCGTGCCCCTGTTGCAGGACATTCCTCTCCTCGGCGGGCTTTTCCGTTCCACGGGAGAGGAAGCCAAGCGTACCGAACTCATCGTAATGCTGACCCCGCGCGTGATACGCACCGGACAGGATGTGCGCCAGATCGGCGCCGAACTGCGCCAGCGCATGAGCGGCCTGCAACAGTTGCGCGGCGACGCCGCCGCGCATGTGAAGCGCCTGGAGCCGCCCAGGGCCGCCGCTCCCGCGCCGGCTCGCCGCGCCTTGCCCGCCGCGCCAGTGGATCCTTTCGCTCCCGACCGCGAGCGTTGATGGCGGGGCGTACCCCTCCCTGATCCGGCAACATGCACCACGCCCCGATGGCAGCGCCTCGGGGCGTGGCGTTTCCGCCCTTGCCATGAAGTCAACCCCCAGGGCGCAAAATGCATCAAGACATGATGGAAACGAGAATATTGTGGCATTCCGTTTGTTGCGATGCGCCATAAAATCCGGATAAAGCAAGGCGGCGGACGCATGCTCGCCACATCGGGCAAGCCACTGGAAGCGGTTCCATTTCCATCTTCCGGCCAGCATAGCCAAAATCCCGGCCCTGGCCGGATTCCAGCCCATGTACCGCCTGGAAAGGCGGGGGTCAAACCGGAGTCGGTTCTACGATGACGTTCTGGCAAGAAGAAACTGACATTCCCGTCGTGGATATCGTTATCCCTGTGCATGACGGACGGGAAGCCGTACAACGCTGCCTCGCCGCGCTTTACGCGGCGGGCTGCCGCGCGGCGCGCGAGATCGTCGTCATCGACGATGCCACGGCCGATCCGGCGCTGGCGGACTGGCTCGACGGCGAAGCCGCGGCAAACCGCATCATCCTGTTGCGCAATGAGGAAAAGCGCGGTTTTGCAGCCTCGGTCAATAGCGGCATGGCATTACACGCCGGACGCGACATCGTGCTGCTCGACAGCGGCGCGGAAGTCGCCAACGACTGGCTCGACCGGCTGCTGGCCTGCGCGCAGGCGCAGCCCGGCATCGGCACGGTGATACCGTTTTCCGACAGCGGCGTCATCGGTATTTATCCTTTCGACGGATGGGCGGGCGGCATGCCGGGTACGCTGGAACTGTCCGCGCTCGATGCCCTGTTCGCCCGCGTCAACGCGGGCCAGTGGGTCGAAGTGCCGACGGCATCCAGGTCTTGCATATTCATCCGGCGCGAATGCCTCGACATGGTCGGATTCTTCGATACCGAGCGTTTCGCCCGCGGGCGCGGCGAAGAAACCGATTTTTCCCGCCGCGCCGTAACGGTGGGCTGGCGCAATGCGCTTGCCGCCGACGTGTTCGTGCATTGCGCCGGTCATGCGACGCCGCGCCCGAAAGAACTTGAAGCGGCGGACGAGGCCGCGCGCATGCTGGCTGCCCTGTATCCCGACTATGACGAAAGTCTGCAAGCTTTCGTCCGCGGCGACCCGCTGGCGCGCCTGCGGGCGCGGGTAAACCGGGTGCGGGCCGCGCTCGGCGGCTCCGAGTTCGCGGCGGTAATGGATGAGCGGGAACGGATACATGCCGCGCACAAAACCCTGACGAACGTGCCGCTGCGCCCGCCCCTGCCGGTAGTGCTGCATGTGCTGCACGGCAGGGATGGCGCCGAACGCTGGATACAGGATTACTGCGCGGCGGATCTCGATTGCCACAATCTGGCGCTGCGCGGACGCAGTTCGCGCAATGCCGCCACGACCGATCTGTTGCTCATCGACCCTCGCCAGGGACCCGCGCCGCTGATGGTCTGGACGCTTGCCGAACCCGTGCGCGGCACGGCCATCGAGCACCCCGAATATGCCCACATCGTCCGCTGGATTTGTACCGCCTTCAATGTGCGCGCCTTGCTGGTGTCCTCGCTGGTCGGCCACAGCCTCGACCTCTTGCGGATGGACATGCCGGTAGTATTCATCGCGCACGATCTCTATCCGTTCTGCCCGGCCTCGTCCGCGATTTTCGGCAATCCGTGCACACATTGCGACGACGGCGATCTGGTGCGCTGCCTGCGCGAGAATCCGCAGAATGCTTTCTGGCACCTCACCGATGCCGGCGAATGGCAGACTTTGCGCGCGGCTTTCGCCTCCCGGTTGGCCGCGGACAACGTCCGGATCGTAGCGCCGAACGAAGATGTGCATGCGCGTTGGGCGGCGCTTTTCCCAGGTCTGGGCGTGCGGCCATGGACGTATATTCCGCACGGACTGGGAGCCGCCTTTGCGCGCGGGCCGGTGCTGCCCGAACCCGATTTCAGCGCCGAAGCCGCAACGGCGGCCCAATCGGGCCATGCGCCCCGCCTGCGGGTATTGCTGCCGGGACGCCTGTCGCCGCAAAGAGGTTTATGGCTGTGGCGGCAGATTTGCGACGGCCTGCGCGCCTTTGCCGATGTCCTGCTGCTGGGCTGCGGCGATTTCGGCCTGCCTTTCGCCGACTATACCGGCATCGAGGTCGTGCCCGATCACGAAGCGAACGACTTGCCCGCCAGGGTGGCGCGGTGGCGGCCGGATTGCGCCCTGCTGCTATCGGTGCTGCCGGAGAGTTTCAGCTACACGCTCGCCGAAATGCAGGCGCTCGCGGTGCCGGTGGTGGCGACACAGGTCGGTTCCTATGTCGAAAGAATCGACAGCGGATGGAACGGTTTCCTGGTCGAACCCGAGGCCGAGGCCGTACTGGACAAACTCCGCGCCCTCGACCGCGACCGCGACCGGCTCGCCGCCGTGGCCGATATCCTGCGCTTCAGCCCGGTACGCACGGCCTTCGACATGGTGGCCGATTACCATGGCCTGCTGCCGGAACTGGCCGCTTCCAAAGCGGACGGCGCGACGGAAAACCTCCTTGCCGTACTGACAAAACGCTTGCGGGGGCAGGAAGAAATCTCGCGGCTGCGCGATCTCCTGCAAGCGCGCGACGAAGAAGCCCGCGCCCGCGCGCTCAACCAGCGCCGGCTGGAAACGATGGTGGGCGCGCTGGCGGCGCAACACGCGGCCCTCCTGCACTCACCCTCATGGCGAGTGAGTGCGCCCGTGCGCAGCCTGGAACGCTTGTGGACTTCCCTGCGCGCCAGGTACGCGCCGCCCCCGAAAAAGCCGGAAGTCGTGCGTACCCGCAAGGAAAGGCGCAAAGCATCGCGCCTGGAAGCGCCGATACCGATTCTGCTGCGTTCGCGCGCGGCGGCCCGCTATTGGCTGTGCGAGGCCATCGGCGCGCCCGACAACGCCATCATCATCGCCGGCGGCGGTTCCAGGCAATCGCCGCCGGCGCTGCAAAACTTCATCGCGCTGGCGGACATCGTTACGCGCCACAGCACCCGAGCCTGTTTCGTCTGGTGCGGGCAGTCGGACAAACTGCGCGCCGACGATGCGCTTGCGCTCAAACTGCTGCGCGAAGTGCACGACCTGTTCATGCTCGACGCGCAACTGGAAGCGGAAATCTTCGCCGGAGCGGATGTGCTTCTCCTGCCGGTGGAAGCCGTAGGCAAGGCCGGCGGCGCGGGGACGGTTGCCGGCATTCCGCACGTCGAACTGCCCCTGGGCGCGCCCGAGGGCGGCGCCAATGGCGTAATGGCCGTCACGGTCACGCAGTTGTTGCAATATTGCGACGGGACAGATCAAATAGACACATCGCAAGACTGAACGAGGTTCCACGGGTATGTCCGGGACGCTTTTGACCATTACCGCGCCTTCCGGGGCAGGCAAAACGACGCTGGTGCGCGGCCTGCTGCTGCGCGATCCCGGTCTGCACCTGTCGATTTCCTACACGACCCGCGCGCCGCGCGAGGGCGAGAAAAACGGGCGCGAATATCACTTCGTCGACCTCGAAAGCTTCCGGAAAATGTGCGAGGCGGGCAAATTCGTCGAATGGGCCGAAGTGCATGGCAACTACTATGGCACATCGCGCGCCTGGCTCGCCGGTCAACTCGAACAGGGCCGCGATACGGTACTGGAGATCGACTGGCAGGGCGCGCGCCTGGTGCGCGAAGCGTTTCCGGATGTGGTCAGCATTTTCGTGCTGCCGCCGTCGCCGGCCGAACTCGAAAACCGCCTGCGCGGACGCGGCACCGACAGCGAGGAAGTCATCGCCCGCCGCCTGCTGGCCGCACAGGGGGAAATGCGCCATGCGCGGGAATTCGCCTACGTTATAATCAACGAACGCCTGCCGGCGGCCATCGACGATCTGGCGGCGGTCGTGCGGGCGGCGCGCTTGCGTTACGCCAGCCAATACGTGCGTTATCCTCACTACTTCGCCTTTTTCACACAGGATTGAATCCATGGCCCGCGTCACCGTAGAAACTTGCCTGAAAAGAATCCCCAACCGCTTTCAACTGACCCTGGTGGCGGCCTATCGCGCCCGCCAGCTCACCATCGGCGGCACGCCGCAGATCGAACTCGATCCGTCCAGCCACGACAAACCCACGGTAATCGCGCTCAAGGAAGTCGAACTGGGCAAGGTCGGGCTGGAAATGCTCAATCGCGGCCAGGCATAGAAGCGGGCCGGGGGGATGCACCAATGGAGTCCGCCCATTCGCACGCCCCGCAAGCTGCCGGTTCCGGGGCGTCCGTCGCCGCGCCCTGTTCCGAAGACCCCCTTTGTCCGCCTTCCGCGCCGCCGGCCAGCGCCGAGGCGTTGCCTTGTCCGACCGATCCGCTTTTCGCGCTCCTGAAAGAAAAAATCGCCGTCTACCTCAAGGGCGAAGACATCGCCCGCATCGAGGCCGCCTATCATTTCGCCGCCGAAGCGCACGGCAGCCAGATACGCAAAAGCGGCGAACTGTACATCGTCCACCCGCTCGCGGTCGCCTCCATCGTCGCCGACTGGCATCTCAATGCCCATGCCCTGTGCGCGGCCCTGTTGCACGATGTCGTCGAAGACACCTACATCTCCAAGGCCGAGATCGCCGAACGTTTCGGCCAGACCGCCGCCGACCTCGTCGACGGCCTCTCCAAGCTCGACAAACTCCAGTTCCGTTCCCACGAAGAAGCGCAGGCAGCCAATTTCTACAAGATGCTGCTGGCCATGAGCAACGATTTGCAAGTGATCCTCATCAAGCTTGCCGACCGCCTGCACAACATGCGCACCCTTTTCGTGATGCGGCCCGACAAGCGCCGCCGCATCGCCAGTGAAACGCTGGAAATCTACGCGCCGATCGCCCGCCGCCTCGGGGTGGACGGTGTTTTCCAGGAACTGGAAGATCTAGCCTTCGTCAATAAATACCCATGGCGGCATCGCGTACTCGCCCGCGCCGTCGCCGCCGAGCGCGGCAACCGCCGCCGCCTGCTCGCGCAACTCCAGGCCGGGATCGAAGAACGCCTGCCGCAATGGGGCGTCGAAGCCGAAGTACAGGGGCGGGAAAAACGCCTCTACAGCATCTACCGCAAAATGGCGGAAAGAATCGTCGAGGCGCACCACAACTACGCCCTGGCCGAAGCGCGCCACAACTACGCCGTGGGGGAAAAGCGCCGCGCCTTCTCCCACGTGTACGACATCCATGGCTTCCGGCTCATCGTCCCCGGCGTATCCGCCTGCTACCTCGCGCTCGGCGCCCTGCACTCGATCTACCAGCCCTACCCCGACCGTTTCAAGGATTACATCGCCATTCCGCGCGAAAACGGATATCGCAGCCTGCACACGACCCTGATCGGCCCCGGCGGCGTGCTGGCCGAAGTGCAGATACGCACCCGCGAGATGCACCGCATCGCCGAATCGGGCGTCGCCGCGCACTGGCTCTACAAGGAAGACGACAAAAACATCAATGAATTGCAGCAGCAGACCCACGCCTGGCTGCAATCCCTGCTCGACTTGCAGATGAATTCGGGCGGCGCGAGCGAGTTTCTCGAACAAGTCAAGGTCAACCTGTTCCCCGGAGAGGTTTTCGTAATCTCGCCCAAGGGGCGCATTTTCACCCTGCCGCGCGGTTCCACCCCGGTCGATTTCGCCTATGCCGTACATACCGATGTCGGCCATCGCTGCGTCGGCTGCCGGATCAATTCCGATCACCAGCCGCTCAACACCGAATTGCAGAGCGGCGACCAGGTCGAGATCATCACATCGGCCTATCCCAGTCCCAATCCAGCCTGGCTTTCCTATGTGCGCACAGGGCGGGCGAGGGCCAGGATTCGTCACTTCCTCAAAAACAAGCAGCAGGACGAAGCCGTGAGCCTCGGCGAGCGTCTGCTCAATCTCGCCCTGCGCCCGCACGGCTTCACCGTCGACAAAATCGCGCCCGCCGCCTGGGAGCGTTTCTTGCGCGACCGCGGCGTAGCCAGCATCCGCGACATCTACGCGGACATCGGCCTGGGCAACCGCATGCCGGTAGCGGTTGCGCGCCGCCTGCTGCTTGCTCAGGAGCGCGTGGGCGGCATCCGCGGCAAGGGCGAAGGCGTCGCCATGCCGCGGCTCAAGATCCATGGCGGCGAAGGCGGCGTCATGCATCTGGCGCGGTGCTGCCAGCCGATTCCGGGCGATGCCGTGATCGGCCTCATCCGCCGCGGGCATGGACTGGAAATCCACTTGCAGGATTGCCCCGTCGCCATCCGCATGCGCGGCAAGCTCGGGCGCTGGGTAGACGCCGACTGGGAGCCGGACGAAACCCGGCTTTTCGATGTGACGATCCGCATTCTCTGCCGTCCGGGGCATGGCATGCTCGTGCGCATCGCCAACGCCATCGCCGCCGACGACTGCAACATCCAGAGCGCCGTCATGGATCAGGGGGAAGCCGCGCCCCACGTCATCCTGCGCATGACCTTGCAGGTACGCGACCGTCACCATCTCGCCAGAGTCATGCGCCGCGTGCGGCAGGTGCCGGAAGTCGTGCGCATCGCGCGCGCGAAGCCGGGCGTCTGATAAGATGTCCCGATAGGAAGTAAACGGGCATCGCGAGACGCCCGTCGATAGACTGCGCCGGCGCCCCGAAAGGGGCTTAAAAGGGAACGCGGTGCGGGTGGTCGACACCCCATGCCGAGGCTGTCCCTGCAACTGTAAGCGGCGAATGCTCTGTACCCCGCGGCTAGGATCACTGGGCCGCCAGCCACTGGAGAGGATGCTTTCCGGGAAGGCCGTACAGCAGCGTCGTGACCCGCGAGCCAGGAGACCTGCCGGCGTCCGGTCGCTCTGCTTTTGTCCAGGGATTGGCAAAGGCGCGGATCCGATCCGTCCGGGCGACGAACGATACGGCTGGGGCCGTGTCGGTTCGCGTGCCAGACGCCAGCGTCCGTTTTGCATGCGCACCGGTCGCTCGTGACGGTATTCCCCAGCCTGGCTCAAGGACGCCAGTTGGGGTAAAAATGAGAAAACAGTATTCCGCGGCGGTCGTCGTCGCGCTCTGCGCCGCCATGCCGGCCATCGCCCAGGAAACCGCGGCGCAATTACCGGAAGTCGTCGTCTCCGACAGCGCATTGCGCGAAGTCCTGTCGCCGGGCGTCGTTTCCGTGGTTCGCCCGGACGACACCAAGGGCGAGCACAAATCGCTGCCCGAACTGCTCGACCAGATACCCGGCGTTTTCGTGCGCCGCTTGGCCGGCACCGGGCACTACACCACGGCCAGCATCCGCGGCAGCGCGCCGACCCAGGTCAACGTCTACATCGACGGCATCCCCGTCAACACCTCCAGCGAAACCGCCGCCGACCTCTCGACGATCTCGATGTCCAATGTCGAGCGCGTCGAAGTCTACCGCGGCGTCACCCCGGCGCGCTTTTCCGGCGCGCCGCTCGGCGGCGCGATCAACATCGTCACCAAAAAGCCGCAAGCCTTCAGCGGCACCGCCTCGGTCGGGGCGCGCGATTTCAACGGCGAGCAGTACAGCGCCACGCTCAACTTCCCGCTGCACGACGGCCACATGTTGATCGGATTCGACAAGGATCGCTCGACCGGCAATTTCAAATACACCAACTACACCGTCGGCTCGCTGGATCGCATCACCTATACGAACGGCAGCCAGAATCCGGATGGCCTGCCCGATTCGCCCAGGGATCATTGGCTGGAAATGGGGGAATGCAATAACTATGCTCCTGGGCGATGCCAGTATCCGGAATATCAGTACCGCGGCTACACCAGCGACCGGCGCACGCGCCAAAACAACCGCTTCGATAAACAGAACGCCTTCCTCAAATGGCAAAACGAAAACTTCATTGCCAAATACGCCTATACCGGCACGGAACGCTATATACCGACGGGCATTCCCAGTACATCCTATTCCTACTCCTCCGCAGCTGTCGATGTGCCGGGAGGCGGGCAGTTCTACAAGGATAAGCGCCGCACGCAGGATATTGCGCAAAATGAATTTCTCTTGGGTTGGCGGAATACGTTCAATGACGATATTCATACCAGCGTCAACCTGAGTTGGCTGGACAGGAACCAGCGGTTCCGCAACCTCGATTACACCCCGACCACCAACTACATCGGCGAACGCTGGACCGATTACCGCACCAGGCGCTACGGCATTTCCGGCGACCTGATGAAACCCTTCGGCGTCGGCAGCGGGGTCGAGCATCTGTTCGAGCTTCATCTGGAACGGTACTGGGAAACCCTGTACACGGATATCAGCGGCTGGATACCCTCCTCCGATTTCATCAAGGAATACAGCCGGATCATGACGCGCCTGCAAATGCAGAACACGATGAGCGTGGCCGCGCTCGGCGGGTTGCAGATTACCCCCGTCTTCCGCATGGAGAAGCTGCAAGGGCCGATCATCGGTAGCCGCTGGTCGCCGCTCGCCGGCCCGACGGGCGAATACGACTGGTCGCCCACCGGCAGCCTCAGCCTGAAGAAACAATTCGCCAGCGGCTGGCAGGTGTACGGCAACTACGGCAACTATCACCGTTACCCCAGTTTTTATGAAATCTACGGCGATGGCATCGGCACGGTGCCCGGCGCCGACTCCAATAGCAAGGCCATACAGCTCAAGCGCGAGACCGGTACCAACGGGGATATCGGCTTCGGCTGGGACGGCAGGCTGGGCGAAAAGTGGAGCGGCGGCTTCCGCTTGACCGCATTCAGGCGCAAGGCCAAGGATGCAATCACCCTGTATTCGACGCCGATCGCCGCCAAATACATCAATTCCGGCGATACGCTGACCAAGGGCGTGGAACTGGAAGGTAAGCTCGCTTGGGGCAACCGCGCCAGCCTGCAATTCGCCGTCACCCGGCAGAGCGGGGAGTACATCAACGGGGGCTGGTATTACTTTGGCGGCACGAGCGCCCAGCAGCGTTATCCGGGGCAAAAAGTTCGGGTACGCAACATTCCCGACCTCGCCGCCAACGCCCGCCTGGATCTACACTTCCTGAACAACTCCCTGACCGCCTATATCGAAGGTCACTATACCGGTCGCACCTATATCGACGTTGCGACTTGGGAAAACCCCTTGACCATCTTCAACCTGGGCGCTCACTACAAGCTTGCCAAGGGCTGGAAATTGTCCGGCGGCGTGACCGACATCTTCAATGCCGGCCCGAAGCAGACCTTGGACGGCAATGGCCAGAACAGAAAATACCGTTTCACTTACTACACCTGTCCCGATCCAACGCCTGTCATCCCCGGCACTCCGATCACACAATGCCTTCTGGGATTGATGGACTACGATCGTCATGAGGATGTCTTTTCGATGAAACACAACGTTTTCTACCCGCAGCAGGGACGCACTTGGTACGCCACGTTGGCCTACACGTTCTGATCCGGGTGGAAAGGCGACCTACTCCCGCCGGGCCGCCGCTATCTCACAGGCGGGTTTCCCTTTGAACGAAGGAGAAACATCATGGCAGTCACTTTCGCAGCGTATGGCGTGTATTACTACGAAGATCAGGATCCGGAAAAAGGCCGCGGCATGGTTGGTCGCATCGTCGACAGTGGTAGCTCCACTGTACCGGCCTTCCCCGGCTTGCGGGTTTTCCCAAATAACGGCGACCCGAAGGTGGAAGGCTTCATTGATACGAGCAACAACCTGCGCATTGCTACCGTCGGCTACGTGAAAGGCTCGGCACAGCCGGTAGAGATTTTCAATGCGCTGACGGGCGTTTCGGCGGGGACGCCGAGTTGGTCCAGCATAGACAACCTCTACAGCCTGGTTCGCTTGGGCAACTATTTGTACGCCATTGATTTCGACAATGCCCGCGTTGTCGAAATCCGCGCCGATACCTATGCCCAGACCGGCGTCACCTGCACCCTGCCCGCCGCCCTGACGCCAAGCGGTTACATCGCGCACGGCCAAGCATTGATCGTCATCGGCACCACGTTATATGGCTTGTTCTCCTTCACTGACAATGCATGGGCCAATTATGCCAACAGTCTGTTGGTTCGCTTCACGGTCACCGGCGGCAGTTCGATCAGTGTCGGAACCAACGACTACAACGCGAACCTGGCAAAAAATGCCTTCTCGCTGGCCGTCAACGGCAACGACCTGTATATCGCCGCAATCGGCGGAAGGCAGGTGGAAGGCAGTTACAACGCCAACTCGCGTTTGCAGAAGATTGCCTATGCTACCGCCGATTTGACGACGGCAACAGTGACCGACGTATTTAGCCCGAGCACGACGTATCCCTACGAGGTTCGTGATATCAGCTTCAAGGGAGGCAAGGCTTTCATCCTGATGGGCGCCTATAACAGCAACTGGAAGATGACCGGGAAACTACTCTCGACCAGTGACTTTCTCAATTTCGCCACGGTCAACGACTTCAGCAGCGGCGTTTCCGGTTACTTCTGGGCCGCGCAATATACCGGCGACAACGATCGCCTGTGGTTTGCCCAAGGTAATGACGTCAAGATATACGACGCCTCGAACGAGTCGTTTGTCACCGCGATAAGCATAAGCACGCTGGCCGGCGGCGGTCTCTACGACAACCTCAACGACCTGGCCTACGTCGGCGCCTACGGTCAGCGCGCAAGCTTGCGCGGGTATCGTTCCCCGCTCCAGGCGTCGCTCACGCCCAGGGCGCGGGCAGCCCGGGCGCTGACGCGTGGTCGACCGGAACTGAGCGAAGAAGAATTCGCCCAGTTGCCCGAATAAAGGTTCTCCGGAAACGGCGCGGCTGAGCTTCGGCCAGCCGCGCTGGAGCCTGCCGCTTTGCCGCTCTATCGGTGACCTGCCTCAGAAAACTCACGATCTGCTCGAGTCTGTCAATCGAACTGTGTAACTTCGGTTTTTCATCACAATGCCGCCACTGGCACGCGCTCTTCGCCAAACTGAATCTGGAACATCTGCAAAGCCGGCTTCCAATGATGAATCTG
>JAISCE010000080.1 GCA_031265765.1 Azoarcus sp.
GCAAATGGGCGAAATTGAACGTGCAAAGCACCGCTGAATACCGTGATGGCGATTTCTTGCGTGAAAGTACGGGGTTCAATGCGTTGGCACGCAAAGTTACGGATTAGTTCAGCAGTTCCATAGGTACGCATCAAATGGTCAAGCGAAGATTCGGTAAATGGTTTTACATGTGTATAATCGTTCCAAAAAGACCAGCCTACTTTTTCAAGATTGGGTGTGCGTATATATAAACATCCGTTAGATCGAAGTACTCGATGCAACTCTCCGACAAAATAATCCGAGTTGGCAATGTGCTCGATAACGTGATTGAGTAATATCAGATCGACGCTCTGGTTGGCAACAGGCAAAGGCGTTGTTTCTACATCCGCTTCATGAAACTCAATGCCGCGCGACTCTAAATCGGTGCGAAAGACCGATCCACGATCCAGTGCTATATATTTAATCTTTGGATTTCGATAAGAAATCGCCCAACCGTTTCCGCAACCGATCTCCATCACTGTCAATTGTTTTTCCAGGGAAAGACCAAATAAACTATACACTCTGGGTAGGAACAGGGCATGCCGGTTTGGTTGTTTTTCCTTGACGGCCATGTTGTCAAGTCGTTTCCTGAGATAACCGCTTAACCCCCGTGATAGATCGACATCGCAAGATTTCCGATAATCGGCCAAATAGTTGTCGAATTTCATCTTCATTCTCCCGTTCGTAACCAGTATTGGATGGTTGGTTGCTTCGTGTTTCTGCTGATGGGCATCGCTTCTATTATCTATCTGGTTGTAGAACAATTTCTTCCTGGCGGAAGATTTGTATGCTTCAGCCCAGATATTCGTTTCCTGATCACTTCGACGGCAGCAGATGCGGTTTCAACACCTTGTCCAACAGAAACTGGCCGCCGGTGCGTTGGGAAAGGTGATTGCTGTCCAGATATAAAGGAAAGCCGTTTTCATCGAACAGCAGGCAGCCTTTTTTGGGACAAAAGGCGTCGATGCTGTCCAGAACCGTGACGTCTTCAAGGCGTGCAATCATCTCCAGATATTCTTTTTGATGTTCAAGCACCTGTGTTTTTGTCAAGCTATAGGTGTTGTTAGGGGTATTGAAGTCGGGGTAAAACAAGTTCCGTAATGGCTGGACATTCTGATGTAGTCTCCATCCCTTCGGAAGTACCGGGTTTTCCGCGACTAGATAGACGGCGATTCCGAATTGTCGTAAACGATTTATGGTTTTTTGTGTGGCAATTGCCAAGCCAGAAGAATGTCCGTAATAGGCATTCATACCTTTAGCGGTAAAAGGGACGGAAATGTCGAGATCCAGACCGGTGATATAGACTACGCCGCGCGTGATTAAAAATACCTTTTTGATGCTTTTGTCTTTCCCGATTTGTTCAAACAGATCATCCATTGCATCCGGCTTCGTTAGTATGCCATTGACGGGATTGAAACCTCCTCCATCGGCAATTGCAAGCGTGTTATAGCCCTGCTGTGCTAAATACTCTGAGACGACAAGAAAAGTATATATAGCATGACTGTCGCCCAGGAGCGCGACTGTATACTCGCCGCCCATATTCCTGTAACGGCAATATTGGAATTTATTGCCATAATGTCGTTTACATGTATCGTCCGTTGTGAAAAGTTGTTGAAAATGAAAATCCTCTTTCAAAATTTTTTTAGCCTGTTCATTCGCAGGACGTTCCGGCAATCCTTCGTTCACATACACCCATGTGCCCATACCGCCCACGATCACGAGCGCGGCCAGTAATGCGACGGCCTTTGTACCGCGGTATTTGCCAAAGCGGATAGGACGCTCGACCAGCCAATAGGTGAGTGCCGCCAGTGCGAAGGCGGTGGCGAACATGCCGATACGAAACGTCTGATCCGGCCTTGCGCCCAGAATGATGTGGGTGTAGGAAATGAGCGGCCAATGCCAGAGATAGAGCGGATAACTGATGAGGCCGATCCAGATGGCGGGCTTGAAAGTAAGCAGCCGGTTGCCAAAGGCTTTGGGGCCTGCCGCGATCAACAGCATCGCGCCCAGCACAGGTAGCAGTGCATATTTGCCGGGGAAATGTCCAGCCTTCGTCTCGAACAGCGCAAATGCGAGCAAAGCCATGCCCAGCAGCGAGAGGATGGATGGATGGATGGATGGATGGATGGATGGATGGATGGATGGATGGATGGATGGATGGATGGATGGATGGATGGATGGATGGATGGATGGATGGATGGATGGATGTGCATTTAGCATAATCAAAGATCAGGCGGCGTGCTGCCGTTTCAAGCCAATTGCGCGTGGAAATCGTGCGGCGCTCCCACAACGCCAGCAATACACCCGCGAACAATTCCCAAAAACGGGTAACAGGCAGGTAAAAATCGAAAACCGGGTTTTTTTTGTAGGCGATGAGATTCCATTTGTAGGAAGCCAAGGCCAATAAACCCAGAAAGGTGGCAAGACGTAGATTTTTCTTCCAGAGTCCCAGAAGAAAAAGCGGGATGAAGATATAAAACTGTTCTTCGACCCCCAGGCTCCAGAGGTGTAACAAAGGTTTATATTCCGCTTCGGCGTCGAAATAACCAGCTTCTCGATAGAGCAGCAGATTGGTGATGAACCCTGCGCCGCCCGCCGTATGCTTGCCGAGGTTTCGGTAATCATTAAGCAGGAGGGCAAACCAGCCGAAGATCAGAGAGGCACTCAGTACCAAGAGCAAAGCGGGAAGGATACGCAGGATGCGGCGGAGATAGAAATCGCGCAGGGAGAAGCGGTTTTCGCGCAGGCTGTCGAGCAGGATGCCGCCGATCAAAAAACCGGAGATGACGAAGAAAATGTCGACGCCGACGAATCCGCCTTTGACCCAGGTGGGAAAGTAGTGATAGCCGACGACGGAAAGCACCGCGACGGCGCGCAATCCGTCGATGTCCGGGCGGTAAGTAATATGATAATGTTCTTTTGCTTGCACTTTCGAGAAAGTCAGAAAATCATTGGAGTGATCGAGTGAATGCTTTTGGAATTATTTATTGCGAGCTACATATATATAGTTTGCCAGGACGGAGATAGATGCCACCGATTGCGCACACGAAATGGGCTTCCTACAGGCACCAGAGATTGCAACTCGCCGTCTTGGTCGCAGCGGGGACGAAAACCGGTTTCTTATCGACAGATATACCGTCCGGTTTGGATTTGTCGATGTTGGGCAACGGCGTAGACAGATAGTCGCAATACGAGATGGCAATTTTCATGGCAAGGTATCCGGGTCGTGCGAAAGATTCGCTCGCAATGCTTTTATTTCTTCCCGCAAGGTTTCGTATTCTCCCTGGCCAGCGCGCGCTGGCTGAGGTTGGGGGCTTGGTGCAAGCGTCGCAACACTTCAAGCTGAAGTTCTTCCTGAAAGGATGGCAAACGATTTGTCATCGAACCTGGGTATGCTACCGCCGTGCCGTATCACGATCGGCAAGCGCGGCCATGCATTTTGATTTTGAGAAGAAAAGCGCGTCCAGCAAGCGAATGTCGGATTCTGCCACATCTGGAAAATTTTGAAAAATGCTCCGGGAATCAGGCGGCCTTTGCGTATTTGCCGTATTCGCCGGGAGTCGGTTCGGGGCAGCAGCCTGCGGATCGTCTTCAAAAGGGAATCGGACACGGCAGTGCGCTGCCGGCCCGGCGTCACGACGCATCTCGGCTCTTGCCGGAACGCCATTGGCGCTGCCGCCAAAAATTCGTAATCGGTTATCAGGGTTTGCGCTATTGATCGGCGCCGGAAACGGTCTTATCGTTACACGTTATGGTCAAACCGCTGAAATGCCGCGGACGCTTCGTCCGGGCCGAGGAGGAGAAAGATGTCTGACGACACAAGCAAACAACAGGCGGCAGCCGTGCAGGCCATGGTGCAGGCCGGGCAGGCGATGATGTGCGGTTTTTTCGACACTCTGGCAAAGCAGCAGGTCGCAATGCAGGATACGACGGGCGCGGCGGTATCGAGTCTACCCTTGCCCGATTCGGAGACGCTGACACAGTTCCAGCAGGAATTCGCCGCCAGGCACATGGCGCTGTGGTCGTCGATGGTCGCGCGCAAGCCGGGGGAGGAAGCGGAGCCGATCGTCGCGCCCGAAGCCGGGGACAAACGCTTTGCGTCGCCGGAATGGACGGCGAACCCGATGTTCGATTATTTGCGCCAGGCATACCTGATCAATTCCGGCTTCTTGCGGCAGGTCGCCGATAGCGTGCCGCTCAACGATGGCCGCGCCAAGGCGCGCTTGCAGTTCTTGACCCGGCAATATATCGATGCGCTGGCCCCGAGCAATTACGCGGCAACCAATCCGGAGTTCATCCGTACCGCGCTCGACACCAAGGGCGAAAGCATTACGCGCGGCATCCAGAATCTGCTCTCCGATCTCGAAAAAGGGCGGGTGTCGATGACCGACGAGAGTGTGTTCGAGGTCGGCGGTAATCTTGCCATCACGCCGGGCGCGGTGATCTACGAGAACGATTTGATCCAGTTGATCCAGTATTCGCCGCTGACCGAAACGGTTGCGCAGACGCCGCTGCTGATTGTGCCGCCATGTATCAACAAATATTACATTCTGGATTTGCAGCCGGAAAACTCGTTTGTGCGCTACATCGTCGAGCAAGGCTATACCGTATTCCTAGTGTCATGGAAGAACGCGGGGCCGTCCGAGACGGGCAAGACCTGGGACGATTACCTTCGGGAAGGGCCGCTCACGGCGCTGGAGGTCGTGCGCAGCGTAACCAAAGTCAAGAAACCCAACGTCCTCGGTTTCTGTGTCGGCGGCACTCTCCTGGCCTCGGCGCTGGCGGTGGCGCGCGCGCGCGGGGAAGACCCGGTTGCCAGCGTAACTTTTCTGACGACCTTGCTCGATTTTTCCGACACCGGCGAAATCGGCTGCCTGGTCGACGAGGCGAGCGTGAGCGCGCGCGAGGCAGCCATCGGCAAGGGCGGCTTGCTGCGCGGACAGGAACTCGCCAGTGTCTTCTCTTTCCTGCGCGCCAACGACCTCGTCTGGCAATATGTGGTCGGCAACTATCTCAAGGGCGGCACGCCGAAGGCATTCGACCTGCTGTTCTGGAATTCGGATGCGACCAATCTGCCGGGGCCGTTCCTCGCATGGTATTTGCGGAACATGTACCTCGAAAACAATCTGCGTCTGCCTGGCCGCCTGTCCATGCTGGAACAGAAGGTCGATCTTGGCAAGGTCGATGCGCCGGCCTATTTCTTCGCGGCGCGCGAAGACCATATCGTGCCGTGGAAAACGTCTTATCTCGGGCGCGCGCTGTTGGGGGGCGAAACCACGTTCGTACTCGGGGCGAGCGGGCACATCGCCGGCACGATCAACCCGGTTGCAAAAAACCGGCGCAGCTATTGGACGAGTCCGCGCACGCTCACGTCGCCCGATGAGTGGCTGACGGAAGCGGAGGAGCATCCGGGAAGTTGGTGGGCGCACTGGAATGAATGGCTGAAGGCATTCGGCGGTCGCCAGGTGGCGGCGCGCGGCAGGCTTGGCAACGCGCAATACGAGCCGGGCGAACCCGCGCCCGGACGTTATGTGAAGGCGCGGGCCTGACTTGGGATCGGAACCCGGCGGCGCTTCCAGGCTGCCGGGTTCCGAAGGCCGGGTGGGGGCGTCCGCCGCGCGGCGCTCGTTCGCCTTGCCGGGCGATGCATGCCGCCGCCGGCGTTTCGATTCATTCCGAAGGCAAGGGGCTTGAAAGCCGTGTAGGGCATCCCCACATGGGCGGGCACGGAAATTTGCTTTATTGGAGAACACCCGATGACCCAAGCCGCCGAAACGCTGAACTTTCAGGCCGAGGTGAAGCAACTGCTGCACCTTATGATTCACTCGCTGTATTCCAACCGCGAGATTTTCCTGCGCGAGTTGATTTCAAATGCCTCGGATGCCTGCGACAAGCTGCGCTTCGAGGCCATCGACAAGCCAGGGTTGTTCGAGGGGGATGGCGATCTGGCCATTCGCGTCGCTTTCGATGCCGAGGCGAAAACGGTCACGATCAGCGATAACGGTATCGGAATGAGCCGCGACGAGGTTGTTGCCAATCTTGGAACGATTGCCAAGTCCGGCACGCGCGAGTTTTTCGGGCAATTGACGGGCGATCAGCAAAAAGACGCGCATTTGATCGGGCAGTTCGGCGTCGGTTTCTATTCTTCTTTCATTGTCGCCGACAAGGTGACGGTATTGACCCGCCGCGCGGGTCTGGCGGCTTCGGAGGCCGTGCGCTGGGAGTGCGCGATGGGCGGCGACGATGCGGGCGCGTATACCGTCGAAGCCATCGAACGCGCGGCGCGCGGCACCGAGATTACGCTCCATTTGCGCGAAGGGCAGGAGGATCTGCTTTCCGGCTGGCGATTGAAGAGCCTGATTCGCAAGTATTCCGATCATATCGTTCAGCCCATCCTGATGAAAAAGGAGAAATGGGACGAAGATAAGAAAGCCGAAATCCCGAGCGACGAGGATGAAACCGTCAATCAGGCCAATGCACTCTGGACGCGCCCGCGCAACGAGATCGGCGACGAGGATTACAAGGCGTTCTACAAGCATATCGGCCACGACTACGATGAGCCGCTGGCCTGGACGCATGCGAAAGTGGAAGGCCGGCAAGAATATACGCAGTTGCTTTACATTCCGGAGCATGCGCCGTTCGATTTATGGGATCGCCACGCGCGGCACGGCATCAAGCTTTATGTGCGGCGCGTTTTCATCATGGACGATGCCGAAAAGTTGATGCCGCTTTATTTGCGCTTCGTGCGCGGGGTGGTCGATTCCGCCGATTTGCCGCTCAACGTCTCGCGCGAGATTCTCCAGGAGTCGCGCGACATCGACGCGATTCGCCAAGGGTGCACGAAGAAGGTGCTCGGTTTGCTGGAAGGGCTTGCCGACAGCGAGGACGGGACTGAAAAAGAGAAATACGCGAAATTCTGGAAAGAATTCGGGCGCGTGCTGAAAGAAGGCATCGGCGAGGATTTCGCCAACAAGGAGAAAATCGCCGGTTTGTTGCGCTTTGCTTCGACGCATGCCGATACGGCGGAGGAGACCATTTCGTTCAAGGACTACATCGGACGGATGAAGGAAGGGCAGGAGAAGATTTATTACGTAACCGCCGAAAGTTTCAACGCCGCCCGGAACAGTCCGCATCTCGAAATTTTCCGCAAGAAGGGTATCGAGGTGCTGCTGCTCTCCGATCGCGTCGATGAGTGGGTGACGGGAAATCTGACTGAATTCGGCGGCAAGCCGCTGGTTTCGGTGGCGCGCGGCGGACTCGATCTCGGCAAGCTCGAAGACGAGGGCGAGAAAAAAGAGGCCGAGCAGGCTGCCGATGAATACAAGGCATTGCTCGAAAAGATGAAAACCAGCCTTGGAGAGCGGGTGAAAGACGTGCAGGTGAGCTTGCGCCTAACCGATTCACCGGCCTGCCTTGTCGCGGGCGAGCATGACCTGGGGATGAACCTGGGCCGTATCCTCAAGGCCGCCGGGCAGGATGCGCCCGGATCGAAGCCCATTCTCGAAATCAACCCCCATCATCCGGCGGTGTTGCGCCTCAAGGGCGAGGACAAGCAATTCGACGATTGGGCGGCGGTGTTGTTCGACCAAGCCTTGCTCGCGGAGGGCGGCACGCTGGACGATCCGGCGGGTTTCGTCAAGCGTATCAATCAGTTGATGCTGGCTGTGAGTGCGGGCTGATCCGGCGCTTCAGGCGTTGGCGGCATTCGTCGCCAACGCGATGAGACCTTCGAGCGCCGCCGCGACCGCCTGGCGGCGGACAGTTTCGCGGTCGCCGGAGAAATGGCGCGTTTCAACGAGAACATCGCCGTGCCGTTGTTGCCAGGCCAGGCATACAGTGCCCACGGGTTTGCCTGGGCTGCCGCCGTCCGGGCCGGCGATACCGGTGATGGCCGCCGCGATGTCGGCATGACTGTGGGTGAGCGCCCCGGCGGCCATTTCGAGCGCCGTTGCCTCGCTTACCGCGCCGTGATGGGCGAGCGTGCCGGGAGAGACGCCGAGGAGTTCGACTTTCGATTCGTTGGAATAGGTGACGAAACCGCGCTCGAACCAGCCGGAGCTTCCGGCGACCGCGGTAACGGTTGCGGCGACGCCGCCGCCGGTACAGGATTCCGCCGTGGCGAGCATCCAGTTCCGTGCATTCAGGATTGCGCCCAGTTGGGCGGCGAGTTCGCTATCCATGTTCAGGCTCCGGGCAAAAGCGGGCAGAGATGGACGAGCGCGGCCAGCGCCAGCAGGGTGTAGGCGGCGGCGAGCAGGTCGTCGAACATCACGCCGAAGCCGTTTTTGAAACGGGCGTCGGCCTGGCGGATCGGTGGCGGCTTGAGAATGTCGAAAAGGCGGAAAAGCGCCACGGCGGCGGCTTGCCAGACGAAGCTCGCGGGAGTGAAGAAAAGCACCAGCCAGGTTGCTACCATTTCATCCCAGACGATTGCGCCATGATCGGGAACGCCGAGCGCCTGTCCGGTGCGCTGGGCCGCGAAAATTCCCGCCGCGAAAAGGACGAGGAGCAGGACAAGGAAAATGGTTTCCGGGAATGGTGTGCGCAATGCCGGGTAAAGCAGCCATGCCGCCAGCGTACCGGCGGTGCCGGGCGCGACCGGCGACAGACCGGCGCCAAAGCCGAGGGAAAGCAGATGAACGGGATGGCGCAGGAGCCGGGGAGAAGGGCGAGGGTCCATGGAGGCGGGGGACGGTCGGGAGTTCCGTAAGGTTATCAGGTCTTTCCGGAGCGCCGGGCATTCTTGTATATAGAAAGCAATTCTGACAGAATCGCCACGCTGGCATGGACGCGCGCGGAGCCGTTTCCCGGTGTGTCGCATCGCCTTTTGTTTTCAGCGAAGTTGTTTTTCCGCACTCTCCATACTTGAAGGATTTCCGATGGAAAATATCTGGCGTGCCTTGTCGCTTGCTGCCGTGTTGTGCTTGCCTGCCGTTGGGCAGGCGCGGGATACGACGCACTTTCTCGATTTTCAATCGGTTGTCAATACTGCAATCGCCGATGGACAGCTCGATGGCACGGTCAAGTTTTACCTGAAGGGCCAGCCCACGGGCAAGATCGTCAAGACTTTCCCGGCAGCGACTTCCAACAAAAAAACCAATGCATTCAATAAAAGCGATGAAGCGGCCTGTGGGTGGGCCTTGCGTTCCGTGCTGATTGCTTTCCAGGAGAATGCGAAGAAGCATAACGCAAATGCCGTGGTCAACCTGGTGAGTTATTACAAACAAAGCGAGTATGCGGATCCTCTCAAGTTCGAGTGCCATGCGGGCGGCGTGATGGCGGGGGTGGCAATGAGAGGGCAAGCGGCCATCGTGAAATAACGTTCCCATGATGTCCGGAATGAATCTGCGTAACTGGATGGCTTGGGCGCCCGGGCGGGAGACGCCCGAGGCGTGGCGGCAATGGGCTTTGTCCGGCGATACCGCGCCGCTGTCCGCTTCGGAGGCCGTCGCGCCGCCGCTCAAGGAAATCCCGCCGCTTTTGCGCCGCCGCGCGCATGCGATGGGGCGTGCCGCGTTGCATGTGCTTTCCCGCCCGGAGTTGCCGTATCGGGGACAGCCGATCGTGTTGTGCAGCCGTTTTGGAGAGATCCGGCGTTCGTTCGATTTGCAATGCGAACTGGTACGCGAAGGTCGGGTTTCGCCACAGCAGTTCAGCATGGCGGTGCATAACGCCACGGGCGGCCTGTTCATGATGGCGCAAAAAGCGTGCGCGCCGCTCACGGCGCTGGCCGCGGGCGAGGAAGGCGCGCTTGCCGGTTTGCAGGAAGCGTTCGCCGGACTTGCGGATGGCGCAAGTTCCCTGTGGCTGTTGTATTGCGAGGAACCCTTGCCCGTGGAATATCGTCCGTTCCTGGACGACGCCGGGGGGGAACGTAATGCGCATTTCGCCCTTTTGCTCGAACTCGTTCCGGGCAGCGAATTTCGTCTCGCGCCCGAAGCGGACGGGTCTTGTGCCGCACACCGCGTCGCGTCGCCGCTGGAGTTGTTTGCTTTTCTCCTGCGGCCCGAGGACGAACGTATTTGCCTTTCGCCGCGCGGCAACTGGACGTTGCGGCGAACGATTTCGCGTGGCGCTTGAGGAAGCGCGCAATGCCGGGCCGGTTTCCGCGTATCGCCGCCACGGGATTTTGCTTTGCGGTTTTCGGTTTACTCGGACTTTCGGTGCTTTGCGTGTTTTTCCCGCTGTTTTGCCTTTTCAACCGTTTTCATTCCGGCGGGGGCAATCCGCAATACCATGCGCGCGCGCTCGTTCATTGGGGGATGCGCTGGTTTACGCGCGTCATGGTTTTGTGCGGAACGATCAGCTACGAAGTGCGTCATGCTCAAAAACTGGATCGGCAAGGATTGCTCGTCGTTGCCAATCATCCCTCGCTGATCGATGTCGTACTCCTGCTTTCGCTTCTCCGCCAGCCCAATTGTGTGGTCAAGGCCAGCCTGAAGACGAATCTTTTTACGCGCGGGCCGGTGAACAGCGCGGGCTTCATCGGCAACACGGATGGCCCGCAGCTTGTCGACGAGTGCGCGGCATCCGTGCGGGCGGGCGACAACCTGGTGATTTTCCCGGAAGGGACGAGAAGCCTTTCCCATGACGGTGTATTGAGTCCCATGAAGCGCGGAGCGGCCAATATCGCCTTGCGCGGCAATTTCGATCTGACGCCGGTGGTGATTACGGTTTCCGAACCCATGCTCGGCAAATGCCAACACTGGTATCAGGCGCCGGTCAGGCGGCCACATTTTGTGTTGACGGTGCTGGACGATATTCCTGTGGCGTCTTATGCGGGCATTGCGAAAAACGGGGACGGCGCCGGGGAAGCGTCCGGCGTGCAGGGCCGGGCGGCGCGTGCCTTGACCCAGGATTTGCGCGCGCTTTTCGTGCGGGAAATCCAGCGGCAGGCTGTAGATGCTGCGTGGTGAACCGGGAAGCAGGGTAATCGCACTCGTAGATGGCAATCAAAAGTCGTGGAACTGCTCATCCACGCTGATCTCGCTATTCTTCCGGGTTTTGCGCGCCTCGTATCGCCGGAGCTGACCTGCCCCCAACGGAAGTACCATCTGATAATAGAGTCCGCCCGCTCAAGGCTGGCGAACACACCCGCAGAAGTCACCGGGATGCAACGCGCGGCGTCTTCCGTCGAACCGCGCCGACTGCCCGGCCCGATCGGGGCTGTCTGGTTTAACATGCCGCTTTTTGGCAGGGAATATCGCTCATGCGTGCGACGACCGCCGTTACGGCGCTGGTTTGTGTCTTGCTCCTTTCGGCCTGCGGTATCAAGGGCCCGCTGTATTTGCCTCCCGTTCCCATGGAAGAAGGAGACCGCCCGGCGGGGAACGGGCATCGCGGCAACGAGGCTACTTTGCCTGTGCCTGATAAAGACGCCATGATCCGGCCATGAGCGCGGCGTCTCCCTTGCCGACGCTTTCACGCGGCTCGCGTGGCTTGATGCTCGAAGGGGTGGCCCTTGCCGATGTCGCCGCGCGCTTCGGTACCCCCGTTTATGTTTATTCGCGGGCGGCGCTCATCGCCGCTTTCGAGGCGTACCGCCATGCGCTCGGCGAGCGGCCCGCGTCGGTGTGCTATGCGGTCAAGGCCAACGCCAATCTCGGCGTGTTGTCGGTGTTCGCCGCGCTCGGGGCCGGGTTCGACATCGTTTCGGGCGGCGAACTGGCGCGGGTGCTTGCCGCGGGCGGGCGGGCAGACCGGGTGGTGTTCTCGGGAACGGGCAAGAGCCGCGCCGAAATGCGGCAGGCGCTCTTGGCCGGTATCCGTTGTTTCAATGTCGAATCGGCGGGCGAACTCGAAAGGCTGGACGAGACCGCCGCCAGCCTGGGGGTGACGGCGCCCATCGCCCTGCGCGTCAATCCGGATGTCGATCCCGGGACGCATCCTTATATTTCCACCGGACTCAAGCACAACAAATTCGGAGTGGCGTCCACCGATGCAGCGGCGCTTTACCGACGCGCAGCCGCCTTGCCGCATTTGCGCATTCGCGGTATCGCCTGTCACATCGGTTCGCAACTGCTCGATGCCGGGCCGATCGTCGAGGCCGCGGGCAAGCTGCTCGCCCTCGCCGATCTGCTCGCGGCGGAGGGGATACATTTCGAGCATATCGACCTCGGCGGCGGCCTGGGCATCCGATACCGGGACGAAGCGCCGCCCACGGTGGCCGCCTATCTCGCGCCGCTGCTCGGGCTGTTCGAGGGGCGTTCCGAGGAATTGTGCTTCGAGCCGGGGCGTTCGCTCACCGGCAACGCAGGCTTGTTGTTGACCCGGATCGAATACCTGAAGCCCGGCGAGGAAAAGCATTTCGTCATCGTCGATGCGGCCATGAACGATTTCATCCGCCCGGCGCTCTACGACGGCTGGCACGGTATTGCGCCCGTCGTCGCGCGCACGGGGCCGCCGCGCCGGTACGATGTCGTCGGCCCGGTCTGCGAGAGCGGCGATTTTCTCGCGCGCGACCGCGATCTTGCCGTGGAGGAAGGCGATCTGCTCGCCTTGCTGTCGGCGGGAGCTTATGGCATGAGCATGAGTTCCAATTATAATTCGCGTCCTCGCGCGGCGGAGATCATCGTCGATGGCGATGAGGTTCATCTCGTGCGGGAGAGGGAGACGGTCGAATCGCTTTATGCGCTGGAACGGCCTTTGCCGCGCGGGTAGACCGGGGCTTCAGTCCGCGCGTTTTTCCTTCTCCGTGGCCGTTTCCCGTGAGACATCGGCCAGCGCGCGGGCGAGTGTTTTCCAGATGCCCACGTCGGAAAGCCGCACGCCCGTCTGGGCGCTCTGCCGCATGATGTCGAGCATCAAGGTCGAGAGCGCGAAAAGTTCGCCCTTGGCTTTCATGCGCACATCATCGGCGCGCAGCATGGCGAGGCGTTGTTCGGAGGTACAATCCAAGGCTTCGCTGACGAGCGCGCGCATCTGAACCTGATCCGTCCAGTCCAGTCCAAGCAGAACCCCGCGAGTCGCGATTTCGTTTTCGAGTTCCGCCGCGGTACGTTCGTAGTGCCCAAAGCCGCTCATCGGAGTTTCCCATGCCATGGCGCACACATGGCGTTTCGCCGGGTTATAGTGCGTGCGTCATACCTTATCATCGTCATCCTTTCCGCACATGCCGTACCGGTCACAACATTCCGCATTCGTTTTTGTCCTGGGGCTTTTTGCCATTCTGGCGTTTCCCGCCGCGCGCGCCGCACCCGCTGCGCCCGCTGTAAAGTTGCCGCCTGTCGTGAGCGTGGCGCTCGAACGCGCCCATATTCCGGTGAGCGCGGTGGCGATATGGGTCCAGCCCGTGGATGCAAAGCAGCCGACGCTGGCGATCAACGCCGGACAGCCCATGAATCCGGCTTCGGTGATGAAGGTCGTTACGACGTTCGTGGCGCTGGAGCAACTCGGCCCCGAACGCATTTGGCGAACGCGCATCGCCGCCAGCGGGCCGATTCGCGGCAGCGTTCTCGCGGGCGATCTTTATTTGATCGGCGACGGCGATCCCGTCCTGACCTATGAGCGTCTCTGGCGGCTTTTGCGCCGTCTGCGCATGTTGGGCATTGCCGAGATCGGGGGCGACATCGTGCTCGATCATTCCGCGCTCGCCTTTCCCGCGCATGATCCCTATGTCTTTGACGGTCGCGGCCTGCGTCCGTACAACAGCGGCGGCGATGGCCTGTTGATGCATTTCAATGCCCAGGAATTGGCCCTGTTCCCCGGCAGCCAGGTACATGAGCCGGTGCGTCTGGTCGAAGAACCGCCGCTGGCGGGGGTCGCCATGGATAACCGGATCGTGACTTCCGGCAAAAGCTGCGAGCCGTGGTACCGCGATCTCGACGCGCATCTCGAAGACCGGCGGCTGGTGCTCACCGGCAGCCTGCCCGCCAGTTGCGGGCCGCGCATCTGGGCCGCCGCGCCGCTCGCTCCGGCGGATTTCGGCGCGGCGATGGTTCAGGCGCTCTGGCGTGAACTGGGCGGCACGGTGCGCGGCACGGTGCGCGGCGGTGTCGCGCCCAAGGGCATGACCACCCTGATTGCCGATGATTCCGCGCCGTTGGGCGAGATCGTGCGCACCATGAACAAGTGGTCGAACAATGTCATCGCCCGTCAATTGCTGGCCCAGTTGGGGCGCGGCAATCCCGCGCCTGCCGATTCGGTGGACGCGGGCATCGAAGCGGCGCGTCAACGTCTGGCCGAAGCCCGCATCGACATTTCCGGACTGGCGATCGACAACGGAGCCGGTTTGTCCCGCAATGCCCGCATCCGCGCGGATAGTCTCGGAACCTTGCTGATCCGCGCCTGGCAGCGCCCCTGGATGCCGGAATTCCTCGCTTCGCTGCCCGTGGCGGGCCGTGACGGCACCACGCGCCGCCGCCTTGTCGACAGTCCCGCGCGCGGCTATGCGCATCTGAAGACAGGCACCATCAACGAGGTAAAAGCCATCGCCGGTTATGTGCTCGATCAATATGGCCGCCGCCATGCCTTGGTGATGATGGTCAATCACCCCCAGGCCGCCAATTCCGGCAAGGCGCAGGATGCACTGATCGAATGGGTGTGGACGGCGGATGCGCCGCTCAGCGTCCAGCCCGTGGCGCGGCGCGGCAAGCGTTGATGGCTTCGCGCGCGGCGAGCGCCGCCTGGCGCGCGGCATCGGCGAAGTCCTCGTCCGCGCTGGCGTAAAGAATGGCGCGCGAGGAGTTGATCGCCAGCCCGAGGCCGTCCGCCGTTTGCCCGGCAGCCACGGTGGCGGCGATGTCGCCGCCTTGCGCGCCGATGCCGGGCACGAGCAACGGCATGTCGCCGATGAGTGCGCGCACGCGGGCAATTTCCGCCGGAAAGGTCGCGCCCACGACCAGCGCGCAATTGCCGTCGGCGTTCCATTCGGCGGCGGCGAGCCGGGCGACGCGCTCATAGAGTTTTTCGCCGCCGACGTCGAGGTTTTGCAGGTCGGCCCCGCCCGGATTGGAGGTGCGGCAGAGCAAGATCACGCCCTTGCCTTGCCAGGCGAGATAAGGTTCGACCGAGTCGCGCCCCATGTAGGGGTTGACCGTCACCGCGTCGGCCCGGTAGCGCGCGAAGGCTTCTTCGGCGTATTGGGCGGCGGTGCTGCCGATGTCGCCGCGCTTGGCGTCGAGAATGACCGGCACGCCAGGGTGGCGGGCATGGATATGCGCGATCAGGGCTTCGAGCTGGTCTTCGGCGCGTTGTGCGGCGAAGTAGGCGATCTGCGGCTTGAAGGCGCACACGAGATCGGCGGTGGCATCCACGATGGCGCGGCAGAAGGCGAAAATCGCTTTCGGCTGCCCCGTCAGCGGCGTCGGGAAGCGGGCCGGGTCTGGGTCGAGACCGATGCAGAGCAGGCTGTCGCGCTTCTGCCACGCGGTCCGCAAGGCGGCGGCGAAATCCACGGCCTCAGCCGCGCACGACGTAATCGAGCGCCACGCTGGCGAAAACCGCCATGCCCACCCAATTGTTGAATACGAAAGCCCGCCAGCACGGCGCGCGTTCGCGGTGCCGGATCAGCGTGTAGATATAGCCCGCCAACGCAACGGCAACGGCCATTCCGGCAAGGAATACCCAACCCAGTCCGGCCAGCAGGCCGCCCAGAATGGTGACCGAGAAGAAAATGGCGTAGCAAAGCATGATGGCAAGTATGTCGAAGCGTCCGAAGGAGATTGCCGAACTGCGGATCAGTCCGAGCTTGATGTCGTCGGCGCGGTCGACCATGGCATAAGCGGTATCGAAGGCGATGACCCAGAAAAGATTGCCCGCGAGCAGCAGCCAGGCCAGCGGCGGTACCGTATTCTGCACGGCGGCAAAGGCCATCGGAATGCCGAAGCCGTAGGCGAATCCCAGGTAAGCCTGCGGCACGGGCAGAAAACGCTTGGTAAAGGGATAGCTCGCCGTCAACGCCAGCGCCGCCAGCGCCAGCCAGAAAACCAGTGTGTTGAGCGTCAGGATGAGCGCGAACGCGATGAGCAACAGGAATGCCGCGAGATATATCGCCTCGCGCGGACTGGCTGCGCCGGTGGCGAGCGGGCGCGAGCGGGTGCGCTCCACGTGGGCATCGAATTCGCGGTCGGCATAGTCGTTGAGCACGCATCCCGCCGAGTGCATCAGGAAGCTGCCGAAAGCGAAGATCAATATCAAGTGCAAGGACGGCAGGCCGCCCGCGGCGATCCACAGACCCCATATCGTCGGCCACAGCAGCAGGGTGGTGCCTACTTGCTTGTCGAGCGTATCGACCCGGATCAAGTGGGCGTAATGTGGCAGGCGTGCAACGATGTTCATGGGCGGCTCCAGTGTGGACATGGCCAGGAAAGCGGTTGGCGCATTCTAAATCATCTCGCCAACGGCGATAGATGGCTGGTGCGCGGGAGAGTTCCGCAGGGGACGACAGAAAGGGAAAAACGGTTTTCCGGATGATGGAGGCGTTTCCGGTCATACAGAGCCGATTGGCGGCGATACGCCATTTGAACCTATAATCCTCTCCGGATTGCCATTCCGCCGTTGCGCCGCGCCTTGGATTTTCGCGCCTTCCGGCCGGTCGAATTGCCCGCTTTTCGAGGATATTTACATGGAAGCCATACTGGGATTCTTGAAGTCCATTTTCTGGATCGGGGTGTTGCTGGTTCTTTTCCTGGTCTGGCGCTACAACGGCCTGCGCCGGCTTTCCGAGGCCGTCAAGGAAGCGTGGTCGAACATCGGCGTCACCATCCACAAACAGGCATCGCTCACCAACCAGCTTATCGACGCGGTGAAAAGCTATGCGGATACCGAAAAGTTCGTCATGCTCAGCGTACATCAGGACAATACGTTGATCGAGGCGCAACGGATTCATCAACAAAGCAGCCAGGTGCTGACAGCGGTCAATGCCTTGGCGCAGCGTTTTCCGGATTTGAAACAGAACACGCAGTATCTGTCCTTGATGGCCGGCATCAAGGAAGTCGAAAACAAACTGGAATCGCAACGGGAAAAATACAATGCGGCGGCGCGAACTTACAATGTGCTTCGCACTTCGGTTCCCGACTTGTTCTATGCCCAGTTCTTCGGGTTCAAGGTTGCACCCTATCTGGATTTCGACGGTGCGAGCGAGCAGGATTTCCAGTCCCTGAAAACATTGGTCAGCGACGACGGCGAGCGGCTCAATCAGTTACTGTCCAGCGCCGGAGACACGATGCGGCGCATCTCGCAGCAAGTCGGCGCAGCGGCGCTGGATCACAGCAGGCAGATCGCCAGCACGGCGCAAGAAAAAGTCAGAGAACTTCAGCAGTCCCAACAAGAAAAGGCGGCTACCGGCTGGCATCTGCTCGGCGTCGGCGGCAGCCTCGCCGGCAAAACCTTTCCCTTGCGCGAAGACGGACAGGTTCTGGGAAGCGCCGATTCGGCGGAAATCGTGGTCAAGGACACCGGAGTCGCGGAACGCCATCTCTGGATCGGCAGGGAAAACGACCGTTGGCTGTTACGGGACCTGGACACCCGGCAGGGTACTTTCCTCGATCAAGACCCGGACAGTTCGATTTCGGAAATCGAGCTTGCCCATGACTTGACGCTCCATCTTGGGCGCGGCGACGGCGCGCGCTTCCGCATCGTCGCGGGCTGAAACACGGCGGACGTCCGGCGCCGTCCCACTTTGCGCGCCGGAACGATCCAACCAGTCCGGATTTCGGGCGTCAGCCCCCTAGCTCGGCGATGTCGTCCGCCGTCCAGATGGCGTCCACATCCGTGCCGATGAAACAGATTTCCTCGATGTCGCCCTGGATGAAAATCCCGCCCTTCGCGCCGAAATCGAGCATGAGGCCGTCGTTGAAGGTACGCGAGGCTTGCACCATGTCCGGGTCGATGCCGTTGAGCATGAGCACATCATGATCGCCCTGGATATCGACGATCTGGTCGAAGCCGTCGCCAGCCGAGAACACATAGGTATCGTTTCCGGGGCCGCCGATCATGGTGTCGTTCCCCCGGTCTCCGCACAGCACATCGTCGCCGGCGCGGCCATGCAGATAATCCACGCCGTCGCCGCCGAGGGCATTGTCGTTGCCGCCAGTGCCGAAATAGGTCTGGTTCGTGGCCATCAGCGCATCCAGCAGCGCGTCGCTGACCGTCGTGCCGTCGGCGAACCGGATTGCTTCGATGTCGTGGGCCGCGTGGCTGAAAATGAACTCCGGCTCGCCGATGCCCGAATCGATCGCCACGAACACGCCGTCGCCGTCGCTTTCCTGGAGATCGACGACACGGCCGATGATGACATCGGCCAGCCCGATGTCCGGGGCGAGCACGATGGTATCCCAGCCGCCTGCATCGAAAATCTGATCCTCGCCGCCGCCGCGACCGAAGTGATAGGTATCGTTTCCAAGTCCGCCCAGGAGAATATCGTTGCCGCCCTGGCCGTAAAGAGCGTCGGCGTAGCGGGAACCCGTCAATACTTCCGATTCATCGTCGCCGATGATTTTCTGGGCGAAAAGCAGGTCGTACACGCTCCGCGTCCTGCCGGACACGTTCACTGGATTGCCCAACAGGCTGGCGGCACTCTGTGCCGCGCCGGGGACAGTGATGGAAAAACGGCTGATTACCGGAAACAGATTGAATGATACTGGCATGGGAACCCCCTTGAAGAACAAGTCATCGGAACTGTATTGCCCGCCATTGCACCGGCGGGCGGCGCAAGCGCCCGCCGTATGACGGGTTCGGTCGAGACGGGAAGCGGCTCGACCGAACCCGGCTGGATTTTCACATCAAGTCGGAAAAGACCTCACCCGGATTGAAAATGCCGCAGAACATATCCGTTCCGATATCGGCGACACCCGCGAGGGCGTAAATACCGGAATCGACGGCTTCTTCGCAGGTCTCCACCAGATTGCCCCAAAGGCCGAGCACAGTGCCCAGCTTGCCGCCCACCCCCCCAAGGTTTTCCGAACTGAAGATGCCGCCCGGATTGAAGATGCCGCAGAACGCATCTGTTCCGATATCGGCAGCGACCGCGACGGCATAAATGCCGGAGTCCACCGCTTCCTCGCATTTCTCCACGAGGTTGCCCCACAAACCCAAGATTGCGCCAATAGAAGTCGTAGCCACAATGAACCCTCCGTGATAGTTGAATGGAAACAACGAACCTGAACATATACGTCATCCAGGAACGGGAGGCATCTTAGCATACACAAAAATAAAATGTATAAACAAATGAAGTCGCCGATTTCATCGCCATGAGGTCGCGCCGAAGGGAAAGGGCTCCCGCGAAGACCGGCGGCGTGGAAATCCGGGAAGAAAACTGACCGCCCCCCGCCCCTCGAACCGCCCCCCCCAAAAAAACCGTGAGAACTATTGCACACACGATTTAAATAGGCGTAAGATGCCGCTACGTTTTTCCCGCATGCGGGAATCCCATGACGATGACGGGCGACTCATGAAAACGGC
>JAISCE010000023.1 GCA_031265765.1 Azoarcus sp.
GTGGCGAGCGCTGCCGGGTGGTCGTATTCCTTCACGCTCCTGCGTCTTTCGCCTTCCCTGATCTGGGAAGCCGGCGCACGGCCCGAAGCGTTCGCGGGGACGGTGGTGCAGGAAGAGGCAGGCGAAGGGAGCGAGGGGAACGAGGGAAGCGAAGAAACGGCCAATCCGCCAACGGCCGCAGTGTCGCCGCCTAGGGCATCATCGCCTGCAGCGGCGTCATCAGCTCTCGTTCAGCCGTCCTCTGCGGACGATGGCGTCGAAGCGCTCCTCGACCTGTTCGGCCTGCCTGATGCGACGTCCGAGGTTTCGCCTCCGTCCGGCGAGGCACCTCCGAACGATGCTCCGCTTCCCGTAGACCAGCCGGCCGATCCCGCGGGCGATCCGCAGTCGCTGTTCAATGCGCCCAAGGTCGCCGAAGCGCCTGCCGGTAAAACCTCGCGGCGCGCGACATCGGCGCCAGTCACCTTCCACGATTGCGAGTCCTTTGGCGCGCCCGCCAAAGATGAAGCGCCGACCGCGCCGTCCAATGCGGCTCCTTCGGGCGAACACTTCATCGCCTGGCTGCGTCAGGGCATCCTGGCGCGCAAGCTGATCATCAACGACGCGAAGGCGCTGGTGCATACCGTCGACGGGACGGCGTGCCTGGTCACTCCCGGCGTCTTCCAGCGCTACGCGCAGGAGCATCTCAGAGTGGCATCCTTGGCAAAACAGGACGGGATGACGGACTGGCAGTGGGTGCAGAAGCGTTTCGAGAAGCTGGGACTGCATCGCAAGCAGGCCAATGGCCTCAACATCTGGACCTGCGAAGTGACCGGGCCGAGAAAATCGCGACGTCTGCATGGGTATCTGTTACAAGACCCGAAATGCCTGTTCGATGAAATTCCGCCCAACAATCCGTATCTCACGCTCCCTGCCGGGGAGCGTAGGTAAAATTCGCATTCATGCAGCAGCATGGCGAGATTGAGCCACAGCCCGGTCCGGTCGCGTTAAACTCCCAGCCTGCGAATTCTGGCATAACAAGAAGCAGCGGCTGCACGAGGTGTTGGTCAAAAAAATATCCGCCCAGAATGCCCAATGCAGTTTCGATGACTATGAACGTATATGGGAACAACTTCCTTGCGGCGAACGTGGAAGTCTTCCAAATGTTAAGCTGTGACATGGATGTTGACTCAATGCTGTGACGACGAGACCGTCTCCCACCAGCGCGTGAATTCCTGCGTGCGGCCGTCGAGAAAGACGGGGCGGCCGATTTCGGGCGTCCACAGCGCGTAGCCGCGCCCCTGGCTGGCGGCCGTGATGCGCTTGAACGGGTCGTCCCAGTCGTGCCGCGAGATTGAGAAGCGGCCGATGTGCCCCGGCGTCAACACCTTGGCGCGCAGATCATCCGCGGCTTGGGCCGCCTGTTCCGGGTTCATGTGGACGTTCGCCCAGCGGGGATCGTATTGGCCGGCATCCAGCGCCACCCAGTCGAACGGGCCGTAGCGCCGCCCGATCTCCGCGAAGTGCGGCGCGTATCCCGTGTCGCCACTGAAAAAGAGACGGCGCCGCGGAGACAGCAGCGCGAAACCGGCCCACAGCGAGCGATCGCGCTGAAGGGCGCGCCCGGAAAAATGGCGGGCCGGCATGAGCCGTATCCGCAGTTCCGGCGTCAACTGGATGGCCTCATACCAGTCGGCCTCGTGCACGATGCGCATGTCGTAACCCCAGGCCTTGAAGTGCGCGCCGACTCCCAGCCCGGTGATTACCTTCTTGACCCTGGATTGGAGCGCCTGGACGCTCGGATAGTCCAGATGGTCGTAATGGTCGTGGGAAATCAGCAGGACATCGACGTCGGGCATGTCCTCGGCCGCATAGATGCTGGTGCCGTCGAAGGCGGTGTTCACCAGCGGCACGGGCGCGGCGTTGGCACTGAAGACGGGATCGATCAACATGCGCCGGCCGCCGAGTTGCACGAAGTAGGATGAGTGACCCAGCCAGATCACCAGGTCCTGCGTGGCATCCAGCGCCTTGATCTCAGTCTTGATGGCGGGAATGGCGCCCGGCGGACGCGTCTGGCCTTTTTCTCCAAAGAGGCTCTCCATCCACATGCTCAACTCGGATTGATCCGTCGTGCGCAGGGGCGAGTCGATCTGATTGTGGAACAGGCCGTTCACATAGTTGGGGGAACCGGCAAAACGAAGCCGCCGTTCGCCTTGCGGCAGTTTCCCGAACAGCGGATGTTGCGAATAGGCGATGCCGCCCGTGATGCCCAGGACGGCGAGGGCGGCGGAGACCTTGAGAAGACGACGACGGTTTCGGGCTTTGCCCGCGAGGAAGCTGCCGGGATTCTGATTCCGTGGTTGCACCGAGTGGTTCCTTTGGATTCAGCGATGGCGATTCACTTCAGATGACGACCGAAGAACGGCTGAGTTCTTTGCAATGGAGATGAATGATAACGCAGGGCTTTTTCAAGGGAGTGCCTGTATCGATGGGATCTAGTTCCTGGAGAAGGTGATCCGCACGTCCCGGCGGCCGAGCGCCTGGGCCAGGCCGGCGGGGTCGTCCGCGCGGCCGAGGCGCGTATACGAGTAAGACGAGTCGAAGCTCAGATAGAAAACCACCAGGGTTTTCGACCCATACAGCATGAGATCTCCGTTGTGGATCGTGCCGGGGCGATTTGCGCTCGTCGGCAATGTCCTTGGCAGTTCCGCGTGCTTCTCGTTGCTGTTGAAGTCGGCCATGTCGATCGTGAACGGCAGCATGGCGGCAAAAGCGCGGGCTGCTTCGGTGTCGGCCTGGGTAATGGCGAAGCGGCGTTCGCCGACGGTCATCCACATGCGAATTTCCTCCGGTTGGACGGTTGCCCCCACGGCCAAATTGGCGCCTGTAACCAGGCAGGCGATGGCAACCGCGCTTCTGGCCGTTTTGACCAAGCCGCCGCACATGTGGCTGGGCTGGCGTTCTTGATATTGTGACAAAGCACGTCTCTCGTGCGCTCAGGCCGCCAATGAAGCATTGTCGATCACGAAGCGGTACTTCACGTCGCCCTTGAGCATGCGTTCGTAGGCGGTGTTGATCTCCTCGGCGCGGATCAGCTCGATGTCCGCGACGATGCCGCGGTCGGCGCAGAAATCGAGCATCTCCTGCGTCTCGGGAATGCCGCCGGTCAGGGAACCGGCCAGGCTGCGGCGTTTCATGATCAGGCTGAACACCTGCGGCGACGGGTGCGGTGTGGCGGGTGCGCCGACCAGAGTCATCGTGCCGTCGCGTTTGAGCAGCTTGAAGAACGGGTCGAGATCGTGCGGCGCCGCCACCGTGTCGAGGATGAAATCGAAACTCCCGGCATGGCCCGCCATCTCGTCCGCGTTACGCGACACTACGACCTCGTTCGCGCCCAAAGCCAGAGCGGCCTCGCGCTTGGATTCCGAGGTGGTCAGCGCCACCACGCGCGCGCCCATGGCATGGGCGAGCTTGATGCCCATGTGACCCAGGCCGCCGATGCCGACCACACCTACTTTGTGGCCCGGCCCGACCTTCCAGTGGCGCAACGGCGAATAGGTAGTGATGCCCGCGCACAAGAGCGGCGCGACGGTGGCCAGTTGCGCTTCGGGGTGGCGGATGCGCAGCACGTAGCGCTCATGCACGACGATCTGCTGCGAGTAGCCGCCCAGCGTATAGCCGGGCGCATCGGACGTGGGGCTGTTGTAGGTGTCGACCCTGTGGTCGCAATAGTTCTCCAGCCCGGCGTCACATTCCTCGCAGTGCTTGCAGCTATCGACGATGCAGCCGATGCCGACGAGATCGCCCGGCTTGAAACCCGACACCTGCGCGCCCACCGCCGACACGCGGCCCACGATCTCGTGGCCCGGCACGCAGGGGTACAGGGTACCGGCCCATTCAGAGCGCACTTGATGCAGGTCCGAATGGCATACGCCACAGTAGGCGATCTCGATCTGCACGTCGTGCACGCCCGGCGCGCGGCGGGTGATCCGCATGGGTTCCAGGGGTTGGTCGCCGGCATGGGCGCCATAAGCGATTATGTTCATGTAAAGTCCTCGGATGTGACGGTCGAAAAAAAGCGCGGCCTTGCCCGGTCCGTTTTCCCTCGGTTCGGTGCTATTGCCCCGGCTTCTCGGGAATCAGGTTGACGACTTGTACTTCGCTTTGAGTGCCAAGCCGCATCCACGGCCCGAATGTGCCGGCTCCTCGTGAAACCAGCAGGGTGGTTCCGCCGATCCGGTAGCGCCCGCCATACATGGGAAAGCGGTATTTTACCAGCACGGTGCCGGGGAAGAACTGCCCGCCGTGCGTGTGACCGGCCAGCATGACATCCATATTCCCTTCCGCCGCGTAGCGCATCCCCACAGGGCTGTGATGCACGAGCACCGAGGGTTTGCCGCCGTCCCTCGCGATGCGGGGCAGTTCTTCCTGCATGGTCAGGGTGTTGACCCTGTGGGCATCGTAGGTCTGCCTGTCGGCATTCATGTACTCCATGCCGATGAGCTGGACGCCGTGCGTCTCGATCATTTCGCTGCGCAGGATGCGTATGCCCGCGCCGGCGATGAGCCGCAAGGCGCTTTCGGTATCCATGTAGTATTCGTGGTTGCCGGGGGTGAAATACTGCTCGGCGTCGACTTTCCTGAAAAGCGAGAACAATTCGGGCCGGAGCGCAATGTTGCTGTCGATCAGATCGCCGTTATAGAGCACCATGTCCGGTTTCTGTTCGTCGATGACGGCCAGTATCTTTTCGAGATAGGCTTCTCCCCGTTGAGTTCCCAGATGAACGTCGGGGACGTGAATGATTTTCACGGTTTGCGCCAGTCCCTTTACGGGCAGATCATGATGCGTCACCGTAAAGGACTGGGCATTGATGAAACCGTAAAACACGAGCAGGGCGGAAACGATGATGCCGCCGACGCCAAGCGGACGTTTGACCCAGCGCGCCAACGGGTGCGTGACGAGCAGGAACAGGAACAAATAGAGGAAGAATACGAGCAGCAGCCCGAGCACGTTGTAGATGACGGCAATGGCGGCGTTGTCCCAAGTGTAGATTCCCTTGGTGAGTATCAGCATATAGCCCGCGACAACGGCGGCGGACAAAACGCTCCACGGCCACGCCTTTCGCAGACCGAGCAGGTTTTCCAGCCTGGACGGGACATACCAGACCGCAACGACCATCAATGCCAGCACGACGATGGTGAGGGTCATCACGACGCTCCTTCGTCAGATGGAGGTGGAAATCCATTCAAGGAAGCGGGCCGGGTCATGGTTGACGCTCCTCGCTCCGCCCAGGCCCACATTCCAAGACCCTGGTAAACTGCAACCCAAGATCGACGTGCAAGCGCCAACATGAGCGTCCAGATTCACGGACTGACCGGCAGCATGGTCAGCCCCAGGCTTTCTTCTTCGCCGAACATGATGTTCATGTTTTGCACCGCTTGCCCAGCCGCACCCTTGACCAGATTGTCGATGACAGACAGCACCACGACCGTATCGCCGCCCTGCGGCCGATGCACAGCGATCCGGCAATTGTTGGAAGCCCGCACCGAACGTGTTCCCGGGTGGCTGCCCGGCGGCATCACGTCGATGAAGGCCTCGCCGGCAAAGCGCGCCTCGACCAGCGCCTGCAAGTCGGCCGCACTCACTTCGCGCGTCAGACGCGCATAGAGCGTGGCGTGGATGCCGCGCACCATCGGCACCAAATGTGGCACAAAGGTCAGCCCGATCTCTTGGCCGCCGGCCAGGCGGGACAGTTCCTGACGGATTTCCGGCAAATGGCGATGCCCCTCAACGCCATATGCCTTGAAACTGTCGGTGATTTCCGCATACAGATTCGCCACCGCCATCTTGCGCCCGGCGCCGGAGACACCCGACTTGGCATCGGCGATCAGATGGTCGAGCGCAACCACGCCCGCTTCGACCAGCGGCAAAAAACCGAGTTGCACCGCAGTCGGGTAGCAACCCGGGTTGGCGAGCACCCGCGCCTTGCGGATCTGCTCACGGTTGATCTCGGGCAGACCATAGACGGCCTCGACCGCCAGTTCCGGCGCGGCATGGGTCATGCCGTACCACTTCTCCCATTCCGCTACGTCGCGGAGGCGGAAATCGGCGGCAAGGTCGATCACTCGCACGCCAGCCGCCGCCAGCGTCGCTGCCTGTTTCATGGCAACGCCGTTGGGCGTGGCGAAAAACACCACGTCGCACTGTTCGAGCGCGCCGTCTTCCGGCGTCACGAAATGCAGATCCACCCGCCGCCGCAGACTCGGGAACATATCGGACACCCGCTGTCCGGCTTCGCCGCGAGAGGTAATCGCGGCCAGTTCCACCGCCGGATGTCCAGCCAGAATCCGCAGCAGCTCGACGCCGGTATAGCCAGTGCCGCCGACGATGCCCGCCTTGATCATGATCTTCTCTCCTTACCCGTCATGAGTGAGCGCGTATTATCGCGCAGCCAACGAAAAAGCCGCCCGGAAAGGACGGCTTTTTCGTTCGACGCCTTCGCACGCGGTCAGCGTTTCGAGAATTGCTTGGCGCGGCGAGCCTTGTGCAAACCGACCTTCTTGCGTTCGACTTTGCGCGCATCGCGCGTCACGAAGCCTGCGGTGCGCAGGCTGGCTTTCAGTTCGCTGTCGTAATCGATCAACGCACGGGTGATTCCGTGGCGAACCGCGCCGGCCTGGCCGGATTCGCCGCCGCCGACGACATTGACCATGATATCGAAGCGCCCTTCGTTGCCGGTGAGCACGAGGGGCTGGCGCACGATCATCCGCCCGGTTTCGCGGGAGAAGAATTCATCGACCGGCTTGCCGTTCACGATGATATTGCCCGTGCCCGATTTGATGAACACGCGGGCGACGGCAGTCTTGCGCCGTCCGGTTCCGTAATTGTAGGTGACAGCCATCTGCGGGCTCCTCAGATTTCAAGAACTTTCGGCTGCTGGGCGGCATGCGGATGCTCGGCGCCCGCATAGCACTTCAGCTTTTTCAGCATCGCATAACCGAGCGGCCCCTTCGGCAGCATGCCTTTGACGGCCTTCTCCAGCACACGCGCCGGGAAGCGTTGTTGCAGTTTGGCGAAACTGGTTTCATGGATGCCCCCCGGATAGCCGGAGTGGCGGTAATACTTCTTGTCGAGCGCCTTGTTGCCGGTTACACGAAGCTTGTCGACGTTGACCACGACGATGTAGTCGCCGGTATCGACGTGCGGGGTATAGATGGGCTTATGCTTGCCGCGCAGCCTGCGGGCCACTTCGGCAGCAAGACGGCCAAGCACCTTGTCAGCGCCATCGACGACATACCAGTCGCGCTGAACTTCGTGCGGCTTGGCGGAAAACGTTTTCATGTAAAACCCCTGGACTATCGGGGCCGCACCGAAACCCGGCCCCAAACGGAAAGCTGGCGATTCTAAACTCCGGGCGAGCGTCCTGTCAATCAAACGATCAAGGCGATCGCCCAAGCGAAACGATCGCTTGGGCTTTCTTCACCCCGCCAGTTTTTCCACCGCCTCACGGATGCGGGCGGGTTCATCCAGCTTGAGGATGCGCTGCACCTTCGGCGTAAGATCGGCAAGGTCGGCGCGCAGTATCTGCTGCTTGATTTCGAGTATGCGCGCCGGGTGCATCGAAAAGCTGCGCAAGCCCATGCCGAGCAACAATTGCGTGTAGGCGGCATTGCCGGCCATTTCGCCACATACCGACACGGGCAGTTCGGCGCGCTGCGCTGCCTGGATGGTGATGGAGATCAGCCGCAGCACGGCGGGGTGCAGCGGATCGTAAAGGTGTACGACCGCTTCGTTGCCGCGGTCGACCGCCAGTGTGTACTGAATGAGATCATTGGTGCCGATCGACAGGAAAGCCAGGCGGCGCACGAACATGCCCAGCGCGAGCGCGGCGGCGGGGACTTCCACCATGCCGCCGATGGGCAAGGCTTCGTCGAACTTGAGTTTTTCGTCGCGCAAATCTTCCTTGGCCTTTTCGACCAGAACCAGCATCTGGTCGATTTCGTCGGCATGCGCGAGCATCGGCATCATGACCTGGAGCTTGCCATGCACCGAAGCCCGCAACAGAGCGCGCAATTGCGTCAGGAAGGTCTTGGGCTCGGCAAGCGAATAACGCACCGCGCGCAGGCCAAGCGCCGGATTGGGTTCGTCGCAGCTCTTGGCTGCGAGCATCTTGTCCGCGCCGATGTCGAAGGTGCGGGCGGTCACAGGCTTGCCGCCAGCGGCCTTGAGCACGGCGCGGTAGGTTTCGTATTGCTCGTCTTCGTCGGGCAAAGTGTCGCGATCGATGAAAAGAAACTCGGTGCGGAAAAGCCCGACGCCGTCGGCGTTGGTTTCCTTGATCTGGGCGACATCCTGCAAGCCGCTGATGTTGGCGAATAACTGGATGTGTTCGCCGCTGAGGGTAGATGCCGGCGTATCGCGCAGGCGCTTGAGCTTGGAACGCTCCAGTTCCAGCGCCGAACGGCGCAGCAAGTATTCTTCAACGATACTGTCATCGGGGTCGATGATGGCGATGCCGCGCGTGCCATCGACGATGATGAGTTCGTTGTCATGCAGCAGATCGCGGATATGATGCAGGCCGACGACGGCCGGAATACCCAGGTTGCGCGCAACGATGGCGGTATGGCTGGTGGGGCCGCCCGTGTCGGTGACGAACCCGGCGATGTGGTCGCGGAAACCGATGGTATCCGCGGGCGACAGATCGTGGGCGACGACGACAGTGCCCAAACCGTCCTTGCGTTTGGGCGGCAAGTGACCGGGAGCGCCGAGCAGCGCCTTCACCAAGCGTTCGACCACCTGCACCACATCGGCCTGGCGCTCGCGCAAATAAGGGTCTTCGATCTGGCGGAACTGCTCGACCACCGTCTCCATCTGCTGCACCAGCGCCCATTCTGCGTTGTAATGGTGCTCCTCGATCCGCGCCCGCGCCGCATCCGTCAGTACGGGATCGGCCAGCATCATCCGCTGCAAGTCGATGAACGCGCCGACTTCGCTGTGGGGCTGCGCGGCGGTAGCGGCGGCCTTGAGGCCGAGCAACTCGCCTTCCACGTTGGCAATCGCGCTATCGAACCGGTCCAGTTCGGAAGCGAGGTGGCGCGGCGCAATGTGATAGCGATTGACCTCCAACAGCGCATGCGAAACCAGATGTGCATGGCCAATGGCGATGCCCTGCGAAACTGGCAAGCCATGCACGGTAAAACTCATCGCGGCGCTCCCCTCATCATTCCTCTTCGTCAAAACGGTTGGCAATCAATTCGACGATACATTGCAACGCTTCCTGCGCATCCTCGCCCTCGGCTTCGATGACGACCACCGTTCCCCGGGAAGCCGCCAGCATCATCAGGCCCATGATGCTCCTGGCGTTGACCCGGCGTTCATTGCGTTCGAGCCAGATATCGGCGGCAAAGTTGCCCGCCAGTTGCGCGAGCTTGGCCGAAGCGCGCGCATGCAGCCCCAGCTTGTTGATGATCGCTACTTCGGCTCTCAGCATGCTTGCTTCTGGATCGTAAACCGTACCGTGCTTGTTACGATCGATTGTAGCCGATGACCGCGCGCGACATTGCCCGCCTTTCTGCATCCAAGGCAAAAATCATTCCAATACTCCTCGGAACGGCAAACCCGACCCGACCGCAATTGCACCGACTTCAGGCTGTCAGGCGGCGATAAGCCCCGCCGAAATAGATCAGCGGTTCGTCTTCACCGTAGTCGAAACGCTCGACTTCACCGATGAACACCACATGATCGCCGCCCGCATGGCGGATAGCGTTGCGGCACTGGAAACGCGCGCAACTGCCAGACAGCAAGGGCGCGCCGCCGAGGCCGGTTTCAAGCGCCAGGCCATCGAAGCGGTCTTTACGCCGGCTGGCGAAACGTTGCGACAATGCCTCCTGATCGGCGGCAAGCACATTGATCGCGTAGTATTCGCTCGCCTCGAATGCCGCCAGCGCCGACGAAGCGGCAGCAAGGCTCCACACCACCAACGGAGGCGCGAGCGATACTGAATTGAAGGAATTCACCGTCAGTCCCAGCAGATCGCCCGCCTGGGTTTTCACCGTAACCACGGCGATTCCGGTAGCGTAACGACCGAGCGCATTGCGAAATTCGCGCCCCTTGTCGGCGGCGGGGGAAGATGTCGAAGGCATTAAAGCGGCTCTCGCGGATCGAATGAAAGGGCGTTATTGTCGCGGCCTCCGACCGTGTCGTCGAGCGTTTTTTCGCACAATTTTTCCGTTATTAATGACGCCCTTTGCAAAGCCGCTTTCATCGTCCATGACCCGCAGAGATTTTTCCGCCCGGCTGATCGATTGGCAGACCCGGCATGGCCGCCATGACCTGCCATGGCAAAACAGCCGCGATCCTTACCGGATCTGGCTCGCCGAGATCATGTTGCAGCAAACGCAAGTGGCAACCGTCATCCCCTATTACGTCCGCTTTCTTGCGCGCTTTCCCGATGTCGCAAGGCTTGCCGCCGCGCCATTGGAAGACATCATGACGCAGTGGAGCGGACTCGGCTATTACGCCCGCGCCCGCAACCTGCACCGCACAGCCTGCAAAGTGATGGAAGATCATGGCGGTCGCTTTCCGGAAACAGCGCAAGCACTGGCCGAATTGCCCGGCATCGGCAGATCGACCGCGGCGGCGATAGCCGTTTTCGCCAGTGACGAGCGGGCGGCCATCCTCGACGGCAATGTCAAGAGGATACTTTGCCGGGCTTTCGGCATCGAAGGGTTCCCAGGGGAACGGGCAGTCGAAGAGCGCCTATGGACACTGGCCGAAGCACTGCTGCCGAAGCGTCCGGAAAACATGGCCATCTACATCCAGGCACAAATGGATCTGGGTGCTACGGTGTGCACCCGCGCCCGGCCGATTTGCGAACACTGCCCGCTCGCCGCGGAGTGTGTCGCCCGCATTTCAGGCCGGCTCGCCGAGTTACCGATGCGACGCCCCAAAAAGGCGCTGCCTCGCCGCATGTCGTGGGTAGCGGTTGTCGTTTTCGGCAAGAAGGTATTACTGGAACGCCGCCCCCCTGCCGGAATTTGGGGCGGTTTGCTTGCCTTCCCAGAAATCCCGGCGGAAACCGGCATTCAGGCATGGGTTGCGAACCGTTTCGGCATCAACGAAATCGACGCGCACGAATTACCGCCGCTCACACACGGTTTCACGCATTTCACGCTGGAAATCGCGCCATGGCGAATCGACTTGCCAGCCGTACCCCGCACGCTCGCCGAACCCGCATGGCAATGGCTGGAGCTTGAACGCATCGCCGCCGCGGCCCTGCCCGCCCCAGTGCGAAAGATTCTGGAGAAACTGCCGGAATGTCTCAATCCACGCCCGTAGCCGGGCGACACGACATGGAAAGAATCGCGTCCCTCGTCCCTCTCGCATCGGATCTCCCCCCTGAAGGGGAAGGTATAGATCTTCAACGAAAAACACCAGGCGCGGCCTTGCGATCGTATTTACCGCGCGAGTACTTACACGACAAGCGAAAGGACGCACATTGGCGATTCAACTATCGCGCTCCAGCGAGGCGCGAGACCTGGTGCGCTTGGCTGGCTGCGCCTTCGGCTCGTTATGCGGCAACAACGGCGTCGTGCCGGATTTCAGGCGCGCCGGGCGCACTTGCCACCATTTTTCCTGCAAAGGCGCGGGAGGCAGGCGACGGGCGCTCCGGCGGCTTACACCGCCGCCATTAAGCACGCCGCCCGTAATCACGGCGCCAGCATCTCTCAGGCACGCATAGAGTTCATTCAGAGAACGTATCCGCGTCCGGTCCTGCTTGGACACGACAAGCGCGCCACCGGCCAGCATGGCAATGGCAACGCTTTCCGCAAAACAGCTGGCAGCCGGCGTGTCGATGATAATGGCATCGAAACTATTCGCCAACTGCAAAAGCATCCTGCCAAGCAGGGGACGCGCCAGCAATTCTTGTGGATTCGGCGGAACCGGACCCGAAGGCAGGATCGAAAGGTCGTGCAAGGCCGGAATTTTGAATACGACGTTCGCGGTAGCGCGTCCTCCCAGAATGGATGAAAGTCCGCTCCGATTGTCGATGCCGAACAAACTGTGTTGAGAGGGATGGCGAAGATCCGCGTCGATCAGCAAAGTACGCGCGCCCAATTGTGAAAACACCACCGCCAGGTTGGCGGCAAGCCAGGAACGCCCCTCGCCATGGTCGGGACTGACGATTGCGAGCGCCCGGCGTTCATTATCGCCATCGAACCAGCGCCGTACCAATTGACTGCGCACCGCGCGCAGCGCCTCCACCTGCGGGGAGAATGGGTTGTATGCCGCCACGACGGTTTCGGAAACCCGGCTTTCCCCACGTTGCAAATAAGGGTAGCGGAACTGGTGGGACAAAGCGAACTGGATATCCGCTTCCGTCACAAGGCCGAGCGCAAACGCGGCTTCTCCAAACCGGAGCTTCCGCTTTTTCTGTTCCCTGAGAATACGCTCGGCATCGTCCGGCGAAAGCCGACCGGTAGCCACCAGGATTGCGCCGATCGAGCGATCGCCCGAATCGGAAAATTGTGCGCTGGACGCATCGTCCATTTTGTTTTCCTAGGCGATAGCTGGACGACGGCGAAAACGAGCGCCGGCACGACCTGTCGGCGCCGGAATGATACCGAGGACAGGAATGCCGACGAATTGCGAAAGATCTTCGCTTCCGCGCACACGTTGATCGACAAGCTCAAGCACCAGCGCCAGGCCAACGCCAAGCAAGCTCCCGAGAAACACCGCGATCACCATATTGAGCAGTATCCGGGGGCTGGAAGGTTGCAGAGGAGGCTCCGCCGGTGTGAGCACCGAAATATTGGCTTGCTGCGCCTGGCTTTCAAGATTCTTTTGCGCAAAACTTTGCATTACAAAGTCATATGCCTTTTGCGCGCTCTCGATATCGCGCTGGAGCACCGACAGTTTGTCATAATGCGCCTTGAGTTCGAGGACACGGGCTTTCTGCCTGTCGATCGCGGCGGAAATCTCGGACACGCGAGCCGCGCTGACTCTGGAAGACGTGCCAAGCGAACTCAGCACACGCTGGGTCTCCGCCTCGACACGACGGCGCAATTCGGCAATCTCCTCGCTCAACTGGAGCACTTGCGGATGGTTCTCGCCAAGCTTGCCAAGTAATTGACTACGCTGTGCCTCGCTCCGCGCCACATCCGCCTTGAGGCTGGAAATCAGACCATTGGCCATGACTTCAGGCACCGATTCGGCGGCGTTGATTTGACTCTGGCGCGCTCCGCTATCCGCGCGCTGCCCTTGCGCCGCTGCCAACTGGCTGTTGAGTTCCGCCAAATGCTGGTTTTCGATATCGAAACGGCCATCGCCCGCAAGCACTCCGTTTACTTGCTCGTACTCGGACAGTTTGCTTTGGGCAAGCTGGAGCTTGTCGCGCAGATCCTTGGTCTGCCCATCGAACCATTGCGCATATTGGCGAGCGGGGTCCACCTTGAGATCGATCGTCGTCTCTATGTAGGCGCGCGCAAATGCATTGGCAACCGCGGCAGCGAAAGCCGGGTCGGGTCCCGAATATCTGAGATTGATGACACTGCTTTCCCTTGATGGCCGAATATCGAGTTGTTTCTGGAGCAACATGGCCATCCACGACTGGAAACTGACTTCGCCATTCGTCTCCTCGCGCCACTGCGTCTGGAGTACAGGAACCCTGTCCATCCGGGTCAATTCCACGACACGCTGTGCAACACGTTCGGATTCGATGATGTCGATCTGGGTCGCCAGATACCCCGGCGCGAGTTGGGCGGCAGCCGCGCCGCCGACGGGGTCGTTTGCCTTCAGGTCGATCACCAGCGCCGTCGTCGCGGTGTATTGCTTGGGCAATATCAGGCTGACGATGAGCACGATGGCGACGATACTGGCCAGTACCCCCCAGATAACCCACTTGCGCGCCCGCAGAATAAGAAGAAACTGCCGAAAAGTCACAACAAACTCGCAATCAGAAAAGACTTTCTTTGACGTAGATGACGTCATCGGCCTTCAGGAGATCGTCCAGGCCGGGCTCGACCACCTTGAGCGCCCCATTGGCCTCGCGCCGATGAATGCGCAAACCGCGCGTGGTGCCGCGCGCCGAGGTTCCTCCGCCGGTTGCCAATCCCTGCATCACGCTCATGTTGCGTTCAAGACGAAAGGCGCCCGGTCGATTGACCTCGCCGTAGATATAAAACATCGGCGCACGATGCACGTAGATCAAGTCGCCTCCGGTCAGAGGCAGGTTACTTGCCAGATCGCCACTGATGAACAATGCGGGCAGGTCGACTTCACGCCGCACTTGCTTGCCATTGCGCACCCCGACGAACACCACGATATCGGCCCCTCCCGCCGCAACGCCGCCAGCCGTGGCGATCATGTCGGTCAGGCGCAAATTCGCCGTCTCCAACGGAAAGCGGCCAGGCCGGTTGACCTGCCCGAGTACGGAGACCTGATTGCCGCGAATCTGCATCGGCAGGACATTGACCTGGGGTTGACGCACGAAACCGCCTTCGCGCAAGCGGGTAGCGATTTCCGTCTCGGCAGCGGAAGTGGTCATGCCGCCCACGGAAACCGCGCCAATCAGCGGAAACGTAAGAACGCCTTTTTCCGACACGCGCACTTCGGTGGTGAGATCGGGATTCTGGAATACCGTGATGCGAACGATGTCGCCCGGCCCAAGGACATATTCCCGTTCATCGGCGGCCTGCGCGGAAACCGCAAGGCCGAACACGAGCGCCGCGACGACGAACAGATGGCGAAGGAAGAATCGAAGAATCATTTGAGTCAACCATATCTATGTTTACATTTCATTGTCGACCATGGGGCGCCAAGGGCGCCCCATGGTCACGACAGGAAGAACTGGACGCTCCCGCGTCCGGGCAGCCCAGGCATGTTTCACCTCAACTTGGCTGCTCCCTGTTCAATCGCCGAGCGAATGGCATCCTCCTTGGATTCCTCCTTCGCAGCAGGCGGCGCGGCCTGTTGATCCTGCGCAGCGCCGGGCGCGGCGGCCGCAGCCGACTGCGGCGGTGTGAACTCGCCGACATATTCGACGGCAGCGCTTTCGCGCAAGCGTTTGAGTTCCTCAGCCCTTTTTTCGTTGCGCGCCTGACCTAACAGGTAGTTCTCGATAGCGGGCTTCGCCCTGCCGCGATCGACCGGCTCATCCCGCGCGCCGACGACGAAAACAAGCACGGCTCCGGTCGGCGTCCGGGTGGCAAACGCCTGGCCAGGATTCAAAGCGGCAATACTTTTAAGCAACTCGCCGGGCAGTTGTTCCGCCGCCTTGATAGCGCTATTCGCGGCAAACTGGACGCCCTTTTCCTTGAGCCAGTCCATAAGCTGCTGCAAGTTTCCGCCAGACTGCAAACGCGCCCGGACATCTTCAAACTGCTCAGGCGATGCAGTGATATTGATCTCCTGCAAGCTGTAGATACGCCGCTTGGCGAACAATGCCGGATTTTCGTCGTAAAACGCCTGGATCTGCGCCTCGGACGGACGAGGCGTCGCGCTCGCGAATTGTTCGGCATAGGCGCGGGCGAGAATCTCGCGGCGGGAGAACTCGATCATCTGCATCACTCTCGGATCACGATCGAGCTTGTGCTCCTTCGCCTGTTGCACCAACAGTTCCTGGTTAATGAGGCGTTCGACGGCAGCCGCCGTGGCATCCTTGAGTTGATCCGGCGGAATCGCACCGCCGCGCCCGAGCAAATCGTTGACCTGATGAACGGAAATCTCTTGCTTGTTCACCTTGACGGCGACCTGGGAAGCCGGTTTGTCGGCACTCTCCTTGCCGCCGCATCCGGAAAAGGCGCTCGCCAACAACACAGCGACGCAAAGCGGCGCAATACGAACTGAATGGAACATAAGAACCCTTAAAATGACAAAATGCCTGTCCTTACCGGAAGGCTTGAACCACTGCGGCGAACACGGCAAAACAACCGCCGCGCTTCTTCCCTTCATTGCCGTTGCGGCGCTCATCACAACTCAACAACCCCTGTGCCTCCCCTGCGGCACGGTCATCCCGTCTGGTCATGGGGGGGCAAGGCGCATATCGTACAGCCTTCCCGCAGCGCGTCCATGCGCCATCTTTACACGTCCCCACATCCCCTAGAAGGTAAAATTCCCTGACAGCCATGTCGTCTGTGCATCATAATCGCGGCGGTCGTCCCACTTTGAATCCCGCTTTTCACGCTGGATCCCGAGCGTCAGATCGAAGAAAGAAGCCGGCGCGTACTGGAGATTCAGCCCGTAGGATTGGGTACGGTCATATCTCGCCGCTCCCGTCCAGGAAGCATCCGGGGAAGTCCCGCGATAGTCGCGCTTCGATGTCTTGAGAGTCGCGCCCAAACGAACCTTGTCCGTGACGACCCAAGTCGGTTGCAATATCCAGCTGTGCACCACGGCGAAGTTGGATGCGGCGTCCTGATCCGCGCCGATTTCGCGCCGCCAGGATAAATCCACGATGGCCTTCGGCGTTGGCACCCAATGTAAGCCGAGGCTCCCTGTCATGCCGCGGAAATCCCGGCTGGACGCATATTCGTATTCGCGTTGGGAATAACCGACATAGCCGTTCACCCGTGTAACGCCTGTCAACTGCCACTCGCCGGAAAAGCGCGCATCGCGCTGCTGCCAGTCACGCAGCGAACCCTCCTGTTTGTCCCGTTCCGAAAACTGGCCGTTTTCATTGCGCAGGCTGAACACTATGCGATTGCCGGTAGCCGGGCGATAGGTCAAATTCAGGCTCGTCTCGCGCGCATCGTATTCATCGGTCGGCCGCTGGTCATCACGATATGTGCTGCGGACGCTGCCCACGCCGACGCCGAGCGCCCAGTTCGGATGGAACCAGTAATTGGCGCTGCCGGTGGCGCGCCCCAACCGTCTCATGACGCGCTCGTCACCGCCGGCCTCCTCGAACCCGACGAACGACTCGCTATAGCTATAGCCGAGAACGCCGCTCCAATGGTCGCCAATGCCCCAATCCCAGCGGAGGCGGGCATCCGGCGAAGTGTTGTTCAGGTCGGTGTGTCTCCGATACAGCGCCCGACTCGCGGAAAGCCCCGCGTGAATCCCCTGCCGGCCATATTCTTTATCGAAGTTGGCTCCCGCCCTGGTGACGGAAATACTGTCGCTTCGCTTCCCTCGCATCTTCCCGCCCGTGTCCGGCTCGTCGTCCGACAATCGGTACAGGTTGCTATCCCGGGAAAGCGTCTGGGACACCGAAAACTTGAGCGCATCCGTTTCCTCCGCGAAAGCGGGCGCCGCCTGGACGCCCAACAATACCGCCACCCCGCCTGCCAGGGCGGCAAGCGCACTCTGCTTCTTACTGTTCATGAAGCGCAGTCTCATACAACAAAATCTCATACAGAAGTGTAAAAAACACCGGTTCCGGACCCCGTACAGCCGCACGATGCAGCCGTCCCGTTCCGCCCGCGGCGAACCCATGTTACCAAATGTCGGTCATGAAACGAAATAACCGAGGAAAACGACCGGCAGCTTCGCTCCATGCTACGCAGAACGCCATCCATGCACAGCAACATCATGCGAGCCCGCGTAACCAAAATGTAAACATACACGATCGTCGGAAAGATTGCTGTGTCGAAAAACACGAATGTGTTGACAATAAAACACACTCAAAGCCATCCTGCCGGCAAAAACAAAGGCATCCGGACGGGCGATGCCGGTCATCGACATGCGACTTGCCAGCCTGCGCGGCTTCCAGTATTGTCGGCGCGCCGTTGGGGGTGCCCTCGCCGGAAGGCGCTGGCTGAGAAAAACCCTTGGAACCTGATCCGGGCCATACCGGCGTAGGGAAACGCAATCATGTCCTCTCCTTGTCACTACACGACATCTCCGCGCAATGCCGTCTCCATCGCCGGTGTCGATCCGTCCGGCGGCGCGGGTGTGCTCGCCGATATCAAGACGTTTTCGGCGCTGGGCGTCTACGGTTGCGGCGTCGTCGCGGCGCTCACGGCCCAGAATACCTTGGGCGTGACCGGTGCGCACATGCCGCCGGTCGAATTCCTGCGGCTGCAAATCGACACGCTGTTTGCCGATGTCCCCATCCACGCGGTCAAGATCGGCATGCTGGGCAACGCGGCGACGGTCGAAACGGTCGCCGATTGCCTCGCGCACTGGCAGGCGGCAAACATCGTTCTCGATCCGGTGATGGCGGCCAAAAGCGGCGACGCGCTGCTCGATCGCGCCGCAATCGGCAAAATGCGCGAATGCTTGTTCCCCTTGGCGTCCATCGTCACGCCCAACCTGCCCGAAGCCGGGGAACTGATGGGCGAGCGCGCACCGGCGTCACTGCGGGAGATGCGCCGGATGGCCGAACGCTTGCGCGGCCTGTTGCCGCATGACCCGAAACGCTGGGTGTTGCTCAAGGGCGGACATTTGCCCGGCGACGAAGTATTCGACCTGCTGTTCGATGGCGAGCGGATGATCGAATTGCCCGCCCGCCGCATTGCCACACCGAATACCCACGGCACCGGCTGCACGCTGTCTTCCGCGATTGCCGCCTTGCTGGCGCGAAACGCCGGACAGCCGGATGCGACCGAAACTGCGGTGCGCACCGCGCGCGATTACCTCCTGCACGCCATCGCCGCCGCCGATTCGCTTACCGCTGGCGGCGGACATGGCCCGGTACACCACTTCCATGCGCTTTGGCGCGATCGATGTTTCAATCCACGCCCGTAAACAGGCGACACAGCGCGGAAGGAGTCAAACCCCCTCCCGCGCATGATTATCCCCCTGAAGGGGAGGCTTCCAACCGGAATCAGTTTTCGATGAACGACCCCGAAACCTTCACGGCCATCGATACCCGCATCGACCGCGCCCTTATCGCGCCCCTGCCCCGTTCGCGCAAAATCCACGTCCAGGGCTCCCGGCCCGATCTGAAAATCCCGATGCGGGAGATTTCCCAGTCCGATACGCCGGTATCTTCCGGCGGAATGAAGAATCCGCCCGTTTTCGTCTACGATTGCTCCGGCCCCTATACCGATCCACAGGTAAAGATCGACATCCGCTCCGGTCTGCCGCCCCTGCGCGAAGCCTGGATCGAAGAACGCGGCGATACGCTCTCCCTGCCCGAACCGACTTCCGCCTATGGCCGCCAGCGCGCCGCCGATCCGGCGCTCGCCGCCCTGCGCTTCCCCGGCCCGGACCGCAAACCGCGCCGGGCAAAGGCGGGACGGAACGTCACGCAGATGCATTACGCCAAAAAAGGAATCATCACGCCCGAAATGGAATTCGTGGCGATCCGCGAAAACCTGAATCGCCGGGCTTACATCGAGAGCCTGAAAGCCAGCGGCCCGCAAGGGGAAAAACTGGCCGCGCTTCTGGGCCGCCAGCACGCGGGCGAAGCTTTCGGGGCAGCCGGGCCGGGCAACGGCAGCGGCGAGATCACACCGGAATTCGTGCGCGACGAACTCGCGCGCGGACGCGCCCTCATCCCGGCGAACGTCAATCACCCGGAATGCGAACCGATGATCATCGGACGCAATTTCCTCACCAAGATCAATGCCAATATCGGCAATTCCGCGCTTTCTTCCTCGATTGCCGGAGAGGTCGACAAAATGGTCTGGGCCATCCGATGGGGAGGCGACACGGTAATGGACTTGTCGACCGGCAAGCACATCCACGAAACCCGCGAATGGATCGTCCGCAACGCGCCGACGCCCGTCGGCACAGTACCGGTCTACCAAGCGTTGGAAAAGGTCGGCGGACATGCCGAAGAACTTACATGGGAAATCTTCCGCGATACGCTGATCGAGCAGGCCGAACAAGGCGTCGATTATTTCACCCTCCATGCGGGCGTTTTATTGCGCCACATCCCCCTGGCCGCGAACCGCCTGACCGGCATCGTGAGCCGGGGCGGAGCCATCATGGCGAAATGGTGTCTCGCGCATCACCGGGAAAACTTTCTCCACACCCATTTTGAAGACATTTGCGAAATCATGAAGGCTTACGACATCGCCTTCTCGCTCGGCGACGGCTTGCGCCCCGGCTCCATCTACGATGCCAACGACGAAGCCCAGCTGGCCGAACTCAAAACCTTGGGAGAATCGACCCATATCGCCTGGCGGCACGACGTACAGACCATGATCGAAGGTCCCGGCCATGTACCCCTGCACCTCATCCGCGAAAACATGGCGCTGGAACTCGACTGGTGCAATGAAGCGCCGTTTTACACCCTGGGGCCGCTCGTCACCGACATCGCCCCCGGCCACGACCACATCGCCAGCGCCATCGGCGCGGCGACCATCGGCTGGCACGGCACGGCCATGCTTTGCTACGTTACGCCCAAGGAACATCTGGGGCTGCCGGACAGGGACGATGTCAAGGCGGGCATCGTCGCCTACAAACTCGCGGCGCATGCCGCCGACCTCGCCAAAGGCCACCCCGGCGCGCAAATCCGCGACAACGCACTTTCCAAGGCGCGCTACGAATTCCGGTGGGAAGACCAATTCAACCTCGGCCTCGATCCGGACAAGGCGCGGGAATTCCATGACGAAACGCTTCCCGGCGAAGCCGCCCGGACAGCGCATTTTTGCTCCATGTGCGGGCCACGCTTCTGCGCCATGAAAATCACACAGGAAGTACGGGCATTCGCAGCGGAAAAAGGCTGTTCCGAAACCAGTGCGCTGGAAAAAGGGATGGAAGAAAAATCGGAAGAATTCACCCGGCGCGGCGCGGAACTTTACCGGAAGATATGAGTTTTCAGCCCCGCCAGGCTTGCGCCAGGCCGTAGCCCGCCCAGGTCATCAAGACCGACCCTGCGGCATGCAGCGCCACATGCGCCCCCATCCAGCCCCACGCGCCGCGTTGCGCAAGATGGAAAGCCTCGGCGGAAAACGTCGAAAAAGTGGTAAGCCCGCCGAGCAGGCCGGTGGTGAGCGCCAGCCGCAAGGCGGGGGAAAGCCCCGGATTCGCTTGCAGCACGGACAACGTCACCCCCATCAGGAATCCCCCGCCCAGATTGACCGCCAGCGTCCCCAACGGCACCGCGAAGCCCAGGGGATTGAGCCACGCCCCCACAGCCCAGCGCAGCCATGCGCCGCAGGCCGCGCCCAACCCGATCGCCGCGAATATCGTGACGTTCATCGCGGACAGCGGCGTTTATGCGCCATGCGCCGCGGGCGGGCCGGCCGGCAGCAGAGGCGCGCTGAGACTGATGCGCGTCGGATAAGCAATCTGCGCGCCGTGGCGCTCGATGATGGCGGCGATCTTCAACAGCACGTCTTGCTTGATTTCGTGGAACTCAATCCAGACCGTTGTGCGAGTGAAGGTATAAATCATGATATCGAGCGAAAACTCGTTGAACTGAAAGAAGTTCACAATGAGCGTCTGCTCCTGGTCGATATCCGGATGCGCGAGCAGCATGGCGCGAATATCCTCGACGATGCTCGTGACTTCGCCGATATCGTCGTAACGCACGCCGATGGTTTCATTGATGCGGCGATTGCTCATCCGCGACGGATTTTCGACGGTAATGGTCGTAAACACCGAATTGGGCACATACAAGGGCCGCTTATCGAAAGTACGGATACGGGTCAAACGCCAGCCGATATCTTCGACCGTTCCCTCGATCTGCTTCTCGGGCGAACGTATCCAATCGCCGACGGCGAATGGGCGGTCGAAATAAATCATCAGGCTGCCGAAAAAATTGGCGAGCAAATCCTTGGCCGCGAAACCGATGGCAATCCCGCCGATGCCCCCAAACGCCAGCACCCCTTCGACCGAGAACCCCAGGCTTTGCAAGCCCCCCAGAAAAGTCGCCACCCACACCGCGATGCGCAAAAGCTGGGCAATGGCCTCGACCGTGGTGCGGTCGGGTTCCTCGCCCCGTGCGGTTCGCCGCCTGACGAAAACCTCCTTCGCCTGGGCGACGAAGCGCAACAAAAACCATCCCAGGCAAGCAATGACGCCTATCGTGCGCACAGGAGGAATGAACGCAAGAATGGCCACATTCGTCTGCTCCCGCACCAACTGGCCCGCAAACGAAATACCGACCACCCACGCCAAAACCGACAACGGCTGCCGGGCGGCCGCCACCAGGGACAACTCCAGCAACGTATCCGTTTTACCGGCCAGCGCGCCGAAACGCGCCAGAACGCGGCGCATGACGAAATTGAACGCCAGTACCGCCAGCACGATCAGCGACACATGCACCCAAACCACCGACATCGCATCCCCGCCGAGCAACTTCTCCATCCAAGCTTCCGCCTGTCCCATGCCTTTTTCCCCCAAACGATACCGGCGCACATTCTACCCAAGCGCGCGTCCTGTTTCTGTACGACGGCTCCATGTCCATGCCCGCTTTCGCGGCAATCATCCGGCACAACGGAATATCCGGAACATTAATGCATAACCGGACTGTGCAGTATGCCTTGGCCTCCGCATCGCACCACGCGCTAAAGTACGATCCAGTACATACTTGTTTTCGGCGTCCAGCGGCCAAGATACAAGCAAAATGAATATCACCGATCACAAGACCCTCTTGCAGGGGATCGCCATCCCGCCCTGTCCCGCCATTCTCGACCGGTTGATGACCGAGATAAAAAGCCCGCTCATCAACAACAAGAAAATCGCCGGGCTCATCAAGCAGGACGTCGGAATCGCCGCCGCGGTCATCCGCACGGCCAACTCGCCGCTGATCGGCGGCCGCCACCGCATCGCCTCGATCACGGACGCAGTCAACATGCTGGGCTTCAAGCTGATCGCCAACCTGGTCAACGAAGCCCTGCTGAAAAGCGCGATCAACACCAACGGCGCCCCGCTCGAACGCTTCTGGGACAGCTCACGCTACACGGCCATCGCCGCCAAGCGCCTGGCAACCGTCGTCGGCGGCGTCAACGCCGATACCGCCTACACCTTCGGCCTGTTCCATGATTGTGGCATCCCCCTGCTCACGCAGCGTTACCCCGAATACAAGAACATCCTGCGCGAAGCCAACCAGGACGCCCAGCGAGCCTTCACCGACATCGAAGAAAGCGCCCTCGGCACCAGCCACGCCATACTCGGCTACTACCTTGCGCGCACCTGGGGCCTGGCCGACACCGTCGCCCAGGGCATCCTCAACCACCACGACTACACCCAGCTCGAAGACCCGCGCAACCTCAACAGCGAAACACACCGCCTGATCGCCATCAACGTCATGGCCGAAATCGTCGCCAGCACCCACCTGCGCACCGTACAGGACGGCGAATGGCGCAAGGCGCGCGAAATGGTTTCCGTCTGCCTCGGCTACATCCCGACCGACCTCGACGACATCGTCGACGACATGGTCTACCAATTCGACGAAGCCCTGAACCACGCCGACAACTGAGCGGCGCGGGAAATCCCCGCGCCGATGCCGCGCGCTTCAATGCGGATTCGGCGACGAGCCCAATACGTCCGTCAGGCTTGCCGCCTCCAGCACGGCGTCAGCCCAGGTTTCCAGTTGGGCGGCATCGGCCTGGCGCAGACGCGCCCGCGCCCACTCCGGCAAGGAGCCGAAGCGGCGTGCCAACTGGCGGGCGAGAACAGCCGCCTCGCCTTCCGTGCGTCCTTCCATGTGCCCCTCCGCACGTCCTTCCATGCGCAGCCTTTCCGCAATAGTCATCATGCTTTCCTCATAACCGGGCAACTGTTGCGCCAACCGCTCGGCGAAAGCGCGAGGGTCGGCGGTATCGCCCACTTGCATCATGTAGTTCAGCAAGGCTTCCAGTTGCCCGC